>NZ_JBIKRX010000018.1:0-47360 GCF_044348915.1 Flavobacterium sp. | reverse complement strand
CCAAAATCATCGACTCCGGCATTGTTGGAAATACAGGTGAGATTGTTTGTTTCTTTTTTGACGAGTTCGGCAATGGAATTCTCTGGAATGCCACATAATCCGAAACCTCCCAGCATTAGGGTCATTCCGTTTTCGATTCCTTGGAGTGCTTCTTGTACGTTGTTAACTTTTTTGTTGATCATATCGAGTTTTTATTCTGACTCAGATTGCTTCGTCTGTTCGAGTATTTTATTAAAAAATGCGATAGTTTTTTAATAAAATGTATCGAGAACTCTTCTATTAGAGGCTTCTCGATACAATCCCGCCCAAAAGCGGGATCACTCGAAGAGACGAATAAAAATTTTAACTTAATGGTATTTACAATTCGAATTCCTCTGTTTCTTGCTCTACAGCTGTGGTGTCTTTGACGACAGCGCGGCGGGTGTAACAATCTACTTTTATAGAAAGATTTGATGGTCTTTCGAATGGCTCTTTCGAAACTTTAAGGTTTTCGTCCTCGTAGCATTTTTTCATAAAATAGGCCCAAACTGGCAAAGCCGCCGTTGCTCCTTGACCGTAAGTCAACCCTTTGAAACGTGCTGAACGATCTTCGCAACCTACCCAAACACCAGTTACTAAGTTAGGTACCATTCCCATAAACCATCCATCGGATTGGTTTTGTGTGGTTCCCGTTTTTCCTGCAATTGGATTGGTAAACATATACGGATAACCGGTCCAGCGATTGTCTCCGCTTCCGCCACCAGAGGTTCTTAATCTTGCTCCTGAACCGCTTTCGGTAACTCCTTCGAGCAATTTAATTACTGCAAATGCGATGTCCTTGTTCAACACATCGTGAGACTCTGGAATAGGTTCGTAAATAATTAGACCACTTTTATCTTCTATTCTAGAAATGAATTGAGGTTTTACATAAACACCTTGATTGGCAAATGTACCGTACGCTGCAACCATATCTTCTACCGTGATATCTACAGCACCTAAGGCAATGGATGGCTGAGCGGGGATTTGGGATTTTACCCCCAGTTTATGGGTCAGTTCGATAACAGCTTCTGGCCCTGTTTTATCAATTAATTTTGCCGAAATGGTATTGATAGAATTGGCCAATCCTTGTTTTAACGTGACCATTCCACGGTAACTGTTGTTAGAATTTCGTGGTTCCCAATCTTCGGTTACGTGATGGCGCCCTTTGCGAATCATAAATGGGCCGTCTAGGATGGTGTCACAAGGTGACATACCCAATTGCTCGATAGCGGTGGCATAAACGAATGGTTTAAATGTAGAACCCACTTGTCTTGCTCCCTGCCCTACGTGATCGTACTGGAAATATTTATAATTGATGCCTCCAACCCAAGCTTTGATGTTTCCGGTTTGAGGCTCCATAGCCATTAAACCCGATTGCAGAAAGTGTTTGTAATATCGAATAGAATCCAAAGGTGTCATTATGGTATCTCTTTCCCCTTTCCAAGTAAATACCTTCATTTTTGTTTCTTTACTGAATGAAGCTATAATTTCCTCTTCGGATTTATCCATTTCGGTCATCACGGTCCAACGATAGGATGCTTTCATCGCTTGCTTCATAATTCGGTCGGTTTCAGCTTGCGAAATGTTTACAAAAGGGGCGTTTTTATTGGTTTTGGCTTCAATAAAAAACTGCTCTTGCAGGTTTTCCATATGTTTTTCAACGGCCTCTTCGGCATGTAATTGCATTCTGGAATCAATTGTGGTGTAGATTTTTAGACCGTCTTTGTAAATGTTATAATCAGAACCATCAGCTTTTTTATTTTCCTCTCCCCATTTTTTCAAATAGTCACGCAAATATTCTCTGAAATAAGTTGCTGTCCCTTCGCGGTGACTTTCCAATTTGAAACGAAGTGTGATTGGCAAGGCTTGTAGTTTTAGCTTTTGATCTTCGGTAATTATCCCTGATTTTTCCATTTGCGAAAGCACCACATTTCTACGGTTTTTGACACCTTGAGCATTTCTTACCGGATTGTACAAACCTGAGTTTTTAAACATTCCGACCAAAATTGCCGATTCGTCAATGGTTAAATCTTTAGGTGCTTTCGAAAAATAGGTTTGTGCCGCTGAACTAACTCCTACCGAATAATTACCAAAATCATAGACATTACAATACATGGCAATGATTTCATTTTTAGTATATTGTCTTTCAAGTCTAATAGCAATAATCCATTCCTTGATTTTTTGTACAATTCTAAAAGGCAAGAATTTTGAGCCCTCACCGTGGAATAATTGTTTTGCTAATTGTTGTGTCAAGGTACTTGCTCCTCCGCTTGTTCCAAGACTGAAAACCGCTCTTAAAGTTCCTCTGCCATCTATTCCTGAATGTTCATAAAAACGCACATCCTCGGTCGCTACGAGAGCATCAACAAGGTTTTTAGGCAAGTCGGAATATTTTAATTGCGATCTGTTTTTCTCGAAATATTTACCCAAAATAACTCCGTCAGAGGAGATGATTTCGGTAGCTAAATTTGAATCAGGATTTTCTAAGTCTTCGAATGAAGGCATCGAACCAAAAAGTCCCCAAGAGGCAAAAAGGAAAAATAATAATAATCCTCCTAGACCATAAAAGAAAATTTTCCAAAATTTATTTTTGTAGTAGTTGATATCCTTTTCTACTTTTTTTGTTTGAATATTGTTTTTTTGACTAGCCATAATAACTTCTTAATCTCTGTTTTCTATTCTAAAACCAACTTCTGTAATACCTTCTAAAGCTGTAACTCCAGGAACTTTCCCGTTTTCACGCACCGCTTGTTTGATGTTTACTTTGTATTTTCCTCTAAAGCGTACTTTTTCTTTCAAAAACAGTTTGCTTTCTTTAATGTCTGAAAAGCCATCTCCCATTAGTGAGCCGTCTGGATTGGCCATTTGATACTCAAGTGTGTCCACTTTAGTAAAACCGTTGGGCAGCTCTAATCCCACAATCAGGAAAAGATTGTTGAACGGATAGCTGTTGTTGTTTCTCAAAGTTACAAAAAGATTGTATCGTTTCGTCGAATCTAATTCGGGTAAATCAAAGCTTACTACACTGTCCTTGTGCCAAGCAGTTCCCACGGATTTGTATTCGTCGAAAACTCTTTTTTTGTCGCACGAAAAAAAGAGAATTACAACTAAAACTAGTAATGCACTATTCCTTATTCTCATTTTTAGTAATAATTATAGGTTTCCTGGCAACAACAGGATTTTTGTCGTTTGAAGTAGCAGGTTTAGCGTTATTGTTTGGCCTATTGTTATTTGGCCTATTGTTGTTCGGTCTATTATTGTTCAGCTTGTTATTATTGTTGCTATTGTTTTGCTTTTCGCCATCATTAGCTACAATTAGCTTCTCACCATTTTTGCGCTTTTTGTTCGACTTTTTCTTTTTCTTGGGTTGGTCAAAACGGGTTAAACTTTCTTGACCCATTGCGTTATTAAAGTGCTTTTCAGGTTCTTGAACAATTACAATTGCAAAATCTTCAAGCGAATTCACTTTGTTTTTAAGTTTGTTTTCGGCAATGATTTCTTTGACTTGGTCTATTTTTAATACGTGCCAATTGGCAAAATCATTGGTATATGCAAACCACATCAAGCCTTTGAAAATATCCTGTTTTTGACAAATAGCATCTCCTTTTTCGGTGATTAATTTGGTGTCAAAGTCTGGAAAACCTTTCAAGGCATCCATATAGGTGTCGAGTTCATAATTAAGGCAACATTTCAATTTACCGCATTGTCCAGCCAGTTTTTGAGGGTTCAAAGACAATTGTTGGTAACGAGCTGCCGAGGTGTTTACGCTCCTAAAATCGGTTAGCCAAGTAGAACAACACAATTCTCGTCCACAAGATCCAATACCCCCCAAACGAGCGGCTTCTTGACGCAAACCTACTTGTTTCATCTCGACTCTTGTGCTAAATTCTTTAGCAAAGTCTTTGATTAAAAGTCTAAAATCGACTCTATCATTGGCGGTATAATAGAATGTCGCTTTTGAACCATCACCTTGAAATTCAATGTCAGAAATCTTCATTTCCAGTTTTTGGGAAATAGCCAATTCACGGGCTCGAACCTTCATTGGTTCTTCTTTATCGCGTGCAGCGGACCAAATATCGATGTCTCTTTGAGACGCTTTTCTATAGACTTTAGCAATATCTGCACTAGCAGTGTTTACCCCTTTTTTCTTCATTTGAATTCGAACCAACTCACCTGTTAAAGTCACAATTCCTATGTCGTGTCCTGGAGAAGCTTCGGTTGCGACAATGTCGCCCATACTTAAAGTTAACTTTTCGGTATTGCGAAAAAATTCCTTTCTTCCGTTTTTGAAACGGATTTCTACACAGTCGAAAGGGGTTTCTCCGTTGGGCAAACTCATATTCGAAAGCCAGTCGAAAACCGTTAATTTGTTGCAGCTATCGGTACCGCAAGTCCCATTATTTTTACAACCCTTTGGAGCACCTCCATCAGAAGTTGAACAACTTGTACATGCCATAATTTTATATGTCGTATTGCGACGGGCGCAATTTAAGTTCTTAAACGTTTAGTTTGTAAAGATAGTATTTTTTTGGTTTTAGATTTTCAAGTTTTCAAAAACAAAAAAACCTCCATTTCTTTTTACGGAAATAGAGGTTTTCAAATTGAAATTTTAAGGCTTATTTATCCCACCAAACTGGCGTAATCATAGGTTTGAAATTCAATGAATAATTAGCTGCATTGGCGCTTCTTTCATTGGTAGAGTACACAATTCTTCTCATCCATTGGCCATTATTAATTGGATCCGTGTTTACTGGAATTTTTAAATTTTTGAAAGCATTGGTAGAAAAATTATATCTTCTATAATCACTGAATGTTTCTGGATTTAGAAATAATGCAATAAATTTTTGTCTCATAATATCTTTCAACTCTAAAGCTGCAGCACCTTTTGAAATAGAGGCATCGGCTACATATGCATTTTTCTCGGTAGCTAGTACTCCTATTTTATCCATATTGGCAGTAATTCCTGCAAGATAGGCAGCATAGGCAGCAGCATTAGAGCCTACAGTGGTTGGTGTTCCTCCAGCAAGAAGGAATTGAGCTTCGGCTTCGATAAACTTAGTTTCGGCAAAACTTAGAAAAATCAGTGGAGAATCTATTCTAGAATAAAAGAATTGTGTGCCGATTTTTGCTGAGGAAGGCGAACCTGTTCCGTTAGTTGTTCCTACATATCCGGCAGGCAGTAGCGGTTGAGTGCCTGTTACTCCAGAGGAATTGTAGGTTCTCATATCGACTAACATTGGTAATCTCGGATCCATTGTTACAGCTGGCGCAGCAAAAGGGAAAACACCACCAACACTTCCGTTCATATAACTGATGAAATGATTCGAAATGGCAAAAAATACGTTTCCTGTAAATAAGCCAACTTGTGAAGAATACCAAGGGTTAATGTTTACGCTGTTGTATTTTAATTGAAAATCGTCAGCATTTGAGGTAAAACCTTTAGATAAACTTGCTAATACAGCATTTGCTGTGGCGGTCGAACCATTAATTTTGGATAAGTGCAATTGAAATCTAGCTTTGAATGAATAGGCCGCTTTTACCCAGTTTGCTGTCTTTCCTCCGTAAATCAAATCTTCTCCTCCTGGAGTAAATGTCGAAGTATTAGGAGCAGAAAGCAAGGCTATAGACTCGTCTAACAACTTGATTACCTCTGTGTAAATAGCTTGTTGAGAATCGTATTTTGGATATAGTATTTCCGTTCCCATAAGAGCCTCAGAATAAGGAATATCGCCATACAAATCTGTTGTGGTTCCTATATTAATGGCTTTCAACACTTTGGCAATTCCGAGATAGTGGCTAGAATTAGTAGCTTTGGCTTTATCTTCTAATACTTGAATATTAGGTAGCGCTTGAGTATAAACTATTCTCCAATAGCCGTCTAAAGTAGCCAAAAACTGATTGTCGATTCCTTGACGATCCAAAACAACTGTCGTAATATGTTGATCCACCTGGGCAATATTTGATGCTACATTATATTGTGCGTTCATGGTGTATTTGATACAAGGTGACAATACATCTTTCATGGCAATTTGGTCGTTGGGCACCGCATTACTTGGTGTGTTAACATCAAAATAGTTATCGCTACAACTATAAATTGAGATTGCTAATAGGAGCCCTCCAGCAATTTTATATATATTTTTCATAATTCTTTTTTTTAAATTAAAAACCAATGTTTAAACCCATTGAGAAACTTTGTGTTAGAGGAATGTTTTTTCCTGAGAATCCATACACATTACTTGCTGCACCATATTGACTTCCCTCTGGGTCAAAACCTCTCCACGGTGTCCACAACAAGAAATTGTTTCCGTTGACAGATAAAGAAGCATTAGATAATTTCAATACAGAAATTAAATTACTTGAAAAGTTATAGGTCAAAGACACGTTTCTAAGTTTTATCCAAGAAGTGTCTTGAATCAATATTTCAGAAGCTCGATTGACTACTGCATTTCTCCAATACGTATTACCGTCGGTCATTATTTTTATGTCGTTTGGCACATATCCTCCAGCTCCATCGGATTTTACTCCGTCTAATACTGTTAATTCCCTTACTTCAGTCATTTTTAAAGACCCATTTCTAATACTATTCCTTTCGGCTGGGTCAAAACCTTCTCCTCCTGCTTTGTATTCGAACATGAAGCCTAAATCCCAGTTTTTATAACTAAAGTTATTGTTTAGCGTTACTACATAATCAGGAAATGCATTTCCAACATTGGTATAAAGAAGCGCGCCATTTTTATCGGTTTCTATAGTTGGCAAACCATTAGTTCCAATTAAAAGTTCTCCGTTTACATATTTCCAACTTTGTGCGTAAATGGAACCCATAGGATCACCCACTTTTACTCTAGAATATACCTCAGAAGCTCCTGCATCATTAGCAAAATCAATTTGGTCAAAACCGTTTAAAGATAACACTTCGGTATCATACGCAGTGAAGTTAACGATAGCATTCCATTTAAAAGTATTGTTTTTAATAATGTCGGCAGCTAACGTCAATTCGTGTCCTGTAGTTTTCATAGATCCATTATTATCCCAGGAGGAAGTTTGTCCTGTAGAAAACGCTAAACCTGCAGGTAAAATTTGGCCATCACTTTTTCTATCAAAATAAGTGTACTCCAATCGAAGGCGATCGCGGAAAAAGCGTAAATCAACTCCGCCTTCCCAAGTGGTGACTATCTCAGCTCGTATTTCAGGGTTTGCTCCTACAGTCCCTAGCGAAACTCCACCGATTCCATTGAAAGGAATCACATCTGGTGTGCTGTATCTTCCAATTCCAAATGGCGGAATTTTACCTACTTGTGCCCAAGACCCACGTAGTTTTCCAAAAGAAAGAAGGCTTCCGTTCTTATCCAATAGATCGTGGAAAACAAAGGCTACGTTTGTAGAGTAATAGTCGAAATCACGAGTTTCTTCAGGCAATGTTGATGCTTGGTCTCTACGAGCAGTAGCGGCAGCGAAAACGCGCTCTTTATAATCTGCTTTTAATTCAGCAAAATAACCAACTGTTCTAACTCGTTCCGTTTGCTGCTCTGAAAATTTGTTAGTAGTATTAGAAATATTATTAAAGTTACGAATTAATAAGCCTTCACCTCTTACATAATTATTGTTGGTTTCAGTATCGAATATTTGATGACCAAGCATTAACGATGTATTAAAATCACCGAATTTTTTCACGGCTGTGGCCAATAAATTAGAGTTCAAACCAGTGAAACCAATATTTTGATCTACTATAAATCCTTTAACACTAATTCCTGTGTCTAATTCAGGACCTACATATCGGTTTCTATAATCGGAATAATTATCAACACTTCCTCTATACACCACGTTTAACCACGAATTAGCTTGCCAATTCATATCGGCCGAAGCAATCCAACGGTTTACTTTGTCTGTCAAGTTACTGGTCATCGCCAAATAAACCGGTTGATCAATTGTTCCTACAGTCCAGTCCTTCATAGTTCCAGAAGGGGTCAAATAGTCATTTACATCTATCGATGGAGACCAATAGGATAACGAACTCATTACAGATTTATCACCGCCATTCGCACGAGCTCCACCAGAATTTGCATAGGTAATCGAAGTGCCAAATTTTAGTTTATCAGACATTCTATAATTACCATTAAATTTCAAGGTTTTTCTTGTATAATCACTGTTTGGAACGATTCCTGAAGATTTACTTGAGGAAGCAGAAACAAAATAATTCATTTTTTCTGTTCCGCCGCTTACACTTACATTGTTGTCGAAAGTCACACCAGTTAAGAAAAAGTCTTTATAAAAATCTCTGAAGTAGATGCTTTTGTCGTCGGCACTTGAATACTTTGGACCGTTAGTTTGAAAACCACCGTTTAATAAAGCTCCTGTTGCAGATGATGGGTTGACATTGAATGAGATTCCAGTTGGAGTATTAGCATTCATGCTTTTTACTGCAGGATAATAATCAAAAGTTCTCGGAGCTGGATTTATCGAGGTCTGTCTGTAAGAACCTTCTCTATAGGTTGATTGCAATTCAGGATATTTATTAACTTCATTCATCGTTGTACTAGAGGTGATGCTAATTTTTGTTCTTCCTTCTTTCCCTTTTTTGGTGGTAATTATGATAACTCCATTACCCGCTAAAATTCCATAAAGAGCAGTTGCTCCAGCACCTTTAAGCACTGTATAAGACTCAATATCGTTAGGGTTAATGTCGATGCCACGATTCGAAAAAGAAAATTGTTCATTACTGTTAGGAGAGTTCGAACCACTACTTGGTAAAACATTTCCAGCAATCACATTATTGGAAATAGGGTTACCGTCAATAACTATCAAAGGTTGGTTGTTACTTCCTGTATTCAAAGAGGAAACACCTCTAATCAAGATATCAACACCACCACCGGCTTCACCTGAAGTTTTACTGATAGTTACCCCAGAAACACTTCCTTGTAGCGCTTGCAGAGCATTAAGTTGTCCTGGACGTTCTACATCCGCCGCCTTGATGGTTTGATTAGCATACCCCAAGGATTTTGATTTGTTGCTAATTCCCATTGCGGTTACAACAACTTCTTCAAGATTATTATCGCCTCCTTCTTTTAATTTTACATTAAGAGTATTCCCTGTAACTTTGACCTCCTGATTTAGAAATCCGATGAAGGAAAACACTAATGTAGCTCCTCTTGAAGCTCCAATTTCATAATTCCCATCCATGTCCGTTGCAACGGCAGATTTGGTCCCTTTAACAGAAACATTTGCGCCTGGCAGCGATAAGCCATTAGCGTCTGAAACTTTACCTTTTACTGTAATATTTTGGGAATAGCTTGATAGTATTCCAACAAAAAACAGCAAAAGAATTAAATACTTTTTTTTCATTGCGGTTAATTTAATTGATTAGTTATGCAAACATAAACAAAAATATCTTAAATATTAACTGTGTTTTAACAAAAAAAAAGAATGAACTGTTTTTTTTATCACATTATCGTGTAAAATAGTTAAATTTTAATGTAGTGTCAATAGCATTAGGTTTTGCTTTCGTCTTTTGTAGTGTTCCCTTCTTGGTGTTATAATGCGAAATAAGCCGTGAGGTATCACTTTTATAGGAGCTACACAAATGTTACTGCAAAAAAAGTCCTGCGATTGCAGAAGTGGGCTCGATAATGAAATCATTTGCAGGCAACACCCCTTTGTTTTCAGCATCTTCAATCATAGCGTGACCGTAATTCTGTTTATGACGCTGACTCCAGGAATAGGTGTTTCTTATTTGATCCAAATTCGTTGTTAAATACAAATAATGAAGTGATCTGAAGAACAAACCTGCTTCCAACCGATTCTAATATCTTTTTTGCTTACATACTAAATGATACCGATTAGCAATATATAAGAGTCCAATAAATTGTACTCAATATATTGTCTATCGGCATAAACCATTGTAAAATTTTTAAATGGATTAGACCATTTTAAAATTACAATTGGTATGATTTGTAGTGATATTACAACTGCTTATTATAGCTAAATTAGAATTTGGATTTGAAGGTAACTAAACAAATCGCTATTTAAATTCTGAATTCGAATGCGGGATAGTGGCAACAGCTTATATAAAGTATCATTAGGGCCACAGAAATACCGAAAAAGCAGTAAACAAAAATGAAGTGATATTAAACATCAATCTCTAAAAACAAAAAACCATCTTAGAAAACTAAGATGGCTTTAAGAACTAAACCAAGACAATTTTATCTATTTGTGTAAAAAGAAATCGCTGGAATATTAACTGTAGCACTCGGTGCTCCAGCAGACAATCCACCTACCCGACCTCTCGAGAAAAAAGTATAAATTCTACTGCTTCTCGGGGTTAGTGTTGTAGAGGCAATTACCGTTGTAGTGCCGGCGGTGCGCAATTGAACTGCATAAGCAATTGATTCTGTTTGCAGGTTGGGTTCCATTGCAATAAATGCAGTGCTTCCAGCCAAATAACCAATATTACTAAATTTGGCAACCTCCTTTACAACCGAAGGTGTTGTAGATGTTGCAGGTACAGTTTTGGTCACAACTAGATCATAACCACCAGCGGGTGTATTGGTAATTGCATTGATGAAACGAACATAACATAACTTAGGATCCGAAGCTACGCTAAAATCATCTGCAATGGTATAATTTGTATACGCTGGAAAACCAACTAAAAAGTTAGAATAGCGTTTTCCGGCATCTAAAGTCAACTCCTCAGTCAATAAAAGACTCTCAGGAACTGTCGCGGTAGCCGGTATAACAATTTTCATACTTTGCTTTCCTGCCAATACAGAACCGTAGTTAATAGAGGCTGGAAAAGTACCCCCAACACCAAAACCTATTGGCAAACCTGTCGAAATTGCGATTGGAGTGTATTTTACATTGTCATTACCAAAGTAATTTATTGTAAAATTCGTTCCAGCTGGTCCAACTGCGGTGTGAATAAACTTTACGCTAGCAGCATTTTCAGCTACAGGTTGTTCTAATTGTTGAAACACGTGCTCATCATCACAAGACAATAATGCAATACCTACCAAAGCAGGTAAAAGTGCTCTTGTTAATTTTATAAATTTATTTTTCATTTACTTTTTTTTAAGAATTACACTAATTACGGTTGCATGAACCACATTTCTACAGTATGGTAGTCAATTTTATCTCCTCCAATAGCTTGAAGTGCGCCAAAATTCCAAACATATTCTGAATTATATCGTGGACGAACTCTATAAGGTAATTTACCATTGTTGTCCAAGAACAAACCGCCTTGTGCAGGATTAGGAACGGTATTTAATGTTGGATAAATATCGGTACCATATCGAGCTTTACGCATATCAGTCCAAGTTTCTAAATAACCAAAACCGTACAATGCAACATATTTTTGCATCATAATCATACTAAGAGTCAATTTTGTATTATCCGTTGGAACCACATCTACATTCGCTAAAAAAGCGGCTTTCTCAGCGGCAGAAATCGCAGTAGTAATTGGGAATGTAGTTCTTGCAACTGTATATTTATTTACAAAATCGATACTGTTTGAAATTGCATTTTTGTAGGTAATAAGCGCAGCGGCTTTATCTCCTTTTCGGAATTGCGCTTCTGCTTTAATAAATTGCATTTCGACGTAAGTCATTATAGGAAAATCTACATTATTACGGAACAAATAACGACCAACATCAGTAGAAAGTCCAGCAGAATATGTACCCCATAAATTAGGAATTCTGGATGTGCCAGCCGTTGCTGCAGCAGTATTTAATGGATTTCCATTGTAGGTGTATTTCGTTGGATCTGGATTTGCTGCACTAGCTGGAGCAGTTTCAGATGCACCCACTGATGGTGCAAGGACTCTACTCATTCTAGGGTCAATTGCCCCAGTAAAAATGCTACCATTCATTGCTCTAACGATAAAATCTGTTTGACGGAAACCCGCCCAGTTGTTACGTAATGGTCCAAAAAAGTTGGCATCATCTGTAATGTTTCCATTGAATTTAATAACGAAATCATCTGCTGAACTTGCCATGGCTTTGTCTACAAAGCCAATAACTTTGTCAGGGTTATAAGTCGATTTATTAGAAATACTATTGGCATTTCTAGCTAATATACCATTAACAAACTTAATCCATTTAGAACGATCTCCCAAGTAAACTTTGTCGCCTTGAGCCATATAGGAAGCATTAACGCCTCCATCTGTACGAGCTAAATCTGCGAGAGCATCCGTACAAACTTTCTGCACTTCTGCATAAGCGGTTTCTTGGTTATCATAGTCATAGTTTAGACGTTGAGTAAACACTTGGTCGAACTTCAATAGGTCACCGTGATAATCGGTTGTAATTTGCCAAGACCAGGCACGCATTGCTTTTGATGCTCCTAAAATGTCATAACGCTGTGATTCTATCGCGCCTTCTTGCAAACGAGTGATGTTGAGGCCCATTGCAAAATAGGTCATTCTCCAAATCTCTCCACTTGCATCAGAGTTTTGAACATAACCTAATCTATCCCAAGCATTTCCAGCCGTTGCATTTGAATGATACTGTGTATAACTTCCCAAATATCGAGAATCAAATTGAATCCCTCTAGCCATTTGCTGCTGAATAGGAGCAATTAAACTAATAGGGGATACTTCTGTAGGAAAACTCGGGTTGACGTTTAAATCAGTGATGTTTTCGCAACTTATGGCAGCGCAAGCAAAGCCTGCAGCTACTAATAATGTTTTTATTTTCATTTTTCTTTTCATAATCTAAAAATTAGAATCCAAATTTCATATTAAAGTTAAATCCTCTTGGCGTAGAAAGCACACCATAGTCCATACCTCCTCCACCTGCTCCACCAGTCGATGCGTTAAGACCGTTTACTGCAGGATCAGCTCCTGTATAATTTGTAACCATAAAGGCATCTGTTACAGTAAAATTAATTCCAATAGATCTGAAGAAGTTGCTTTTTGCAAAATATCTACTTGGCAATCTGTACGACAAAGTGATGTCTCTACAACGCAACCAGTTTACGTCCTTTTCGATAAAATCTGCTTCAACATAGTTTGTACTGTAATACTCTTGTTGGTAATAAGGTGTAACTTGAATGTTGTTCTGAGTTGGAGTAGTGGTATTTTCTAAACCGTCTCTAACGATGCCATTTAAAACTCTTGGTGTTTCTCTGTCCAATGTTCTAGCCGAAAGACCGTTAGCGTACAACAACAATTCTGTTCCATTATAAACATCTCCACCTTTTCGAACATCTAAAAGGAAACTTAAGCTAAACTCTTTATAGTTAAATTTGTTTTCGAAACCAATAACAAAATCTGGGTTTCTATCACCAATAATGGGAAAAGTATTGTTGTAAAGTGGTTGTCCGTTTGAACCGGATATTAGCGGTTGCCCAGCTGTATTAAACAAATAATTTCCTCCAGTAAGCGTAGTCAAAGGACTACCAACTCTTGCACCAGCTCTAACATTGGCGTACAACCAAGTATCAGACACATAATACTCAGGTAAAGTAGATGGCAAACTCAACAATTCAGTATCTGTTTTAGTAAAGTTAAGCATCATATTCCACTCAAAATTGTCAGTCTGAATAGGAATTGCAGTAAAAGTGGCTTCAAGACCTTCAACACGAGTTGTACCGAAGTTAAATGATGATACCACAAAACCTGTCCCGTAGCTTAAACGCAAGTTACGAATAATCTGGTCTGCGGTTTCTTGACGATAAACAGCAACATCTAAGCCCAAACGGTTTTTGAAAAACTTAAGCTCTGTTCCAAACTCATACGATGTTTTGAATTCTGGCTTTAAATCAGAATTGGCTCCAGTTACACCGTAAGCAAAACCTGCTCCAGTAGTTAACTGCGGCTGAAAATTAGATAAAATATCATAAGGAGAAGCGTCCTTACCAACTTGTGAATACGATGCTCTCAATTTTCCAACTGTTAACCAATCGCTATCTCGCAACGAACCAATATTGGCAAAATTAAATGCTAAGGATGCCGAAGGATAAAAGAAATCATTATCGCCATAAGGCAAAGTAGATGTCCAGTCTTTACGTCCTGTCAAGGTCAAGGCTAATATTTTGTCATAATCAATTGTAGCCTCGCCATAGAAACCAACCACTTTTTTACGAATGATTCGTTGTTGAGAACGTTGTGTTGTTGGATCAGTATTATTAATTGACAAGAAGTCTTGCTCTAAAAATTTAGACCCTGAAGTAGAATTTACAGTTTGATAATTGTAATTGATAGCATTACCTACTATTAATTTTGCATTAAATTTTCCGAATGATTTTCGTGCTTGTGCAAAAATGTTAGTATTGGTATTAGTACTGTTTGCAACATAGTTTTCAATAAAACCACCAGTAGATAATCCAGCATTAGATTGCGGATGTGTTGCTCTAAATCCTTCTTGAGCGGTAACGTCCCAGCCCGCTCTACCGGTAATACTTAACCAAGAAGCAGGGTCATAAACCAATCCAATGTTAGATACCATACGATTAGTTCTATCTTGAGCAGGGTTTTTGAATACCTCCCAATACGGGTTGTCAATTTCAGAAGCAACAGACAAATCCGTAATTCTTCTTCTAGTTACGCCATCAGCTTGCAAATAATTTCTTGCATCGTCATTTGCTGGCCATAAATACAAATTGTTTAAGAAACTTCCACCTCCTTTAGAGGCTTTGATATTAGTTGACTTTGAGTATAAAAAATTAGCATCTGACCTGAGCTTTTTCCCTATTTTGGCCGACCCGCTTAGTGTAATGTTCAAACGATCGTATGCTGTTGTTGGCACAACACCCGTTTGTTTTAAATCTGCAATAGACAAACGGTAAGTTAAAGCATCGGAACCACCTGTAAAAGTAAGGTTGTTTTGAAAAGCTATACCGGTTTCAAAGAAATTAGAAACATTATCGTAGAACTTTGTTCCAGGCGCATATGGCTCACCGAATGCTCGAGTATCAACTGTAGAATTCAATCCATTTGTTCCTCTTTGATATACTTTTTGTGTATCGGCGAAACGGTACACTTCTTCCATACGTACGTTAGAAGAAAATTCAACTGTGCCAACTCCTGCTTTACCTTTTTTGGTGGTAATGATAATTGCACCATTTCCTGCTTCAATTCCATACAACGCAGCTGCTTCTGGTCCTTTCAGTACGGTAACAGATTCGATATCGTCTGGATTAATGTCCGCACCACGATTCGTGTAATCTTGGTTACGGTTAGGGGCATCAGATATCAACAATCCTTGATTCAAAGTTTGATTAGAAACTGGCAAACCATCTACTATATATAATGGTGAGTTATTTCCGCTCAAAGAACCTACACCACGCAAAGTTACAGCAGCTGATGCTCCTGGCGCTCCAGAGGTAGACGTAACCGATAATCCGGCCACACGGCCTTGCAAAGAATTAATAAAGTTAGGGCGTTGTGTTTGCTCGATATCTTTACCAGTGACAGTTTGTTCTGCGTATCCTAAAGAGCTTTTGCTTCTTTTAATACCCAAAGATCCTGTTACAACCACCTCTTTCAGGGCTTGTGAACCTTCACTCAAAACAACATCCATTGAAGGACCTGTTATTTTCACATTTTTGGTGTCAAAACCTATAAATGTAAATTCTAAAACTGCCCCTTTTGGAGCTTTGACGGAGTACATACCATCTCCTCCAGTTGAGGAACCTTTTTTTGTTCCTTTTACAAGAACATTTACTCCCGGCAGCGAATTGCCACTAGGGTCTGATACTCTACCCTTTACTGTAATATCCTGCGAGAATCCGGTTAAGATCCCAGCAAAAAACAGCATTAGTAATAAATACTTTTTCTTCATAGTTAGTTAAATTTTTTAATTAGTGATGTAAACTTAGTAAAAAAATTTTAACGGACAACAAAATCAAAATAAAATCATAACAATTCTAGATAAAATTGTTACATTAATAAAAAACGCCTTATTTTTTGAAGAATAATGAGTGGTATGCGATAACAAAATAGGATGTTTTTCTGAATACATACTTTTTAGGAATTATAAACCTAAAGGTGTTGAAAAATCAAATAGCACGAAAAAGAAAAATCTTTGCCTGAATTAATTCCGAGTCATGAGATCAACAACTTAGGTTTCTTTTACGGAGATTATCTTAACCGGACAGGCTTTGGAAGCGAGTTCACAGCTTTCGGTTATGGTGTGATCGTGAGATTTTAAGGTAAAAAAACCCTTAGCATTGACGCTTTTTATCAAAACCGATTTGCCGTCTTTTTTGGACATTTGAAATTGAACGGGAGCCATTTCAACACAATAATTGCATCCTATGCATTTGGCTCTTTGGAGTGTTACAATTACCATTAGGCTTCTACAATTTTATATAATTTGTCCGACATTCTAATTCTAAAAGGCAATTTGAAAGTACATTCGTCGCCTTTGGTGGCTTTGTCGGCAGCGATATCGTTGACATACATTTCTTCGATAATCATTTCTTGGGCACCAGTACTTGGCCCAGTAACCAATATTTTGTCACCCACTTGAATGTCATAAGCCTCGATTTTGAACTGTCCAATCTCCGCTTTTGGAAAAAAATGGGTTCCTTTCCCCACATACACTTTTTTCTGAGTTGCCATTGAGCCCGAAACATCACTCCATTCGCCCAATTCTTGCCCTAAATAATAGCCTGACCAAAAACCACGATTGTAAACGGTTCCCAGTGCTTCCATCCAAATTGCTACTTTTTCTTTTGAAAAAGTTCCTTCGTAATAACTATCGATGGCTTCACGATAGGTTTTTATAACGGTTGCAACGTATTCTGGAGCGCGTCCACGACCTTCAATTTTCAAAACTTGAATTCCAGAATCAATCACTTGGTCAAGGAAATCCAAGGTGCATAAATCTTTTGGAGATAGTAAATATTCATTTTCAACTTCAATTTCAAAACCGGTTTCTTGGTCTGTAAGTGTATATTTCTTGCGGCAATTTTGCTTGCAAGCACCACGATTGGCAGATGAATTATCCGAATGCAAACTCAAATAACATTTTCCCGAAACCGCCATACACAAAGCTCCGTGACCAAAAATTTCAATTTCCACCAAGTTTCCGTTTGGCCCTTTGATGTCTTCTTTGATGATTTGCTCTGTGATACTTTTCACTTGACGCAAACTCAATTCACGGCTCAAAACCATCGTGTCTGCAAATAAGCTGTAGAATCTTATGGTTTCGATATTGGTGATATTCAATTGAGTCGAAATATGAACTTCCATACCAATTCCTCTCGCCATCGCAATCACCGCTTGGTCTGAAGCAATCACCGCAGTAATTTTCGCTTCTTTGGCTTTGGCCAATAATGTTTTTACTACCGACAAATCGTGGTCGTAAATAATGGTGTTTAATGTTAGATAGGTTCTGATTTTTTTGGCTTCGCAACGATTTGCAATTTCTTGTAAATCATCCATTGTGAAATTCACGGTTGCTCTGGCTCGCATATTCAATTGTTCCACTCCAAAATATACCGAATCAGCATTGTTATCGATTGCTGCTTGAAGCGATTCGAAGTTTCCTGCCGGAGCCATTAATTCTATTTTATTAGTCGTTGTCATATTAGTTTTTTTTACGGTTGAAACCGTGCGTTATCGTTTTTTATGTCTGTTTCCCACGGTTAAAACCGTGGGTTATGATAGGTGATCTCGTTGTTTTTCCCACGGTTTCAACCGTTATAATTGATAATCATTCTGAGATTTACTCTACTAAAATCTTGGTTTATAGTCATTAGCAAAAATATTCGCTTTTACTATTTATTCCATTGCCTACGGTTTCAACCATGGGTTACAGTTGCTGATGTCGTTGTTTTTCCCACGGTTAAAACCGTGGGTTATAGTCATTATTCATCTATCATTTCTTCCATTGCCCACGGTTTCAACCGTAAAATAGCAAATAGTTTATCAAGACAATCCATGTAATTTAACAAACTCATCATATTCCTCTTGCCCTTTTTTATTTAAATGATGATGCTTTTGGTTTTTAATGTAATTATAAACCGTTTCCAATTGAGATTCACTAACAGAAAACGCAGCAAACCCAGTTTGCCAAGCAAATTTTTCAAGAATTAGATTTTCTCCATTTATAGAATGAGAAGAACTTCCTTTTACCTGCTTAATAACATCTGTAATAGCTTTCTGAGGGTTTAATAAAAACAAAGCATGAACATGATCTGGCATCCCATTTATTATTCTAACTGGACATCCAAGTTCAATTAATTCCTCACGAATATAATTATAAACCTGTTTTTCAATTGAAAAATCAATTAATTCATTTCTAAATTTTGTTGCCCAAATTGCATGAATCCATATTTTATTATAAGAGTTTGGCATATTCTTAGTTTAAATTCACATAGTTAAAACCGTTTGTTCTGATTATCTTCTTTAGTATCCCACGGTTGAAACTAAGGGATATCGTTCTTGTCTTGTTTGTCTCCCACGGTTTAACCCGTGGGTTATGTTCAGAACCGAATCCATTGCCCACGGTTTCAACCGTGGGAAAATAATAATTTATTTTTTAAAAGTTAAAACCCCAGACTTTCCTTTTTTGAAAATCTTGTTGCTGTTTTTTACTCCTTTTCTAATTTCTTTTTGTTCTTCTTCAGGCAAATGAATAATGTCCTTGCATTCTGTCGAACAACACCCTTCCATAGCCGTTTTGCATTCTTCGCATTGAATGAAAAGCAAATGGCAGCCTTCATTCACACAATTGGTATGCACGTCACAGGGTTTACCACATTGATGGCATTGCGACACAATATCATCTGTAATTCTTTCGCCTAAGCGATGATCAAAGACAAAGTTTTTGCCGATGAATTTACTTTCTAACCCTTCGGCTTTCACTTGGCGTGTATATTCAATAATTCCCCCTTCGAGTTGATACACCTTTTCGAAACCTTTGTGTTTGAAATAAGCACTGGCTTTCTCACATCGAATGCCACCCGTACAATACATCAAAAGGTTTTTGTCTTGTTTATGTTCCGAAAGTTGGTCTTCGATAATGGGTAAACTTTCTCTAAAAGTGTCCACATCGGGTTTTATGGCATTGGTGAAATGTCCAATTTCACTTTCGTAATGATTGCGCATATCGACCACAATTGTGTTGGGGTCGTCCAGTAAATCATTGAATTCTTTGGCTTTAAGATGAATTCCAATATTAGTCACATCAAAAGTTTCGTCTTCAAGACCATCAGCGACAATCTTGTCACGAACTTTTATGGTGAGTTTCAAAAAAGAATAATCATCGTGTTCGACTGCAATATTGAGCCGAATTCCTTTCATAAAATCGTATTTTTCGATCGTGTCTTTAAAGGCGTAGAAATTGTCTGCCGGAAGCGATAACTGGGCGTTAATTCCTTCATTGGCAACATAAATTCGGCCTAAAACATCGAGAGAATTCCAAGCTAGAAACAATTCATTCCTGAATTGGGTTGGATTTTGTATATGCGCATAAGCGTAGAAAGACAGTGTGAGTCGCTGTTTTCCTGCCTCATCAATCAAGTGGGCTCGCTCTTCTGCGCTTAAAGTGTTGTACAGTTGCATGCTATAAACAGATTAAGTTGAGAAAAATAAAGGCACAAAGATAGGGATTTTAGATTTTAATTTTAAAATTGAAATATGAATCTTCCCACTTCTACCTTCCCACTTCTACCTTTTTAAATAGATTTTACTTATTTTTGCATCCTATTTAAATCCAAAATCCGCTTTCTTTTTGAACTTTGCGGTTAGAAAAAATTACAATGGCAAAAATACTCACCGGCGTTCAAAGTACAGGAACACCACACCTAGGAAACTTACTAGGCGCAATCATTCCAGCAATCGAATTATCTAATAATCCAGCAAATGAATCTTTTCTTTTCATTGCCGATTTGCATTCGATAACCCAAATAAAAGACGGAAAAACATTAAGAGCAAACACCTATAGCACCGCAGCAGCTTGGTTGGCCTGTGGTTTGGATGTCAATAAAGTAGTTTTTTACCGCCAATCGGATGTTCCACAAACGGCTGAATTGTCTTGGTATTTGAGTTGTTTTTTCCCTTTCCAAAGATTGACATTGGCGCATTCGTTCAAAGACAAAGCAGATAGATTAGAAGACGTCAATGCAGGATTGTTTTCCTATCCAATGCTGATGGCTGCTGATATTTTGCTGTATGATGCACAGTTTGTTCCCGTTGGGAAAGACCAATTGCAACATTTAGAAATTACTCGCGATGTAGCTTCTCGTTTCAATCACCAAATGGGTGAAACCTTTGTAATTCCTGAAGCCATCATCCAAAAAGACAGTATGCTGATTCCAGGAACCAATGGCGGAAAAATGAGCAAATCGGCCAATAACATTGTCAATATTTTCTTGGATGACAAAGCTTTACGCAAGCAAGTAATGAGCATCGAAACGGACAGCACTCCACTTGAAGCTCCCAAAAATCCTGATACTTGCAATGCTTTTGCTCTTTATGCTTTATTGGCCAATGAAGAACAAATTGCTGGAATGCGAGCCAATTATTTAGGCGGAAATTATGGTTATGGTCACGCCAAACAAGCTTTGTTTGAAATGATTGTTGAAAAATTCAAAACCGAAAGAGAGCGCTACAATTACTATATTAACAACCTTGCTGAAGTTGATTCTTTATTGAAAATTGGTGCCGAAAAAGCTGGTGTTGTAGCCAGTGGGGTTTTGGCAAGAGTGAGAGAAAAATTGGGGTTTGAGTAAAAACATTTATCGTGTAAGTCTGACACAGATTACACAAATGAGCACAAATTAATCTGTGCTCATTTGTGTAATCTAATTCAACTGTTTTGTAACTATACCCCAAGTGTAATGATTCTAACTCGCCTCAAACAATTTTTCTGGCAAAAGTCGGATCACGCCTTTGATTGCTATATTAAAAAAGAACATAAAAAACACCTGGTAAAGTAAGTATTGTTTTATAAATATTTATATCCATTTAACCCGTTGGGTGTAATTAGTTTTAATGATAATTTTTCGTCAGTTCGAGTGATTTTCGTCAGAAAATCGTATCGAGAACAAAAAAAAATTCGTTAAAAAAGATTCTCGATTAGCTTCGCTCATTTCGGCTAATGCCTCGGGTCATTTTTTGTTCCTCCCGATAGCAATCGGGATCTCACAAAAAACACTCGAATAGACGTTTTTAATAATTCTAACTAACGGGTTATCCATTTATTCTTGTAAGCAAAAACAAGTCAAAGAATACGAGAATCTTATTAAAAAAACGAATCTAAACCAAATTCAAATTAGTGAAAATACATTTGATGAATTAATTTTAAAAAAAATTAGAATTGTTTTTAAAAAATTACCGATCACAAATTCAATAAAACAAGGAAAAGACCCTAATAATAGCAAAGAAGATTATAAAATATCCTATGGGCCCGTAAAAATTGTTGAATACAAGAATAAAACCTACAATACTTTATTAATATATTTAAAAAAAAAAGACTCTTCAATCTTTGAAAATTGATGAATAAATTTTTAAAATAAGTTACCTTTGTCACTTATGTTCTTAATTCTTATTGTTTTAAGAAATATAACAAACTGAATTTTGTTGAATAAAACTACTATAATATGGATATGCTATCGAAAACTAAAGTCCTTTTATTGCTGCAATTATTAATTTGTGTTTTGTTTGTCCAAACAACTTTTGGGCAAAATGAACCTGATAAATACGAAATTAAAACCACTACCGGCAGATATAAATCAAAAGAATTCAAGTCAAATGATTTTAAAGAACTTAAAGGCGTTGATTTTAAAAATAAGCGTTTTCGACTAGTGCAATTTTATCAAATCCCGACCGATGAACTGCGAAAAGAATGGGAAAGCCAAGGAATGATTCTTACTGATTACCTTGCGGCAAATACCTATTACGCAAGTTTTGAAAAAAATTTCCTAATAAAGAAGTTGAAAGGTTTTGTAAGATCAATAATGTCCGTTGATACCCAGTTTAAAAAAGAAGCAAAATTATTTTTTAAAGGAGTTCCTGCTAGTGCTAAAAAAACAAACAGCAAAGCACAATTTATTCTAAGTTATTATAAAAATCTAAATCCACAGGATATTCTTGCGGATTTAAAATCTCGAGGCGTACAAATTCTTGAACATCGTGATTATTCTTATCAAATAGATGTTGTTTTCAATGAATCTGAGTTAGAAACAATAACCAATTTACCTTACGTTCAATTTATGGGTGCCAAGCCAGAGGATCCTGTAAATGAAACCTATGATTATAGAAATACTACAGCACGATCTAACTATTTGAATACAGGATATAACGGTTTGAATTATAACGGCGAAGGGGTAGTTATTGCCATTGGCGAAGGAAATGGCGTTGGAGATAACATTGATTTTAAAGGAAGAATAACTGAATTAGTATCTACTGTTACAACCTCTGGCCATAAAGTTGGATCGACACAAAATGCTGGTGGAGCAGGAAACATTGATCCAGCTAACAAAAACAATGCTTGGGGTGCCAGTTTGTTGAGCGTAGATAATCCTAATTATGCAACACTTTATACCTCCAATAATTTACGCTATACCAATCACTCTTTTGGTGTCGAAATAGCGGGCGGATATGATTCATTTGCAAGAAGTCACGATCTTCGAATAGCAGCTTTGCCCAATCATTTGGTTTCATACTCATCAGGTAACTCTGGTGGTGCAGTTGGATTTGCCCCTTATAATTTTGCAAATTGGTCTAATATAACAGGCCAAATGAAACAAAAACAAAAATCAAATTGCAGTTGGTGCTTTAAATCCTGAAGATGTAATAACTGGTTTTAGTAGTAGAGGTCCTATGTACGATGGGCGAATTATACCCCAACTTGCTGTCGAAGGTTCTGAAGGAACTTCGTATGCCTCGCCAAAAGTGGTTGGCCAATTTGCCATTTTAGCACAAGTTTATAAAGAAAAAAACAGCGGAACAGAACCAACATCCTCACTCCTACGTGCCATAGTTATGAATACAGCAGATGATTTAGGTAATGCTGGACCTGATTTTATTCACGGTTATGGACGACCAAATTTAAGAAGAGCTTATAATATAATAAATAGCAATCAATTTGCATCAAACTCAGTTGCTAATGGTGCTACAAATAGTCATACTATTACTGTTCCTGCCAATGTAAAGCAAGTTCGAGTGATGATTGTTTGGCCAGATGTGGCTGCTGCTGTAAATGCAAATCCTGCAATTGTAAATAATCTAAATTTATCGTTAAACGACCCCTCATTAGTATCATACAATCCTTGGGTTTTAGACAGCAATCCATCGGTTACCAGTATTAGTGCTCCCGCCACTCGCGGAATTGATAATCTAAATACAATCGAGCAGGTAACTGTCGATAATCCATCGGCAGGAAATTGGACTGTAAATGTGAATGGTTTCAATGTTCCTTCTGGACCACAAGCTTATTATCTTGTGTATGAATTTTTATTTGATGAACTTCAGGTCGCATTTCCTCTTGAAAACGAAAAATTTATCAGTGGTGAAACCTACTACATCAGATGGGACAGTTATGGAAGTACTGATTCTTTTAACCTTTCTTATGAATTAAATAATAGTGGCACTTGGATTACTATTGAAAATGGATACAATGCTGCTAGCCGTGTATACAAATGGATAGCGCCGGTGGTTTCTGGAGGCATCAACTCAATAAAATTCAAAGTGCAACGCGGCAGTTTTACATCGGTTAGTGGTATAAATAAAATAGGAAAAGTTCCTGATAGTTTTAGAATAACTAAAGTCTGTGGTGACACTGTTGATTTAAAGTGGTCAGCGGTTTCTGATGCAACTGCTTACAAAGTATATAAATTAGGTGCACAATATATGGAGGACGTTACTTCGAATATCACTTTCTCGGGAGCTAGCGCCACATTAACAGGTCAAAGTACGACCGCCGATGAATATTATGCTGTAAGTGCCATTACAGGAGCCAATGAAGGCCAACGAACCATTGCCATCACAAAAGTTCCTGGCGATTCTGGTTGTAACGCTATTAGTTGGATTGGAACCACTTCTGTAGATTGGTTTGAGCCAACAAATTGGGAGCCTAATACAATTCCAAAAACTAGTGATAATGTAGTAATTCCTTCATCACCATCTAATCAACCTAAAATCGCTGCGTCAGGAGGTGTTTGCAGAGGAATAACAATCGAATCTGGGGCTTCATTAACAATGGATTCTGATACAGCTTACTCCTTATCAGTTTCTGGTGATTGGATCAATAACGGAACATTCGCAAGAGGAATTGGAACGGTCGATTTTGTTGGAACTACTTATCAAGAAATTGCAGGCTCCTCTACAACCGATTTTAATATTCTAAAAGTCACAAAAGGATCTCAAGATAATATTCTTGAAGTAAGTTCGATCATCACGCTAAATGCGACTCCAAATCCTTTGGTCATCACTTCTGGAACTTTTAAACTTTCTAGCGCTTCAACAATTACTCCTTTTACTTCTGGACCTACATTGGACAACCAACAGGGCCTTTGGAATAATGGAGGCATTATCAATTGGGGTAGTTTTAATTTAGTTTTAAATGGCGGTTTATTAAAAGTATCAGCAGGAACCGTCAATGTAGGAACAAGGGGGGGAAACAGCATCGTATATCGCAATAATCCAATATTGACAATAGAAGGGGGCAGTTTGAATGTGGCCAGTAGAATATCTGGAAATAGTGACAGTTCAAATATGACAATGCTTATTACAGGCGGAACTTTGACAGTAAATAAATTGGGTTCAACAAATACTACTGCTGCACCATTTGACATAAACCCTGAGGTCAATTTCTCATTTGCAGGAGGAACAGTAGTAATTGCCAGAGCATCATCTAACACAGTAGAATATAGAAATTTAGCCACAAAAAACGCCGTTAATGCAGGTACACTTCAAATAGGAGACGGAACTACACCAACGGGGCAAACGATTCGTATTGATAGCACTGTTCCCATTTATAATTTAGTTGTCAATGCACATAATTCCCCAAAAGCACAGTTGGTAACAAATAATCTAACTATAAAAAACAATCTAATTATTGCAGGAGGAACATTAGATGCTAATGATTTAGATCTTTCTATTAAAGGAGATTGGACAAATAGTGGCGTGTTTACACCAAGTACTGGCAAGGTTACTTTTGAAGCTTTTGCCCATCAATCCCTAACAGGAGCAACCACATTTAATAATTTGGTTCTAAATAATAGCGCTGGATTGACTTTCAATAACCTAACTACCGTAAATGGTAATTTCAAAATCCAAAATGGATTTGTAAACCTTGGTACGTCGCTAACTCATTCAGCTAATACACTAACACTTGGTGAGTCGGGAACCGTTTTCGGTACTTGGGGAAACACCATTTCGACAGCTACAAATACTAATAATTCTTATTTTGCCCCAACAACAGGACTCTTAAATGTGGCCTCTTGTGGTGCTTTTGCCTCTTGGATAGGAACCCAAGATACTTCTTGGACAAATAGTAATAACTGGTCTTCTTGTGGTATCCCTGCAACAACATCTGATGTTACTATTAATCCTGGAACTTTCAATCCATCAATTACTTCAAATGTGGCTATTAATAGTTTGACAATTGCCGCTGGAGCGAATTTAGTATTAAACTCTGGATATAATTTGAACGTTACCAATGCCATCGCAAATGCAGGAACATTGTCAATAAAAAGTAATGCCAACTTGATTCAAACCAATGACGTTACAAATTCAGGGCTTGGAGTTACTACTATAGAACAAGACAGCTCGCCTTTATTCCGTTTTGATTACACACTATGGTCGTCACCAGTTTCAGGTACTCAAACATTAGGAAGTTTTTCCCCTTTGACCACAACCAATCGGTTTTATGAATACAATACTGGCTCGAATTTATACAATGCAATTTCTAATGGTAGCACATTTAGTACAAGCAAAGGGTATTTAATTCGTATGCCAAACACCTGGGTTGATTATGTAGTTTCTCCACCATCTACGCCATTATCTTGGACAGGAACATTTACAGGAACACCTAATAATGGAACTCTTTCTATTACAATGTCAACAGCAGCAGATGGCTATAATGCAGTAGGAAATCCATATCCATCTACCTTAAATATTGATAAGTTTCTTAATGATAACAGTGCTAACATTAACGGTACCTTGTGGTTCTGGAGGAAAAGAAATGATGCGACGATTACAACATCTTATTCCACTTGCACAACTGCTGGAATTACTGGCGGCAATGTCCACCCTTATCAAAATGATAATTTTATTTCCGTTGGGCAAGGATTCATTGTTAAAGCGAGTTCAACTACACTGAACTTTACCAATACAATGCGTGAAGCCAATAACCAAAAACAGTTTTTCAAAACAAAGCAAGTTGAAAGAAACAGAATTTGGATAAATCTTTCTAATAATAATATTATAGTAAATCAAATGATGCTGGCTTATATGACTGGAGCAACCCAAGGAATAGACCCTGCAATTGACGGCAAGTATTTCAACGACAGTCAAACAGCTTTAAACTCTTTGATAGGCAATGAAGAATTTGCTATTCAAGGACGAGCATTGCCTTTCGATGGTACCGATGTGGTTCCTCTAGCTTTCAAAGCTACAATTTCTGGCAATTATACTATTTCGATCGACCACGCAGACGGATTGTTTGCCAATGGTCAAGATGTGTATCTTTTTGACAGCAAAGCAGGAGCCGAAACGAATTTAGCAACAAGTTCCTACTCTTTTGTCGCAGAATCTGGTGTAGACAACGCCAGATTTTCATTGAAATACCAAAAAACTTTAGGTAAAAACCAACCGGTTTTGAATGATAACAATGTACTCATTTACAAAAATAAAGGGACGTTTTACGTAAAAGCTGGAGATGAAACAATTAGCAACATCAAAGTGTATGATATTCAAGGTAAAAAGGTAGCAGAACTTAAAAATCTTAATGCAAATTTAGTGCCTATTAAAGATTTGAAAGCTATAAACCAAGTCTTGGTTTTTGAAATAAGCTTGCAAGAGAACAAAGTAATAACCAAAAAAGTGGTGAACTAGGTGTTCGAATTTATTTAACCTAAAGTCAAAATTAGCAAATAAATACTATGAAAAAAAATCCATTAATGTACTATATCGCTGCATTCTTCTTGTTTTCTACAGTGCTAATGTTTGCGCAAACTCCTGGATCTAACGATAACACAGGAAACTTAGAAGGATCAGATCCTCCGGCTGCACCTATTGACAATTATGTATGGTTTTTTATGGTTTTGGGTATAGTCTTCACTTTTTATAAATTCAAAACTTTACAAAAAAACAGGGAAGTAATTAATTAATCTGTAATAAAGAAATACAGTAAAAGACAGCTGATAATTTTCAAAAAATACCATTTAGCATTTTAAAACAGCCCGAATTAATTCGGGCTGTTTTTTACAGATATTCGGTTAATAAATATTGTTTTTTAGACTATTCTATATCCGTTCAAAAACTAATTCCAGCATTTTATATCGCCTCGAACATTTTCCCTGGCAAAGGTCGGATAACTCCTTTGAGCTCCATATTCAGGAGCATTCCCGAGATTTTATAAATGGGGAAATCACATCGTAAGGCAATAATATCCATCAGTTCCTTTCCGTTTTTTAGCAAGTAATCATATACTTTTTGCTCGTCATCTTCAAGTGTAACAAAAAGCTGTTTTTGAATGGGCTTGGCTTTGCTTTCAATCTCCCAATTCAAGATATAAACCAAGTCGGCAGCGCTTGTCAAAACGTTTGCTTTTTGGGTTTTTATCAAGTTGTTGCAGCCTTGACTGTATTTGTCAGTGGTTCTTCCAGGAACGGCAAAAACATCACGGTTGTAATCGTTGGCGATATTGGCAGTTATCAAAGAACCGCCTCTTTCAGCTGACTCTATAACAATCGTGGCTTCTGAAATTCCTGCAACAATACGATTCCTGCGAACAAAATTTTCCTTTTCGGGATTCGATGAACTCCAAAATTCGGTCATAAATCCACCGTTTTGTTCTACTTTGGCCACGTATTTTTTGTGATTTTTGGGGTAAATTTGGTTCAAACCGTGTGCTACAACTCCAATGGTTTGCAAGTCGTGTTCCATCGCCAATTGATGTGCAAAAATATCAACCCCATAAGCAAAACCACTTATTATTACTGGATCAAGCGGCGCCAAATCTTCTATTAGTTTTCGGCAAAATTCCATTCCGTAGGAAGTGATTTGTCGTGTTCCCACAATACTGATGGTTTTCTTATTTTTCAGGTTAATATTTCCTGAAGTAAACAGCAAAAGTGGTCCATCTATACAATGTTTCAATCGTTCAGGATATTTTTCGTCCTGAAAATAGGCAACGTCGATTTCGTTTGATTTTATGAATTGAAGTTCTTGTTCCGCTTTTTCGAAAACAGATTTGTCTTTCAGTTTTTGTAATAAGACAGAGCCAATACCATCAATGTTAGCTAGTTGGGAAGTTTTTGCCTTGAAAACAGCCTCAGCGCTACCGCAATGTGTAATTAGTTTTTTGGCCATAATATCGCCCACACCATCTACTTGTTGCAACGCCAATAAATGAAATAAATCTTGGTCTGTCATACTAATCATTTGAGGCTGAAATGTATAAAAATTTAAGCGAATTGTTAATAAAAATTGTGAATAAAATTTTGATAACTATTATCAATGTATAACTTTGTAACTATGAACATCGAATCTTATATCTCGCAGCTTTTATACCGTTATCAATGTGTAACTGTACCTGGTTTTGGCGCTTTTTTGACTGAAATTGAGTCGGCTCAATTGATTGAAAGTAGCCATTCTTTTTTTCCACCTAAAAAAGTAATTTCTTTCAATTCCCATATCAAAAACAACGATGGCTTATTGGCAAATCACATTGCACAAGCCGAAAAAACATCTTATGAGTATGCCGTAAGTGCTATTCAATACGAGGTTTTCAATTGGAAAAAAGCCTTGCAGGAACACGGTTTGTTTTCGATCAAAAATGTGGGTACACTTTCTCTTAATGCCGATCATAATTTGGTTTTCACTCCTTCGGACCAAACCAATTATTTGACTAGTTCTTTTGGACTGAGTGCTTTTGTTTCGCCAGTAGTAAAAAGAGAGCTTTTCGAACAAAAAATCGAAGCGCTTGAAGTAAATCTTGAAGAAGAGGAAATTATCGAACTTATCCCAGAAAAAAGAAGAGCAACTGCGTATTTGAAATATGCTGCTGTTTTTGTTTTAGGATTGGGTATTGCGGGCACCTTTGGATATCCGGCTTATCAAGAGCATATTGCTCAAGAAACAATTCTGGTTGAAAAAGCTGTTCAGAAAAAAGTTCAAAATAAAATTCAAGAAGCCACTTTCTTTATCGAAAATCCAATTCCTGCTGTGACACTTACGGTTAAAGAATCGAAAATGTCATACCATATTATGGCGGGTGCTTTTAGAGAAGAAAGAAATGCTGAAATAGTATTCAAGAAACTATCCGATCAAGGTTATAAAGCGCGACGTATTCCACAAAATAAATACGGTTTGTATCCTGTTCTTTACGGCAGTTACGCCACTTTTGATGAAGCTGAAAAAGCGAAACAGGAAATTCGTAATACAATCAATCCTGATGCTTGGATTTTGATTGAATCACTATAAAAAAATAAGCCCATTCTAGATGAATGGGCTTATTTTTTTTATTCTATTTTAATCGGACTGTATAACTTGTGCTTATTTATAACCTTTAGTCCAAGGTCCGTAGTTTTTATAAGCAGGTCCGGATAATTTTTGTTTTTCACTACCTCCTATTTTTACTTGTACCAAGTTTTCTTTTGGAGTAACTTTTGAAGGTTCCTGATTTTTATACGCTGGTCCTTCAAGCGCTGTGACGCTACTTTGGGAATATATTTTTGTTGGCTGAGCTTTATGCATCCAATGCTTGTAATTTTTAAAAGCAGGACCTGTTAAATCATTTTGTTTTACATTATCCCCTTGTTGTGCAAATGCACCAACTGATATGGCTAAAACTCCTAAAATTAATGCTACCTTTTTCATAACTATTGCTTTTTTTATACTTGACAAAGGTACAGTCAGTAATAGGTATTTATGAATATGTAAATCTAACGTATTTATATCCGTATAAATACGGATGGGCTTGGCTACATTGTATTATATTAAATTTATCTCTGCTGCTTTTTTTATAAGTTCGGCGGTGTTTTTTACTTCTAACTTTTTCAAAATATTGGCACGATGGGTTTCTATTGTACGTGAACTCACAAATAATTTAGCAGCGATATCATTAGTTGTTAATCCTTTGGAAATTAACCCTAAAACTTCGGATTCTTTATTGGATAAAACATTTTCACTAATGCTGTTAGTTGCCATAAAGTTTATCATTTTTTCTGAAATTTCGGCACTAAAGTATTTTCGACCCTGACTGACCGTTCTTATTGCCAAGATTAACTCAGATTCATCAGTGTTTTTCAAAAGATAGCCGTAAGCGCCCATCTTAGCGCATTTTGCAATATAATTACCATCATTGTGCATCGAAATAACAATTGGTTTTATGGCAGAGTTTAAGGCTTTTAATTCTTTTAAAACTTCAAATCCATCCATATTGGGCATACTAATATCTAGCAAAACAATATCTGCATCAAACTGGCTCTTAACCATCTCCATAAACTCCAAACCATCGGAGACACTTTTTACTATGATTATGTCCTCGTGCTTCCTTAAAAGCTCTTCTACACCATTTCGGAACAGTTGATGATCGTCTGCAATAATTAATTTGATTTCATTCATAATTCTATGGGTAATTCGATTTCAAAGGTGGTGTTTCCGGCGGATGGATTGATTGTAATTTTTCCATTGCAAATTTCCACACGTTCTTTGATGTTATTAATTCCTAAGCCTAATTTAACCGTTCTAAAATCAAAACCAATACCATCATCAAAATAAAAAAGAGAAATAAATTCATCAAACTCCGAAAGTGTTATTCGGATGTTTCTCGCCTGCGAATGTTTTAATGAATTATTGATTAGCTCCTGGCTAATTCTAAAAAGATTAATGGCTTGTTGGTTTGTAATGTTGGTGTTATCTTGTTCAGTTAAATCTTCATATTCAATGTTTATAGTGGTTGATTTTTTTAGGTTTTCAATAAAGTTTGTTAAGGTGGCTCCTACACCAAAATCGTCTATTGAAGCCGGCATTAAGGCATTCGACATCAATCGGATTTCAGAAATAGTATCATCAACTATTTTTTTCATTTCTATTTTCTTCGATTCCTTCTCAACTTTATTTTCAATATAATGTTTCAAGGAAGTTAAGTAGGGGCCGATACCATCGTGAAGCTCTCGTGACAAGCGACGTCTTTCGTTTTCCATACCGTTTACAAGCATTCGTTTAGAAGTTATTCGGGTATTTTCTTCCATATTCCTATACTCGATCAGCTTATCTCTCATCGCTAAAAGACTTTTCCCCAGAAGATCATCCGAACTTTTAAGCTGATAGTCCGTATTTAAATTCATCTTTCCAATATCATCAGAAAACTGTACAGCCCCCTGCAAAGAGACTTTCAAATTCGCTAAAGCATCAAACATTTCCTTGATCTCATTAGAAATTTTCTTAAAGTCATTTGATTGACTATTATAATCCCCTTTAGCCATAATACTGAGGCTTTTTTGCATATTCTTAATCGGGTTGATAATTAGTCTAGTAAGAAAAAGGGAAAGGATAACCACTAGTAAAAAAATACCCATAATTAAAACTATAAGTCTTTCCTTCAATTTTTTTAAGGGCATATTCACTTCCTCAACATCTATTTCAGACAGAATAACCATTTTTAAATTGGGAATATTTAAAAGGCTAGAAACACTGAATACTTCAACACCTCTGTAATCCTCAAAAACTCCACCGCTATTACTTCCCTTAAGAGCGTTCGCCACGTTTTCAACATTAACTGAAAGGGTATAAGGAATTGTATTGGGATAAAAACGAGATTGTGTACGCAATCTAAAATCTGAAGCGACAAGATACGATTCTCCACTTCTACCCATTCCTGTTCGCTCAACGAGTATCTTGTTTATCTTATTATAATCAAGAACTTTAATGTTTGTCTGTCCTTTAGCATTAGACACAAAACCAATAGCAGGTTTTTTATCAATATGATAGGGTGTGAAATCGTGAATTCCATTACTTTTTTTTATGTTATCAGGAAGGCTAAATACGGAACTATCAATGTTTTGGTTGTAGATTTCAACAGCCTGAAATTTTTCCCATTCCGATTTAATTAAAAATTCAATCTGATTTTTTTTGAGTGTTTTGATAGAATTTAATTGTTGCAAAACACGATCATCCAAAACCTTTGAAAATTCTTGATATGAAAAAAAAGCAAATGCAAGAACTGCAAATGCAATGAGACTATTAACTATTATCAATATTAAGGTCTTGATATTCACTAAGATATGTTTTAAAAATAAGACACTACAATGCTCAATAAGGCGGCTTCATTAAAAAAAAGGAAATCCTAATCATTTTACGTTTTGTAAATATAATTCAATTAAATAATAAAATTGATGACTTTTGCAAGGGCGGCTATTTAATTCAAACTAGCTTTAAACATCCGCAATTCTTCCCAACTGAATTTATCGCCGTATTTTTCTTTTAGAGGCGAAATCGATTCTTCTTTGTAACCATAAAAAGCCTCGGTCAATTCCTGGATTTTATCTTCGGGTAAAACTTCGTTGATGCTGATCACTTTTTCAATAATCAACTTGGTCAAATGCCCTAAAATGGTTTCTTCGGTAAACTTGCGAATCGCCGCTATTTCTTTAATAGAATTCTTTTCGAGCCACAATTCGTAGGTTTCCTGAATAGTCGATTTTTTGGGTACTTTCGGAGTTTTTTTCTTTTTGGTGTAGCGTTCTACATCTTCTTCGTCTTCAATCAAAGTGACATTGACTTCCTTGAATTGCGCTTGAATGGCTTCCGTTTTATATCGAATGTATTTTTTGATTGGCTCTGAAGTTAATCGTTCCTTCGAAATGGTTTCTCCAGCCACCACGATTTCAATCAATAATTTGGCTTTCATCAAACGCAAAACAGCCTTGGTTTGCAATTCCTCCAAAACCGTTAATTCATCGTAAAAAGCTTTGGCTTTTTTTTGCCGCTTGACTTCTTCTATTTTCCAAAGAATTTCGAAAACCAAATCGTCCATCGGTTTGATAAAATAATTGTATGCCGCTTGGAAACGCTCAGAAACGTGATTCAAATCGACGGTTTCGGTGTTGAAAATTTTATTGAGCTGAACAATGAATTTTTGGGAAGGATCTAGCAGTTTGTCTATTGCTTCCAATTGTTTGGCAGCCCAATTGGCCTGTTTCGATTTTGCCGAACTTTCGGAGTTTTCTAGATAACTGAACTTATGATTGCGCCATTCTTGTGCTAGTTCTGCCCAATCGAAACTAGTAATCAAATAATTATGAATGAAATTCTTGGTTTCGAAATACAATGCATTTTTTAAGAACTCATCCGACGCTTTGTTCAAGGAATAATCCATCACGTCCTGATCGTTCGAAATGCCATTCATTCGCAACGGAGAGAGCAAAATTAAACCGTTTAACGAACGCAAACGCGACAAAGCCACATATGCTTGTCCTGGAAGAAAAACTTGCGAAACATCGAGCGCAGCTTTGTCAAAGGTCAAACCTTGACTTTTGTGTACGGTTATGGCCCAAGCCAATTTTATCGGATAATGTACAAACGTACCCAATACCTCCTCCTCTATTTCCTTGGTCAATTCATCAACTTTGTAGCGAATATTTTGCCATTCGTATTTTTCGACTTCGATGGTGGTGTTTTCTTCAGGAAAATGAACCAAAATCTCCTCCTTAGAAAGCGATTTGACAATTCCCATCTTGCCATTGAAATACTTTTTATCAAAAGACAAATCGTTTTTGACAAACATAACCTGTGCTCCCACTTTCAATTTTAATTCTTCTTCAACGGGAAAAATTTTTTCGGGAAAATCACCAACAATTAAAGGTTTATAAACCAATAATTTACCCTCTAAATCTTCTAAAGCATCAGCATTCATGGCATCGGCTTTGGCATTATGGGTTGTTAAGGTAATGTAGCCTTTGTTGGCTTTCAAATCGAAATTGGGGTTTACGTACTTATTCAAATTTTGCACGTCTTCGGCAGAAATGGTGTTGTTTCGCAGATTATTCAAAATGGAAATAAACACATCGTCGGTTTGACGGTATATCTTGGACAATTCGATATACAAAGGCGGGTTTTGCTGAATGACGTGAGAATGAAAGAAGAATTTTCCTTTGTAATAATTCCGCAGTGTGCGCCATTCCTCATCCCTAATTACGGGAGGAAGTTGCAATAAATCGCCAATAAATAACACTTGAACTCCTCCAAATGGACCACTTTTTCTGCGCACGCTTTGCATCATAAAATCCATTGCATCGAGTAAATCGGCACGCAGCATACTTACTTCATCAATGATCAGGAGTTCCATATTCTTGATCACCGATTTCTTTAATCCACTCATTTTGAAATGCCTACGCAAAGTTGCTTTAGTTTCAAACTTGGTGCTTTCAGAAAATTGAGGTGAAGAATTGTCGGGAATGAAACCGCCAAAAGGCAACTGAAACATAGAATGAATGGTAACTCCACCGGCATTCAAAGCGGCAATTCCTGTGGGCGCAACCACTACACAATTTTTATGCGTAGTTTGGATGATTTCACGTAGTAGCGTCGTTTTTCCGGTTCCTGCTTTTCCGGTGAGGAAAACAGACCGATGGGTTTGATTGATAAATTTTAAGGTGTAAATGGCAGCTTCGGAAATGGATTGCATACGGCGTGTAATTTTGAAAAGCTAAAATATTGAAAAATTTGATGCTTTTTCAGTTTTTGAAAATGTATTTGAATTTCATTGTTTTTTAGCCCTGATTGGAGCGGAAATCCTCAAGATTTAGGAAGCGATTATTTTCTAGTTGGAAAAGAGCGACCGCCGAAAGCTACTTTTCCGGCCAAGAAAAAACACTTTCTAAATGAGAGATTGCATCGTAAAGCGGGGAAAAGCTCAAAAAAAAATGCCACACAAATCGGTGACATTTTTAATTTTGTTATGGAACAGAAACTATTTTTTAACTTCTTCTTTTGCAGCTGGCGCTTTGTATTTATCGTTTAAAATTTTTAGGATGTCTTTTGTAATATCGAATTTATCTTCGGCATATAAAACACTCGCATTCGAGTCACCTGTTCCGTAAATATAAGAATAACCTTTTTCTTTTCCGTAGGCTTTGATCGTTTTCTTCACATTTGAAACGATGCTATCCATCTCTGCACCACCTTCTTGCTGCAACTGTTGAGACAATGCTTGTTGCGCTTGCGCTAACATTTGTTCTCTTTTTTGCAATTCAGCTCCTTTTTTCTGAGCCCATTCTTGACCATTAGCTTGAGCTTGCGCCTGAAAATTTTGAGCTTCTTGTTTGAATCTGTTGATTTCTGCTTCTAGTTGTCTTCCTTTTTCTGCTCCTTTGGCTTTATACTTTGCATCAAGATCTTTTGTAGCTGTATATTCTTTCATTAAAACCGAGGTATCTACATAAGCTGTTTTTACTTCTTTAACTTCTGCTTGTTTTTTATCGCAAGAAACAACTGCAATTGCAAGTGCAATAACTAGGACTAATTTTTTCATTTAATTTTTAATTTAATTTTTTTCTGTTTTTAAGAATTGATAACAAAAATATAAAAAAATATGCAGCATTGGCATAAAGTTGGAAAAATGCAGCAACTATTTATAGTATAAAGATTTGCTATTGTAATTTGATAATTGATAATTTGAGCCTATAAAAACTGGCTTTAATAGCTTTGGAATAATCGTTTTTCTAAAAAAAGACAATACAAACTACTTTTTACAGCAAAAAGACCTCTTAAAAGCCTTTAAAATGAGTTGTACTTGTTTTTTAGGATGTAAATGTGCGAAGAATACTCAAAATTCTGGTTCGCTTTACAATTTGATTGTAATCCAATGAAAAAAGCTTTAACAAAATTCATTTTTCCGCTTTTGTACTTTTCGGAAAGTAAGCTCACATAAAACGAGTCAAATTTCATAGGTAAGACTTTTTCTAATTTCATTTCTTCTTTTTCGAAAAGCAATTTTATGGCTGTTTTAGAAAAATGCCAAAAATGAATCGGCACATCGTAGGCAGCCCAAAAATTTCCATAGTGCTTTGCGTCGAAAGATTTGAAATTAGGTACGGCAATAATCAACGTTCCAGTTGGTTTCAGCAAACGCTTCAATTCTTTGATTTGTTGGTCTAAATCGGGAACGTGTTCTAGAACGTGCCACATCGAAATAACATCAAAAGATTGATTTTGTAATTCGCTTGTTTGTTCTACAAACGAAACTCCTTTACTTTCTGCAATTGCTTTGGCTCTTTCGCTTGGCTCTACTCCTATTGTTTGCCAGCCATCATTCTTGGCAACGGACAAAAATTCTCCAGTTCCTGCACCAATGTCTAACAGTCGCCCTTTGTTAGGCTGCTGTGAATTGATTAAATTGAGTTTGTTTTTTAAAGCAATACTTTTTATAAAATGGTACAATTTTTCAAACAACGAACGCTTGTTGTCGGTATGCGAAATATAATCTTCACTTTCGTAATATTTGCCTAAATTCTCTAAACTGGGCTGCGGATGAGTAATTAACATATCCAAAGTTTCGTCGTGATACAAATCGAAAGTTTCTTTGGAAACAGAATAATCTTTTACAGTAAGGAAATGCTTTTTGTTTGAAATGTCCATTTTTAGTGTTCAGTGGTCGGGTTTATAGTAAACAGTTTAACTCCGTTACCTTAGGGTTTATGTGTATTTTTATTAATAGTTTCACGTGGAACAATTTTCTTTCTAGTATTCAGTGATCAGTTTTAAGTAGCCAGTTTGCAAGTGTAATTTTTACTGAACACTAAAAACTGATAACTGAACACTAATTATCTTCCCATATAAATCAATAACACGGAAACATCGCTTGGCGATACTCCGCTAATTCGGGAAGCTTGAGAAATAGTCACAGGACGAATCTTGTTTAATTTCTGTTTGGCTTCAATCGACATTGATTTGATTTTGCTATAATCGAAATTCTCAGGAATTTTTACATCTTCAAGTCGAGTCAACTTATTGGCGTTATTTCGCTCCTTTTCGATGTAACCGGAATACTTTACTTGAATTTCGGCTTGTTCCAAAATTTCCTGATCCAAATTATTCTCTGCAACATAATTTGCTACCTTCTCGAATTTGATAATATCTTCTAAATCGATTTGCGGACGAGAAAAAACTTTAAACATTTTGTCTCCTTGGGTGATCAAGGCTGTCCCTTTTGATTCTAATATTGGGTTTGCTTCCGCAACTGTAATACTTGTTTCCTTGAAAAACGCCACCATTTTTTCGGACTCATTCAATTTATGTTCCATACGACGCAAACGCTTTTCGGAGGCTAGTCCAATTTCATAGGACATTGGCGTTAATCTAAAATCGGCATTGTCTTGACGCAATAAGGTTCTGAACTCCGCACGAGAAGTAAACATTCTGTATGGTTCCTCGGTTCCTTTGGTAATTAAATCATCAATTAAAACACCAATATAAGCTTCATCTCTTTTTAGAACAAATGGTGCTTTTTCTTGAACTTTCAAAGCAGCGTTTATACCGGCCATCAATCCCTGAGAAGCTGCTTCCTCATATCCAGTCGTTCCATTTATTTGTCCGGCAAAGTACAAACCTTCAACTAGCTTAGTTTCTAAAGTGTGTTTCAATTGGGTTGGCGGGAAATAATCATATTCGATTGCATATCCTGCACGGAAAAATTTCACTTTTTCGAAACCAACCACAGACCGTAACGCTTTAAATTGAATGTCTTCAGGCAATGATGTTGAAAATCCATTTACATAAACCTCACAAGTATTCCAACCTTCCGGCTCTACAAACAATTGATGTCTTTCTTTATCAGCAAAACGATTAATCTTATCTTCGATCGACGGACAATATCTAGGCCCAAGCGATTGAATTCTTCCGTTAAACATCGGAGAACGATCAAAACCTTCTCGTAAAATATCGTGAACATTCAATGATGTATAGGTCATATGACAAGACCTTTGGCGAACCAAAGGCGAAGTAACATCTGAATATGAAAACTTATCTGGATGGGCATCGCCCTTCTCTTCATTCATTTTAGAATAATCCAATGAACGACCATCTACACGAGGCGGCGTTCCTGTCTTCATTCTTCCTGCTTGAAATCCAGCATTGACCAAATCTTCGGTAATTCCGTATGCAGCACTCTCGCCTGCACGTCCCCCTCCGAATTGTTTTTCTCCAATATGAATCAAACCATTTAGAAAAGTACCATTAGTCAAGACGACAGATTTCGATCGAATTTCGACTCCAAGCGCGGTCCGGATTCCTCGAACTTTACCGCTTTCAATAATTAATCCTTTGACCATTTCTTGGTAAAAATCAAGATTCAGAGTCCCTTCAAGCATCACCCTCCACTCTTCTGAAAAGCGCATTCTGTCACTTTGAACCCTCGGCGACCACATTGCAGGCCCCTTGGATTTATTCAACATCTTGAACTGAATAGCAGTCTTGTCTGAGACAATAGCTGAGTATCCACCAAGTGCATCTATCTCACGAACAATTTGCCCTTTTGCGATTCCACCCATTGCAGGATTGCAAGACATTTGTGCAATGTTTTGCAAACTCATTGTAACCAATAAAGTTGTAGACCCCAAATTGGCGGCAGCGGCAGCAGCCTCGCAACCGGCGTGACCTGCTCCAACTACAATTACATCATATTCTTCTAGAAACATTCCATTTTAGATTTTAGATTTTAGATTTTAGATTCGCATCCAAAAACAAAATCATTATTTAATACATTTGTTCCACGTGAAACATTTTATGCTTTTGGATTAGACAGTATATATTTCTTCGTTATACAGAAACAAATCTCAACAGACTTATGTTCCAAGTGAAACATCGTTGGTTTCAAAAATCTGAAATCTGAAATCTCAACTCTACAATCATTATTGTTCCACGTGAAACATCGCGATTTTCTCGTCCTCCTTGTTTCGCATCAGCAGCTCATCCTCTTCGGACTTGTCCTTGTATCCGCAATAATGCAAAACACCGTGAACTAATACCCTCTTCAATTCCTCATCGAAAGAAACATTGAAGTCAGTAGCATTCTCCTGAACTCTCTCTACAGAAACAAAGATATCTCCGCTTAACTCGTTTCCAACAGTATAGTCAAAACTGATAATATCGGTATAAAAATCGTGTTGCAAGTGTTCTTGATTGATCTGAAGAAGGTACTCGTCATCGCAAAAAATATAACTAATCTCACCTTCTTTTTTGTTTTCTGATTTGATTACGCTAGAAATCCAGCTGCTAATTACCTTTTCGTTGTCTAGGGTAAATTCGGTTTCGTAATTAAAATTGATCATTTAGTATTAAAATATTCTTGAACTTTTTGATTAAAATTGGAGCGCAAATGTAAGGATTGTCTATTTAATATTTCAATACTGTTTAAATAATCTAATAATGCGGGCGGCAGAGATTTAGCTTGATTTGAAAACTCCTTTTTATTGGTCTCTGACTGTCGCTTATTATCTTGACCTTGTTGCTGAATAGCGTTGTCTAATTTTAGCAATTCTTGTTTCACGTTCAATATCTTTTGCAGAACTTCATTCTTAAAACCTTTGTTTAAAAGTTGTTTCTCTATTTCCTTCATTTGGTCAAGAGCATTCTGACCACTGCCACCCAATCCTTGCTTTTCTAATTCGTTCTGCAAAGCATCACGCAACTGCTTTTGCTCTTTATAAATCTCCATAATTGCCTTTGCATCGCCTTCGCCGTCTTCTCCATTTTCACCTTCGGAACCAGGTTTTTTACCCTCTTTGCCCTTCTCTCCTTCTTTACCCTGACCAGGTTTTTCCCCTTTCTTCATACCCTTCTTTACTTTCTCACCAAGGCCTTCTTGCTTTTTGATGATATCCTTCAGCTGCATTCCTTCTCCTTGCCCTAGTTTTGGTTTCCCCTGCCCTTCACCAGACATCGACATTTGCATATTGTTTAGTACGTCACTTAAAAAATCAGCTAATTTGTTCGCAGAAGAAACCGTATACTGTTGATGCGAAACACCCTTTGCAACTTGAGCATCCGCCAAAGTTTCTAAAGATTTATCTAAATTGTATTGCGCATTACCTATTTCCTTGGTTATGTTTTCTCCAATTTTTGGATTCCGTAAAGACATAGCAAAAAGGCTGTCATCAATATGCTTGAACTGCAGTTTTAAATCTTGTTGAATTTTAAGGTTCTTATTGAAAGCCGGAGAACCCACTTTAAAGGTTTTGAACTTCACCATCAAATCTTCCTGTGAAAACGAGAACGCTAATAGATTGTCCAAAATTTGTCGCATCATCGCAATGTCCTCCTCCATTTGCTCCATCTCTCCGCCTTCCATACTTTGTTCCATTTTCTCAGACATTTGTTTCATCTTCTTGGAAGCACTTTTTTGCTTAGGCTTGGCGGCAGCTTTTTTATCTTTCTGCAAATCCTCTGAAGCTTTCTTCAAATCTTCGTCAATGCTTTTTTGCTCCGCAGGATCGTTTGGAATATCCAAAGGCTTTTTCAACTCCTTATTTTCCTTATTTAAATCTTTCAACTCGTCTTGAATTTTATCAAATTCCTTGTTGATTTCGTCTTGCTTTTCTTGTGTGTTTTCTTTGTCTTTATTCGACAAATCTTCCTGCTTGTCGGACAGCTTGTCTAATTTATCTTTGAGTTGTTCTGCTTTTTTCTGAACATAATACTTCTTGGTTAATTCAACTAACTGCTCTAAACTCTTAGTTTGGTTCTTTGCCGTTTGCTTGAATTTATCCATTTTTTCCATCAAGTCTTCCTCCTTGATTTTATCATTCAACTCCTTTAATTCATCTAATAATTTTTTATTTTTTTCTAAATCTTTATCGACATTATCTAAACGTTTTTTCAATTCTTCCTTGAATTCGTCTTTTTTATCGGTTTTGTTTTTGTCAAGATTATCTTTCATTTTCTCGGCAAATTCCTTCATCATTTTATCTTGCTGGTTTTGCCTTTTGATAAAATCATTGATTTTTTGCTGATCTTTGAATTCAAAGTTATCCTTCTCTTTTCCGGTCTTTTGCAACTTATCCATTTCGGAAATTTGCTTGTCTTGATTTTTCAAAGACTTTTCTAAACCGTTGATGCTTTCATTCTGCCGTTGTAAATCTTGATCTTGAATTTCTTCGTCTGTAGCAATCCGATTCGAGAAAACAGACGACTTCGTGCTTTTGAAATTATGAAACGCATCATTATCAAAAACCTCAAAATAGTACTCATAAGACACACCCTGCTCAACCGGAAGCGAACTTGGGAAAGCAAAAACAAACTGGTCATTCAAGTTCGACTTCAAAGCTATGTTTCCGCGCTTGGTTGATTCTGGCTTGTTTTTGGGATAATAAACCACCTGAAGCTTATACAAGCCGTAATCATCTGAAATTTGCCCTAAAACGTAATTTCTATCTATTTTAAGACTGTCTGGGGCCTTGTTTACATTAATTGAAGGAAACTGATCTTTGATAACCGAAATCTGGTAATTCAACTTCTCATAGTTCTTTACCTTGGCATTCGAAGTCAAAATTTGATACTCCGTGTTCTGCAAAACTTGTTTCGATAAACTAAAATCATTCTCAGACTTGGAAAAAGGCGTAGTAGAAATTAAATCTTTCCACACCACATTTTGAGTTGCCAAAGTATTAATTCTCCACGTCACACGCGTTCCTTCGGGAACAATCGCATTTCCATTCCCTTTGATGACTTCTGGTTTCTTTCTTAAATAAGCTGGGAAACTCAACGCCATTTCAAAATTAGCAATAGACGGAACAGTCACCACATTCAGTTCGTAATCAACTGAAGAAACTTCATTCGCCTCAACGTGAAACAAAACATTGGACAAAGGCTTTTCTATTCGGTACTGAAATTCTCCCGCATTGATGGACTCCATAAAATAACTTTCGTCACCAATAAAAATCATTGCATTTTCCGGAACAATTTTTCCTTTTGTCTTAATGCGAATAATAAAATCTTTATTTTGTTCTGTTTGCAAGTTGCTATTCAAAATAACAAACTCAAAAGGCGCTGGCGGCAAAAACTGCTCGCGAAAATTCACTACCCTATTCAAACTTTGAGAAATGATTTTACTGTTTCCCGAAACAAAAAAGAAGGCAAACAATACAATCGGAACAAGCGCCAGTGGTAAATATTTTCGGTTTGAATTGAAGTTGATAGCATTTCCAAAAGGAATCGGTTGCAATGAATTCGCCTTTTGTTCTATCGAAGCCACCAATAGTTCCGATTTATTCTGATGCAAATCAGCATCTGACAATTGAAGAAAATTGATCAATTTGTCATTTACTTCCGCGAAATGATTCCCGATTATTGCAGAAGCTTCTTTGTAATCGATTCCTTTTTGAAGTTTGAACAGTTTGAAAATAGGAAACAAAATAAACCGGACTAAGAGGTAAATTTCAACACCAATGAAAGTCCAAAACAAAACGGTTCTGCCCATTGGCTTAAGCCAAAGAAAATACTCAACAAAGAGGGTAAACAAGAAATACAGCAAGCCCAAACCTATGAAGAATAGTATTCCTCGAATCAGTTCATTGGTGTAAAACTTCTTGATGAAAAGTTCCAGCTTTTGAAATATGACCTTTGATTGCTCCAAAATTTACTCGTTAATTTTATAACCGCTAAAAGTAACTATTTTTCAATTCTATTAATGTTAAAAATAATATAATCGAAAAAAAACGTATTTTTACAATAACTAACTTTCAAAAAATGGAGAAACTGATTGACTTACTAAAAAAACACTCCGCGTTAAACGTCATTCCTTCTTTGGAAGAAGAACAAGCACAATTGTTCGAATACGTTTATACAACAAATCGATTAGAAGGTAATCAATTATCGCTTTTACAAACTACCGAATTATTCAAAAGCGACACCATTTCTGGAAATAACATCCGAAATTCTGATATTTTAGAACAAAAAGGAATGTATCGCGCGTTGAAAAGAATGCTTTTGTCAGTAAAAAATAAAGAAGAATTATCTACAAAATTGATTTTAGAATTGAATTGGTTGAGCATCGGAAGTCTTTGGAATGAGGATTATTATATGAATGCCAAAGAAAAAGGACAACTGCAAAATAAATTTAAGGTTAGTCAAAACGTGATTTCCATAAAACAAAACGGTGTTGAAAAAGAAAAAATAATGCCTATGAGTTCTCCCGATGATGTTCAGAAAAATATGGAAGCTTTGATTGAAAATGTTAACAAAACTGATGCTTCAGTTTTGGATAAGGCCGTTTTCTTGGCTCAAGAAATTTGGATTCATCAACCTTTTGTCGATGGCAATAAAAGAACTGGACGACTTTTAATCAATTTTCTATTAATGAAAGAAGGCTTTCCTCTGTTTTCGTATGACACCGAAAATCTGAATTACAATAGTTTACTCGTGGAACAATATTACGATTCCAAACCTGATTTAGTAAAAAACTATATTATTGAAACGTTGACCAAAAAAATGAATGACGACATCGAAGCCTTTTCGAAAATCAAAAAAGATTTTAAGGGATTTCGATTGATGTTGTAAATTATAAACTAATTCTCTAAAAACTTCTCCGTTCCCACTCCTGACTTCTAACTTCTAATTATCTTTGCACAACACTTCGACAAGCTCAGTGTTAATTTGAATTAATTTTAATTGCAAAAAATGTCAAAACAAGTTCGGGTGCGTTTTGCACCAAGTCCAACTGGACCTTTACATATTGGCGGTGTTCGTACTGCCCTATTCAATTATTTGTTTGCCAAAAAAAACAATGGCGTTTTCTTTCTTCGAATTGAAGACACAGATCAAAACCGTTTTGTTCCTGGAGCCGAAGAATATATTATGGAAGCACTAGAATGGCTTGGAATTGCTCCGGATGAAACTATCGGGAAAAATGAAAAATTTGGCCCTTACAAACAATCCGAAAGAAAACATTTGTACAAACAATATGCGGACGAATTGATTAATTCTGGCAATGCCTATTATGCTTTTGACACTGCTGAAGCATTAGATGCACACCGAAAACAACATGAAGAACAAGGAAAAACATTTATTTATAATTGGCACAATCGTGAAAAATTGGATACTTCGTTAATCATTTCAACAGAAGAAACTGCTAAAAGAATTGCTGCTGGCGAGGATTATGTCATCCGTTTTAAAACCCCGGTTGATGAAACTTTGCATTTGCAAGACATCATTCGTGGAGAGGTGAAATTTGAAACTAATTTATTAGATGATAAAGTATTATTCAAAAGTGATGGAATGCCAACCTATCATTTAGCGAATATTGTAGATGACCATTTAATGGAAACTTCGCACGTAATCCGCGGTGAAGAATGGTTGCCTTCGATGCCATTGCACGTTTTATTGTATCGCGCATTTGGTTGGGAAGCTCCAGAATTTGCGCATTTACCATTGATTATGAAGCCGGTTGGAAACGGAAAATTATCCAAACGTGATGGAGATAAAATGGGCTTTCCCGTATTTCCACTAGATTGGCAAACAGCCGAAGGCGTTTCGTCAGGTTACAGAGAAAAAGGATTTTTCCCGGAAGCTGTTGTCAACTTTCTAGCTTTATTAGGTTGGAATGACGGAACCGAAAAAGAATTATTCTCGTTGGTAGAATTAGAACAAGTTTTTGATTTGAACCGAGTTCATAAAGCAGGTGCCAAATTTGACCCAGAAAAAAACAAATGGTTCAATCATCAATATTTGGTGAAAAAGGACGACGACACTTTAGCAGAAGCATTTATTAAAATTGTTGAAGAAAAAAAGGTTGGATGTGATTTCTCCTTCGTCGAAATGACAAAGATTGTAAGTTTAATTAAAGAACGAGCAAATTTCGTTTCAGAATTCTGGGATTTGAGTGATTACTTTTTTGTGGCTCCAACTTCTTATGACGAGAAAGCATCAAAGAACTGGAAAGAAGAAACGCCAGCCTTAATGAAAGAATTGATTTCTGTTCTAAGCGAAATAGCTGATTTTACTTCTGTAAATATCGAAACCATTGTGAAAGATTGGATGACCAAAAACGAAATTGGAATGGGGAAAGTAATGCAGCCGTTTCGTTTGAGTTTAGTTGGCGCGCTAAAAGGTCCTCACCTATTTGACATCGTGGAACTCATCGGAAAAGAAGAAACGATTGAGAGAATTGAAAAAGCTATAGATTCTTTATAAAAAAGAATCTTTAAAAGAAGAAACCCTTTCAGAATTTAAAACTCCGAAAGGGTTGTTTTTTGTGGCTCTACTAGAAATATTGTAACATTCTTTTTTCTAAACCATTAAGAAAGTTAAGGAAATTAAGAATACTGCAAATCTTAATTTCTTAAATGCCTTAATGGTTTAATTTTTTGTGTTTCATACAAATTGCCGTAGAATTGTTTTCTATAAATAAACAATCAAATTACCGGTTACTATTCCTGGATTGCCTTTGAAATTATATCCTAAATTTTGGTCATTTAGATTTCCAAGCATATTATTTAGACCATATTGATAGGAAACATTCAAACGAACGTGTCGAACTCCAGCCGTAATCCCAATTACAGGATAAAAATTAAATTGCGAAATACCGACAATGTCTTTGGCTATTAATGTCGTTCCGCTAATAATATTATTTTCCTTCCCATCCTCTACATCAAGCTTTCCATTGATTTGCACCAAAGGCCCCGTTTCGATACTCAAATGATTTTCGACAATTTTATAACTAATCATCAATGATATTTGTGCAGATGCTAACTTATAATTAGTGTCTTCAGTAATAAAACCAGAGTTTGTAGCGACCGAAAAATTGTTCTCACTAAACTGCATCGCATACACCATATCCCAATCATTATAATAATTTCCTCGCATCGATAGTCCGCCACTCCAACCTGTCCCTGGTTTAGTTTCAAAATTATTGGTGTTCAAAGTAAACTGATTGACACCAAAACTAATCCCAATTCGGTTACCATCGCGATACTCATATTGAGAAAAGCAAACCATACTAATAAGCAATATAACAACCGTAAAAAATATCTTTTCCATAATTAAACTTTAACCTCGGCAAACCTAAAGTTTTTTTGTAATTTAACAGTCAAATTTTAAAACTTAATTTCATAAACTATGGACATTACATTAATCATTATTTTAGTCTTCGGACTATTTATTTTTCTTTCGTCTTTTTTTACTGTAAAACAACAAACTGCAGTAATTATAGAGCGTTTTGGCAAGTTTTTGAGCATCCGACAATCCGGATTACAGCTCAAAATCCCTTTGATTGATAGAATTGCAGGTCGTGTGAACCTGAAAATTCAACAACTAGATGTTATCATTGAAACAAAAACCAAAGACAACGTTTTTGTGAAACTAAAAGTATCTGTGCAATTTATGGTCGTAAAAGAAACTGTTTACGATGCTTTCTACAAATTGGAATATCCACACGATCAAATTACTTCTTACGTATTTGACGTGGTTCGTGCGGAGGTTCCTAAACTAAAATTAGACGATGTTTTTGAAAGAAAAGACGATATTGCAATTGCGGTAAAAAGAGAATTGAATGAGGCAATGACTACTTATGGTTACACCATTATCAATACATTGGTCACTGATATTGATCCAGATATTCAAGTAAAAAATGCGATGAACAGAATCAATGCGGCTGATAGAGAAAAAACAGTGGCTGAATTTGAAGCAGAAGCCTCAAGAATTAGAATTGTAGCCAAAGCCCAAGCAGAAGCTGAAAGTAAAAAATTACAAGGTCAAGGTATTGCCGATCAAAGACGTGAAATCGCAAGAGGTTTGGTAGAAAGTGTGGACGTTTTGAACAAGGTGGGAATCAATTCGCAAGAAGCTTCGGCATTGATTGTGGTTACACAACATTACGATACCTTGCAAGCTATTGGGGCAGACACCAATTCGAATTTGATATTATTACCAAATTCTCCTCAAGCAGGAAGTGATATGTTGAATAATATGGTGGCATCATTCTCTGCTTCGAACCAAGTAGGCGAAATGATGAAAAAAACCAAAAGAGTAAAACCTGCAACTCATCCTACCGATTACATTGAACCTGAGGAACCTGAATCCGAGGTATAATACCAAAAAAAAGAGGCTTAAACGTAGTTGTGGTCGGAAGAAATTCCGGCCACTTACGTTTTAAAGACTTTTGAGGGATCACCACCTGAAAACACAATCATTATTCCAGTAATAAGTTCTCTTAGTTCCAATACAAATCTTCTTTTGGCGG
>NZ_JBIKRX010000069.1:0-15150 GCF_044348915.1 Flavobacterium sp. | reverse complement strand
TGGGCGATGATTTAGGAAAATGTTTTGGCATCAAGATGATTTATTTCGATTTGGATAAATACAATATTAGAACCGAAGCGGCATTAGATTTAGAAAAAATACTAGATGTAATGAATCAAAATCCAACGATGAAACTCGATATCCGTTCCCATACCGATTGCCGTGCTACTGCCAAATACAATCAAAAGTTGTCTGACAACAGAGCCAAATCGACCATCGCTTGGTTAGTGAAAAACGGAGTAACTCAAGATAGACTAACAGGAAAAGGCTATGGAGAAAGTCAATTAGTCAACGATTGCGGTTGTGAGCCAACAAACCAATCTCCTTGTACAGAAGAGCAACACCAGATGAACAGACGTAGCGAATTTATTATTACGGCGCTATAATCAATTAAATAAAATCAAAAACAAACCCTCGAAAGTGGATTCTTTCGAGGGTTTTGTCGTTTTTATAGTATAATTAAGTCTTTGCTTTCCTCATCGAATAATTGACCATATACAAGCCACACAATGTGACCGCTCCGCCAATTGCAATGGCAACGGTAAGAGGTTCATCGAAAATTATAGAACCTAATAAAACAGCGACAATGGGGTTAATGTAGGCATATACACTACTGATATGAGCAGGAAGATTTTGAAGCGCATAAATAAAGGCAATAAAGGTTAATACCGAGCCAATTATGGTTAGGTACCCAATGGCCCACCACGAATTGGCGGGAATGTCAGCGATGTTTATTCCTGTTCCCGTAGCTCCAGTAAAAGCTAATAGAAGGAGACTCGAAATCAGCATTTGCAAACCCAAACTAAAATAAGGATTGAAGCTAGCCGCCTTTTTTCGGGTGTACAAAGTGCCAAAAGCCCAAGTGAAAGTAGAAAATAAAGAAAGGAAAATGCCAAACCTAAAGTCAGGCTTCAAGAAATCTGATAGGTGATCGTAGAAAATAACACAGACTCCAGCAAAACTCACGAAAAGCCCCAAAACAGATAATCGGGCTATTTTCTCTCCCCTAAAAACGGTGATTAAAACAATCCACAACGGAAAAATAGCACCTATGATAGAGCCCAAGCCGCTACTGATGTATTTCACGCCCCAAGTGCTCAAACCATTACTAAACACAAAATTTAGAATACTCAAAATGATGATGGTTTTCCACTGTTTTCCTTTTGGCCAAGGCGTTTTTTTGTACAAAAAGTAAGCAACATAAAGGGATCCACCAATTAATTGTCTTATTCCTGCTAGTTGCAAGGCAGGCATATGTTTTACACCCTCTTTTGAGGCGAGCCAAGTGGTTCCCCAAAAAAAACTGACCCAACAGAGCGCTAGAATTGGCAATCCAATGGAATTGACTTTTGATGAAAAAGCGTTTTTTATTCTAGTTCTCAATTATAATTTTGTTTTTTTAAAAGTATATCCCAAAACAGTTTCGATCTTTTCGCTCAAAATTGTTTTGCCAAAAGTATCATTTTCAGGATTAAATTCAGGTAAATTCAAGTTTAATTCTAGTGCTTTTTGTGTGTAATAGTCTTTTCTGCTTGGATGAAAAGGTGTCACGGCATTAAAGGTTTCGTTCCAGTCCAATTTGTCAGTCTGAGCTTGTCGAAGACTTTTTTCAATAATTTTTTCAATAATCCCTATACAATCATCTTGATGTATCAGATTAATTGGTGCATTTGGGTTTTCGATATTTTTTCTTCCCGCCAAGAATTTTATGGGATGTCGGTCTTCTCCAATGAGTCCGCCGAAACGCAAAATGGTAGTTTTGAAATTCGGATTAGTTTGCAAAAGTTGCTCCGCTTGCACTAATTGTTTGCCGCTTTCGGTATCGGGACAAGTCTTAGTTTCCTCCGTCACACTGAGCGTGTCATCTTGAGCGCAGTCGAAAGACGAAGTGTCTCCATAAACTGAAGTAGAACTAATAAAAATCACGTTTTCAACAGTGGATTTTTCTATAAACGGAATTAGGTTTTTAATTTTTTCAACAAAATTTTTTTTTGAATTCCCTCTTAATTTGGGTGGAACATCGATTAGTAAAACCTCAGAGCTTTCTAGAAAATCGTTAAGGTTTCCAGTTGGTTTTCCCTCTGAAAGTACAATCAAATGAGGGTGAATTCCAGATTTTTCTAAAATGGGGAGTTTCTCAATAGATGTTGTCGAGCCCTTTACCGAAAACCCCTTTTCTAGCAAGGCTTTCGCCAAAGGCAAACCCAACCAACCGCAACCTAGAATACTAATTTGTGTCATTCTTATTTTTTTACACTGTCTTTTGCAATTACTAAGCTGTCAGTTTTGACCGCATATCGAATTCTAGAGTTCAATGGTTTTGCCTCAGCAATTTTAGCACTTGGTTTTATTTTCTGTTTAATCACCACGGCATCATTCAATACATAAGGCGTTGGCATCATCCAATCGGCTCTTTTTGTCATCGAAAACTGGGGATTGTTCATCAAATCAAAGGAGCTTTCCATTAAATCCAAATCCAAAACACTGGAAGCGGCAACATTAAATTCTATTTCCAACGGAAGTTGGTCTACTACATAATAGCTTACCAATTTTTTGCCTTTTCGTTCGTACTTGGAACCTTTTTGCCCCAACAAAGTCAAACCATTGGCTTTGAAATTTTGAATCACCAGTTTTTCATTGGCAAAAACATCATAACGATTGACTTTTCGGGTTGGCGTAATTCGAATTTTCAAAAAGTGATTGCCGCCAATAACACTATCTTTTAGGAATTCGATAATTGGTCTAGAAAGTACTTTTATTGGAGCATCAGCAATATAAGTAAAACCAGAATTGTATTTGCTAGTCAAGGTATTTTCGTTCAAAGTTTTAGCATCTTTTGGGTTTTCGCCTAAATACGTTTTGGTCCATTCGTCTAAATTTGTATCGTAAGTAGACCAAGTTGCTTTGTTTTTATCTGCATCCAAAATATAGACCAAACTATTGGATTTGGCTTTGCCCAATTCATAACCCGAATAATAATGCGCTTTGGCAAAAAAGCCAATTGCCAATACAAACAAAATCACAGAGACCATTCCTTTTCGCGTAAACGAGCCGAAAATTGGCAGCAAAAGACCAAATGTCAAGGTGGTTAGGATGGCGCTTCCAAACAATACTTTCAATCCCAAACCTATCGGGAACATTTGGATAAAAGGAGCGATAATCAGCAAGGCGGGAATACTTAAAATGAGGTTTAAAATCCATTTTGACTTTTGAGTTAGCACAAAGGAAGTCAACATTAGCAAGCCGGCAAAAACGGGAAGGATTAAAAACCCTGCACCTTTGAGGAAGAATGCCAGCAATACATTAATGAGAATCCAAAAGAATAATGGCGCAACATAATGGTTCATCGTCACTTTTTTGAAGGAGAAAATTTGATAAAATGCAAAACAAATCGCCAAACTCAACAGCGTGAAAGCCGCAATGTAATCGTGGCCGTTATAGGTAAATCCATTGAGCAAATCGTTGTATTGCGGATAAACTAGCAACAGTGATTTCCACCCTAAAAAGGTGATTAATCCCGAAACTAGCACCGAACCCAAAAACGGAATAAATCCTCTCGCCATTTCTAAAAAAAACAAAAGGCGTTTACCAAGTCCAACAAAAATGATTACCAGCAAGAATGCAAAAGCAATAATAACCATTGGCAAAACCCAGCCGAAAGGATAACTGATGAAGCTAAATGGAATCGAAAAATAAACTTCATCCTCGGTGGTTTGTGTCGTGTTTAAATCAGCATTCGAAAAATAATCCAACAACGGCATCAAATATTTTCCTTGGTGTGCTAAGGTGTTTTTGTCCAAATGATTGAGGTCGTCTTGCGCTGTGTGGTAATTGTAATGCCCGTCGATAAAGGCAAAATTATAACCTTGAATATTGCCTTGTTCTCTGAAAACTGTCAAATCGGTGTCGTTGGGCAACATTTTGTAAACGCTGTACATCAAGGAATTCGAAACGGGATATTGGGCATTGGCAGCAGCAAATTCTTTTACTAAACCTGCATTCCCCCCATTGGTTTCCATCAACATATAACTGGGGCCAGAACTTCCTCGGGCTTCAAAATTCAATACCAAACCCACTTCTTTTGCCCAGTTGTGTTGGGTTACAAAAAGTGCTGCGCCATTCAATCCTAATTCTTCGGCATCCGAAAATAGAATAATGATGTCGTTTTTATGTTGTTTTTTTGAGTTAGTAAATGCCCGAACACTTTCGAGAATTGTCGCAACTCCAGAACCTGCATCGCTTGCGCCTTTTGAATAGGAATGCGGTGCGCTGTCATAATGCGATAGCAGGAGCAAGGCTTTGTTGCTGTCTGTGCCTTTTATTCGTGCTAAGATGTTTTTGCATTTGGTCAAAGTTCCTCCATCTGAAAAGGCAAAACCTTCTTGAATGGAAGTTTGTAAACCCATATTTTGAAGTTCTTTTACCAAATAATTGGCGACAATCTCGTGATTTTCGGAACCTACAAAATGCGGTTTTTGCGAAATGTTTTTCACTTGTTCCAAAGCTCTTTTTGTCGAAAACTCTGCAAGCGGAGCGTCGTCATCGGATGTCCATTGGGGCATCATCGTGAAGAATGTAAATCCAAGGAATCCAAGGATAAACAACACGGATAAAATGGAGGAATAACTTTTTTTCATAATAGTAGTAGATTTGGGCTCTAAATTTCTTTTTTGACAAGCATATAAAAATCGTTTTCTAATACACGATACCCTTGGTCGTACACAAAATAATAGGTGTTTCCGGTATTAGTAGTCAAAATATTGGTGAAAAATTCAAAATCGAATCCTTTGCTCAATAGTTTTGATTTGGTCGTTTTTCCTTTTCCATCGACATTCAAAGCCGAAAGAATTCGGTAGTTTTTGCGCAATTTGTTGTTCACATTGCGCATAAAATTGGTGCTGTCTTTGTTTATTTTGTTGTTGTAGGCATTGCGGCAGCCATCGCTGCAAAACTTTTTGTCTTCGCGACCCACAATTTTATCTCCACATTCCAGGCAGGTTTTGTCCATAGTTTTGGGTTATTTTTCAAGTTTGTGTATTTTTTTTCATTTTTCAAAATTGCCCTTTGTGCATCAAAGCTTGTTCGATATGTGCCAAATGATGATTGCAATGCCAAGCATAAACTCCAATGGTTTCTTCTATGCTAAGGATTTTGATGTTGGCAGGATGTATAAATTGGCGTTTTAATTCTTTGCCATTTAAGCTTTTCAATAGCAGAATCCAACGAGCGTGAACGCCTTCGATGATTTGCAGAGAAGGCGAAATGTCATTCGAATTGCCATCGGTAAGCTCTGCCCATAATTGTTCTTCATAGGGCTTTATAGTAGGGACATCTTCGGTCAAAGCCAATTTGAATCGGATCAAACTATTCATATGACTATCGGCACAATGATGAACCACTTGCTTGATATTCCAGCCTGCATGTCTATAAATCCAATTCAACTCTTCGGTAGAAAGATTGGAAGTTAGCGTTTTAATTTTGGACGGAAATTCCTCAATAGATGCAATCCAAGTTTTCAAATCACTTTCAGACACATCGTCTATTTTTGGACATTTTCCAATCGGAAATTTGAGTTTTTCGATATCGTATTGTTTCATTTTTTTTAAATTTTGAATCAAACCCCAATCAATCAATTTGTTTCTTGCTTGTATACTTCAATCTTTTCTTTAGACAGCCTTTTTTGCAGCCACATTTTTAATTTTTGTTTGGAAGGATCTGATAAAGCGGCTTTACTTTCATAAATCAAAACAGGATGAACGTTGGAGCTATCGGTGTTTTTATTAAAACTATGATTAGAAATCGATATGTTTTCGATCTCGGGAAAAATAATTTTTATTTCACCCAGCAACGCCTTGTTGTTGTATTTGTTGGATGCAATTTCATTTTTCAATTGAGTGATAGCGATGTCTTTGGCATATAAATTCGACTTGCCAGAATTGATTTGATCCAGAATGTATTTCTTAATATCGGTTGTGTCTTGTTGGATAGTGAGTACTGTATTTTCAATTTGATAATCTGCTAAACTTTTATTGAGGGACTTAATTTCTGTAGGGTTGAAATTATGTCTCAAAAAAGCGAGTTCAATGTTTTTTGGATTGGAGTTTGCATTGATTTTTTTATACACAACGGTAAACCCTTTTTTGACAAATTCTTTTTCGATGAATAAATCTATTTTTTGCTTGTTTTTTTTTTCGTCGAAAAGTTTGTAAGCAAAAAAGACGCTGGGTATCATCATCACTAAAGTCAAAGCTGTCATCCCATATTTGATTTGTTTTTGGCGTTTGGAGTCAACTTGTTTTACGGCAGGATATTTCAAATATTTTACAATTAGAAAGGTCGAAATGCAAATAAAAACGCAGTTTATAGTGTATAGAAACAAGGCTCCGAAGAAGAATTTCAGGTTGCCTATAGCCAATCCATAACCTGCAGTACACAAAGGCGGCATCAAAGCAGTTGCGATGGCGACTCCTGGAATTGGATTTCCCTTTTCGACTCTGGTGATGGCAATAACACCCACTAGTCCACCAAAAAAAGCGATCAATAAATCATAGATATTTGGTGAAGTTCGGGCCAATAATTCGGATTGGGTTTCCTTGAAGGGACTTAAATAGAAGTAGGTAGTTGACACGACCAAGCTGACAATAGTTGCAATAAAAAGATTTTTTAATGCTTTTTTCACCAATTCGGAATCATAGATTCCGAGTCCAAATCCGGCGCCAATAATGGGCCCCATCAGCGGAGAAATAAGCATGGCACCAATGATAACTGCCGTTGAATTTACGTTTAGTCCAATCGAAGCCACGACGATGGCACAAGCTAAAATCCATAAGTTGGAACCCCGAAAAGAGATGTTGGATTTTACATTTTCTAAGACTTTTTGTTTGTCTTCTTCGCCAGAATGCAAGTCGGTAAATTTTAATATTCTGTAAATCATCCTTTTTTATTGGTTTTTTATTGAAATTTCTTGCCGAGTCTGAAAATTTATTAATTCTTTTAAAATCAATCAAATATAGTAAATAATTTCCATTTACAAACGGTTACAAATAGTTACAACCGAAAGTAAGTAGTTATCAACCGAATAAATTTATAGAGCTGTCGCATCTTTGCCCTGTTGATTTGAACGAGTCATTCAACAAAATATATACTAACAATTTAAATTTTACACGCCATGAATGCAATGAAAAACAAAGTACAGTTAATCGGTCACGTAGGACAAGAGCCAGAAATCAAAAATTTTGATGGAGGAAAAAAATTAGCCAATCTAACCATCGCTACAAACGATAGTTACAAAAACGACAAAGGAGAAAAAGTAGAACAAACCGAATGGCACAAAGTGGTAGCCTGGGGTAAAACTGCTGAGATTATTGAAAAATTCGTAACCAAAGGAAAAGAAATTGCTATCGAAGGCAAGCTTACTCACAGAAGTTATGATGATAAAAACGGTGAAAAAAGATACATTACCGAAGTGCTAGTAAATGAATTGCTGCTTTTAGGTAAGTAATCAGCTGAAATAGAATCTAAAAAAAATGCCCTCTCAAATCGGAGGGCATTTGTATTTTGAATTAGGATGCTTTTTTCTTTAAGTCGAACATCGGACAGTTATCACAGCGTTTTTTTTCGCCTTTTTTGTATTTGTCACAGCATTTGGACTTCAGCCCTTCAACCTTCTTGATTTTGTTAAGATTGTCTTTTTTCTTTTTTTTTTCTTTTTCCTTCTCTTTCTTGCCCACCTTGTAAAGAATTAAATCCGTACAAAGATATGTTATTTTTATTTATTCTAAATAAAAAAACATAAAAAATGCTTCAATGAAATCACATTTCTTTCAAGCATTAGAGTTTATAAAATAGCTTGTTGTGGACTATTTTGCAGCATTTGCAGCCGCAGCATTTGCAACCGCAACTTGTTGAATATCTCTGTCAAACAAATACAATCCTCCTTTGTCATCGCCAATCAAATTGATTTTGTCCAAAATGTTTTTAGCTGATGCTTCCTCTTCGATTTGTTCAGCTACATACCATTGTAGGAAATTGTGCGTGGCATAATCTTTTTCCTCAAAAGTGATGTGAACTAATTCATTGATAGAATTCGAAACAAAAAGCTCGTGATGGTAAAGCGCTTCAAACATATTTTTGAAAGTTGCGTAGCTAGTGTTAGGAGCTGTTAAATCAGTTATCTGAGCGTGTCCGCCACGTTCGTTTACATATTTTATCAATTTAAGCATATGCAAGCGTTCTTCATCAGATTGTGCGTACATAAACTGAGCGATTCCTTCAAGGCCATTTACTTCAGACCAACAAGCCATAGATAAATAAATTTGAGAAGACTCTGCTTCAATGCGAATTTGTTTGTTTAATGCGATTTCGATATTTTTTGATAACATAATTAAGTAGTTTTTAGCAAATTTAATTAAAATAATTCAAAGCAACTGTTGCTTTAAGAAAAGTTTTTGCTTTGTAGAATGTGTGTAAAAAGTAGACCGATATTATTTTAAAAACGCAAATAATGGAACATAAACTGATAAAAAATCAATCAATTATTTTCCCCATTCATCAATTCCTGAAAACAATTTATAAATTGACCTACGTGAAAACCATCCATCAAACCATGATGTGCGTGGATGGACATCGACATGGTTCTTTTGCCATCATCCGTTATTTTCATTTTTCCAAAAGAAATTTTGGGACAACTATCAGGAAAAGTAAAACTTCTAGCGTGCGAAAGCGAAGTAAAATCGACCCAAGGAGCGGCCGAAAAATGAATTAAATTATCAAGAGGAAATTCTCTGGTGAAAAGCCCTGTTGTGGTTTGTATACTTTCAATTTCTGCAAATGCATTCGCGGCAAAAATATCAAAATCGGGAGAATATTCAATCAATGAAAATCCAAAAGTTTTGTCTTCACGCATTATCGTTGCAGACACATCAATAGTGTCATAAATGTAAATCGAGTCATCAATGATGCGATAACGAAAGGGCTCAATAGTGTTTACAGCCACGATTGTTTTGTGTAAATAATAGACAAAAAAAGAGGTTTGCAACGCTTTGGCGGTAGAATAGGCTTTAGTGCAATCTATTTCAACCGTTAACCCAAAAAAGGGTTCTTCGAATTGTTTGAAAAACAAAAAATGTTCTTTCCGATTCCAGTTTTCAAGATCTAAAAGAGTTTTCATTATTTTGAGGATAGTTTATTTTTTCAAAAGTACAGCAATTCCTGAATTGTAGTAGACTTGAAATTAATTTGTTTGGATGTTATTTAAATTTTGATTTCTACTATAAGGCCTTAGAAAAAAAGTTTTTTGAAATTCGTTTCAATAAACTCTTTTTATTCTTTAAATCTTGAACAAAAGCGTGTTGCATACACGACAGTTATTCTAAGTCAATTGATGACCAATAAGACAAATCAAGACTTGTAGTACACTACTCTTTGCAAGACATCAACCTTTTTTCGAAAGCGCAGAAAATCAGGAGTTTTGGTTGGTTTCACAGAGCCCTATTTTTGTGATTCAGTCCAAGTTCTCATTCTAATTCTTGCCACGTCTAATAGCAGTCAAAATACCATTTATTTGTCGAAAAAGAGCTTTATTTATTTTTTGTTTCGACTGAAGAATCTCTAAATTATTATTTTTTTTGCAAAATCAAAAATCAAGGATTCTTAGACTTTGATTACGGAGTGATTTGTGAAAAAAAGTAAGGTTATACCATTGCAAAACGACTTCGTATTCATTAAAAATTGTAGTTTTTATCTACAATTATTTCACATATTGTGCAGTTCATCGCTTTTAAACTACTTATTATGTTTTTGTATTTAAATATTTCTATTTTTGAAATAGTTAGATCAAAATGTTAATTTTAAGAAAAAGAATGTAAAATGAAAAAACCACTTATTGCAAATTGGATTTTATTATTATTAGTGATTATTTCAAGTTCAATTGATGCGCAAGTAAGAGAAACAGATAAAGTTTTTTTCTGTGGAAAAATGGCAAAAAAGTATAAAAGTCCTAAAGATTACTCTCTAACCATAGGTTACGTAGCCTTGAATGAAAGAGATATTTATTATGAGTTTTCAGGAGGCCCCAATGGTTTTAATGTTAATGAAAAAATACCTGTTAAAAGCGGCAGCGGAAAGTTTGCAATCCGATTATCACCAGAGTTAATACCCGAAGCGGGAACAGGATATAAAATAGTACTTTCTATAAGGGAAAAAGGGGGCGATGAAAAAACCACAAAATCCTTAATAAAAATTAATGATATTGAATTAGTATAGGAAGATTTTAGTGTTGCTAATAACGCTTCGTTTTCTAGCTCTACGCCAAATTGGTTCAATTCCGATGATTATGTTGATTTTAATATAGATTATCTTTTTAAAGACGAAAATCAGATTCAAGTATCAATTTGGAATGGCGAATCGTTTGTTGCTAGTTCAGAAATTGAAACAATTGCACCAGGAACAGGGATTAAAGACTTGAAAGTCATGTTGCCCAATAAAATTGAAGGGGCTAATTATAGATTTGTTTTAAATTTCGGAACCGCTAGTGATTTCAAAAATAGAAAAACTACATCAGAAGAAATTTTAGGTGTAAAATTTAGCAGACCAGAAGTTTACTCTGGGTCGGAACTTTCCAAAAAAAGTGTAGAGCTTTTTGTTTCAAGAGGTACCAATCTTTTAGAGTTACCAGGTGATCCGACCTATGATTTTATTAAAATTATTGATAGAAGTGGTAAGGTAGTATATGAAGTATTTAATACCGATAGAGTCAGTATTGCCACTTTAAAACCAGAAACTTATTATGTTGTAACTGGAAGCGGTTATTTTTTTAAATTCAAAAAAGTTTAAATTTCAGGTTTGTTTGATAGAATTTTCAGATTTATTCCAATCTTTTCAAAACATCTGTCATTTTTTCAAAAGTATAGAAATTTTCGTGTACCACTTCGTAATCAATTCTTTCGTGAGCCCAAGTGGTGTGAAACGGAATATGAACGGCGTGTCCGCCAATGGCCAAAACGGGTAAAACATCCGATTTCAGTGAGTTTCCAATCATAAAAAATTCCTCAGGCTGAATTTCTAAACGTTTAATCAAATCCGAATAATCTTTTTCCTGCTTGTCTGACATCACCTCGATATGGTGAAAGTATTTCCCCAAACCTGAATCGTGTAATTTTCGCCTTTGGTCTAATAAATCGCCTTTGGTAGCGACCACCAATTTGTACTTTCCTTGCAAAGCTTCTAAAGTTTCCTCGACTCCATCCAATAATTCTATGGGTTTTTCTAGTAAGTCTTTGCCGTATTCGATAATTTTTTCAATCACTTCAACAGGAATGGTATTATTCGAAATTTTCATCGCTGCCTCAATCATTGAAAGAATGTAAGCCTTGATACCGTAACCGTATATTTTTAAATTATCAATTTCGACCTTAAAAAGTTCCTGAGAAATTCCTTGATGCGACAAATAATCGCTCATCAAGCCACAGAATTTATGTTCCGTTTCCTGAAAATAAGGTTCATTTACAAATAGGGTGTCGTCAGCGTCGAAAGCAATTACTTTTAGGTTCATTTTTATCTATTTAATTATGTAGAGACGTTGCAATGCAACGTCTCTATTTGATGATATTAATTGTAAAATTTATCGTCTTTCCAATTCGCCACATTGTTTTCTATATAATTTTGAATTTTTTCAAAAGATTCAGAATCACGAATAATATGATCGTGAAAACGTTCTTGCCATTCAAAATCAGCGTGAATATAATGTCCGTTTTTGGTAACCACCGATTTATAGGAACGAATTATGGTGGAAATTGTACCCGGTTTTGGTGAAATTTTTGCCATTCGTTCGTTTTTTATATCTGTAGAGACGTTGCAGTGCAACGTCTCTACAACAACGTCAATAACGTCGTCAACAACATTGTTTTTATCAATTATCAATATTCCGTGAACGTGATTGGGCATAATCTGATAATTCCCTAATTCAACAAACGGAAAATGTTTGGGTATTTCAGACCAAAATTCATTTGCTAATTTTCGGATTTCGTTAAATTGCATTTCGTTTTCATCATTAACCGACACGATTTCTCCAAAATAATGTTCTCTGTTTCCAGTACAAATTGTTATGAAATAGGCGCCATTTTTTCCATAATCCCAATTTTTCAAACGACTAGAGGAGATGCGGTATTTATTTTGGAATTTGTTATTCATATTATTTTAGTTTTCCTTAGAGACGTTGCAATGCAACGTCTCTCACAATGCAACACCTTTTATAGGTTGTTTATAACGAATATAATAATTTTTCACACCTCTGCAAATTATAAAATGGTAATTCATAATGAAAATGGGCGTTACATTACGTTAATTGTTTGTTCGTTAAAACAGGTAGAGACGTTGCAATGCAACGTCTCTATGTAAATATTTATAAAACATTTTAATTTATCGTCTCCCCATTCCCAACTCCATCTGTATCTGGATTCACGAAAACCAATTTTCCTTCAGCGTTGTTAGCCATCAAAATCATTCCTTGACTTTCCACGCCACGAAGGTTTCTTGGAGCTAAATTAACCAAGACAGTCACGCGTTTTCCAATAATATCTTCCGGTTTAAAACTTTCGGCAATTCCCGAAACTATCGTGCGAACGTCAATTCCGGTATCGATTTTCAAAATCAACAATTTGTTGGCTTTCGGCATTTTCTCGGCTTCCAGAATCGTTCCCACACGGATATCCATTTTGGCAAAATCATCAAATTGAATTAATTCTTTTTGTGGCATTGCGAGGAAAGAATCAACCTCATTTGATTTTTTTGTAGCTTCCAATTTGTCTATTTGTTTTTGAATTTCTTCGTCTTCAATTTTTGAAAATAATAATTCGGCTTCGCCAATTTGGTGGCCTGCGGAAATCAAATCCGAATTTGCAGCAACGTCATTCCAGGTTGTTTTCGTCGTTTTTTCCGTAGAGACGTTGCACTGCAACGTCTCTACACGCAACGTCTTTGATAATTTCGCAGCGGTAAACGGTAAAAAAGGTTCGCATAAAACCTGCAACGCCGCCGCAATTTGCAAAGCCACATACATTTGAGTTTGCACGCGAGCCGGATCGGTTTTGACCATTTTCCAAGGCTCTTCGTCGGCAAGATATTTATTTCCCAATCGGGCAACATTCATTAATTCGCTTAATGCTTCACGGAATCTGTAGCGTTCAATCGAACTAGAAATCACGGCTGGATAGGCTTTCAATTCGGTCAAAGTTGCTTCATCCACTTCCGAAAGTTCGTTTGGAGTTGGAACAATTCCTTCGTAATATTTATTGGTCAACACCACCACACGATTAATGAAGTTTCCAAAAATTGCCACCAATTCGTTGTTGTTTCTCGACTGAAAATCTTTCCAGGTAAAATCATTATCCTTGGTTTCTGGTGCATTCGATGTCAAAGCGTAACGCAAAACATCTTGCTGATTCGGAAATTCTTCCAAATATTCGTGCAACCACACCGCCCAGTTTTTAGAAGTCGATAATTTATTTCCTTCCAAATTCAGGAATTCATTGGCTGGAACATTATCAGGCAAAATATAACTTCCTTCGGCTTTCAACATCGCCGGGAAAATGATGCAGTGAAAAACAATATTGTCTTTCCCAATGAAGTGAACCAGTTTCGTATCCTGATCTTTCCAATAAGGTTCCCAATCTTTTCCTTCTCTTGCAGCCCATTCTTTCGAAGAAGAAATGTAGCCGATTGGGGCATCAAACCAAACGTATAATTTCTTTCCTTCGGCACCTTCAACCGGAACGTCAATTCCCCAATCGAGGTCACGAGTTACCGCGCGAGGTTCTAATCCACCATCAATCCAAGATTTTACTTGGCCGTAAACATTGGGTTTCCAGTCATTTTTATGTCCAACGAGAATCCATTCTTTCAAGAAATCTTCGTAACGATCCAAAGGCAAAAACCAGTGTTTTGTCGATTTCAAAATAGGCGTTTCTCCCGTAATAGTCGATTTTGGATTAATCAAATCCGTAGCATTCAAAGTCGAACCACATTTTTCACATTGGTCGCCATAGGCTTCTTCGTTGCCACATTTTGGGCAAGTTCCCACCACAAAACGGTCTGCCAAGAATTGATCTGCTTTCGCATCGTACAATTGCTCGGTCACTTCCTCGATAAAATCGCCTTTGTCATATAGTGTTCTGAAAAATTCCGAAGCCGTATCGTGATGAACTTTCGCCGAAGTTCTGGAGTAATTATCAAAAGAAATTCCAAAATCCGAGAATGATTTCCGGATAATTCCATCGTATTTATCGATTACTTCCTGAGGTGTAACGCCTTCTTTTTTGGCTTTCATCGAAATCGCCACGCCATGTTCGTCGCTTCCGCACACAAACAAAACGTCTCTTCCTTGCAATCTTAAATATCTGGAATAAATATCCGAAGGCACGTAAACACCCGCCAAATGCCCAATATGAATGGGTCCGTTTGTATAAGGCAATGCCGCCGTAATGGTATATCTTTTTGGATTCTGTAACATAATTCAGTTTAATTTGCTGCAAAAATAAGGAATTATTTATTGTCATCCTGAGCGCAGTCGAAGGATTAGGAGCTATTTCCCGCTATACGTTGCAATCTTTTGTGCCGAACACCGGCACAAAAGGATTTCCACTACTATCGGGGCTAGGGAATCCTCTTTTTAGAAACATAAATTTTTTGCAGTTAAATTTTGTAAGAAAATATTATATTTGAATAACTTTAGAGAAACATCCTATTATGAAAAATTACATTTTAAGTATTGCAACACTTTTATTTTTAATTTCTTGCGGGAAAAATGAAAAACCGATTGAACCCGAAAAAATTCTGGATACAATAGTAATACATTCAAAAGAAATAAAAGAGACCGAAACACTTATATTTTCAGGTCTAGATAATAGGGAATATTCAGAAGAATTAGATTTGCGATTATTGTCAAAAGTAGCAACAAATTTAAAAATTAAATACGAGGATATAAATATTGATAAAACAAGTTCTATTAGTTATAATGATAAAATTTCTTTTTAGGTATAGGCGTTTAGGCCGCCCAAAAACGAAAATAGTATTACCTTTGTCAAATGAGTACAAGGGAGAAATTTATAGGTGTGAATTCAATAACATTTAACAAGCGATTTAAGGAAGATGCAG
>NZ_JBIKRX010000068.1:0-15157 GCF_044348915.1 Flavobacterium sp. | reverse complement strand
GTCTGCATCTTCCTTAAATCGCTTGTTAAATGTTATTGAATTCACACCTATAAATTTCTCCCTTGTACTCATTTGACAAAGGTAATACTATTTTCGTTTTTGGGCGGCCTAAACGCCTATACCTATACTCTTTTTTTAGCTGGATTGGCTCTTTCGGGTCTGTTAGTGTCGTCGGTATTGGGTTTTCCACCTGGCCAACCGGTAATAGTATGCTGCAATACGTTGAACATATTGATGTTCAAGTCGTAGGCAGAACCTCCCGAAGCCAAAAGATCGGACATTCCGTTGTTGTTGTAATCTCTATCAGTGAGTTTTAAAATGGACTGTTTTGTTTTTTGGCACAACCAAACAATGGCTTTGCTTTTCAATTCGTGTGTCCAAATGCATTCACCTACTAACCAAGGGGTTTTGTATCGTGTCAATTCAGAAGCAGCCGATTGGTCTAAAACGAAAGTTGCATTGCCGTGATTTTGTAAAAAAGTTGCAGGCACTTCAGAGCTGATTTCGCCTTGAATGGTTCTTTTGATGATGTCGGCTTTGTTTTGTCCCCAAGCCATCAAAACGATTCTTTTAGAGCGAAGGATGGTTGAAACCCCCATCGTTACGGCTCTTTTAGGCACAAAATCAATACCATTGAAATCGAACGAAGCATCGACTCTGGTAATATGGTCTAAGGTAATGATTCGCGTTCCTGAATTGATGTGTGAACCTGGTTCGTTGAAACCTACGTGACCGGTTCGACCGATGCCTAGTAATTGGAAATCCAATCCACCGGCACTTTTTATCTTCATTTCATAATCAATGCAATATTGATTCAAATCTTCGAAAGGAACGGTTCCATCAGGAATATTCACATTTTCAGGATCGATATCGATATGATTGAAAAGATGCTGATGCATAAAATAAAAGTAGCTTTGGTTGTTCTCTCTCGACATTGGATAATATTCATCCAAGTTGAAAGTAACTACATTGCTAAAGCTAAGCCCTTCCTCTTTGTGCATTCTAACTAATTCTTCATAGACTTTTATCGGCGAAGAACCGGTCGCTAATCCCAAAACGCAAGGTTTGTTCTTGGCTTGTTTGGATCGGATTAACTGGGCTATTTCCTGAGCCACAATTACCGAAGCCTCGGCTGAGTTTTTGAAAATTTCGTTATGAATTTTCTCAAATCGGGTTTCTTCAAATTTCCCAGGGCTTTTGTAGCTAATATCAGGAGTGATTTCTAAAACGGTTTTCATTGTTTTTGTTTTTTGTAATAATTTACAGAAGAATTTTTTTAAAAAATGGTATAAGCAAATGAATTACTTATACCATTAATTTCAACTAATCAACTAATTCAATTTTTTTTGGAGTTTCATCACTATTTGATGTGCCAATAGTTTAATTTGCAATGATTTCAGCATCTTTGTCCCACCAAAGTCTAGTTCCACCATTGTCTGGACCTCCCAATAAAAGAAGTCCTGAAGCAACACCTTGCGGGTTTCCTGCTTTTTCAGAATCAACAAAATTTACTCTACGGATTCCTAAATTAGAATCGATGGTTCCTGCGCTAGCATTTACCAATACTGGGAATAATTTAGGAAAACCAGTTCTTCTATATTCAGACCAAGCTTCTTGCCCTTCAGGGAAATTAGCAATCCATTTTTGCGTTATGATTTGTTGCAATTGTACTTTATTAGTGGCAGCAGCGTTGTATTTTACTGGAACTAAATTTACAGCAGTTCCATTGTTGCCAGCTGCAACTGGGTCCACATAATCTTTAGGCAAGCTTGTTGAATTCAAATAAGTAGCAATTCCAGAGATACCGTGCTGCTCGAATGATTGAGTGATTCCAGCTTCGTACAAGCTTTGAGCAGTTCCTGAACCCATGTTCCAACCTCTTAATTTTCCTTCAGCTCTTAAGAAATATACTTCAGCAGTAGTCATCCAAACTGTAGTTTTGACATTGACAGATGAAAAATCCTGACGATCTGATTTGTTTGCAATTTGGATTCCAGTTCGAATACCTTTGTATTCACCAGGAAATTGTTTTGATGTCAAGAAAAAAGCAGATAATCTAGGGTCATTATAACCACCCATAATTGATTCCATATCAGCTGACATTTTTGTATCTCCCCAACCTTGGCTAATATCCGATATTGGATTGCTATAGTTTTTTGGTTGTAATGTAAATGTATCTGCTTTAGTTGCAAAAACACCGAATACTTGAGCTACAGCCAATTCAGCTTGTTTTTTAGCTTCGGTTGGATTTACTTTCACAATACGCATAGCCAAACGTAGGCGCAAAGAATTAGCATATTTCACCCATTGTTTATAATCACCTCCGTATGTTGATACGTCTGAAGAGGCGAACAATGAAGTTTTATTTCCTGCGATGTTGGCTTGTGCAATTGGAGTCAATCCTGTGATGGCTTTGTCTAATTCAGCAAACATTTGTTGGTACACTTTTTCTTGAGAATCATAAAGGAAAACTGTTGTGTTAGGTGTTCCAAAAGTAGAATACACACAGGGTCCGTAGATATCAGCAATTCTGTGCATTGCTTGTACTTTGATGATCAAAGAAATATAATAAAACTCATCATATTTACCTTCGGCTTGTTGTTTTACTTTTAATGCATTGGACATAACTCCTCTGTAAACTGACTCCCATGCTTGGTTGTTCCAACCGTTATTCAACTTGTACTGAGGATTGTTTCCATTGGCAAATCCTGTCGGCGTTGCCATATATCCAGACCAAGTATCTCCTTGTAAATTTTGGAAAATTTGGTAAGGCCATGCCGTTAGCAAAATTACATTGCTAAACATTGGAGAGAACGGCGCTTTTATAGTATTATAATCTTGTTCCAATTGAGCATTTGTTGCTCCTTCTGGATTTGTATTTATACTCTCAAAATCTGATGTACAACTTATAGCCGAAAGCAAAGTGATACAGATAGCGGTTGTTTTTATTTTATTTAATATCATGATTTTGTTATTAGAAAGTTACATTTAAATTAAGACCTACACTTTTTGTAGAAGGCATTCCATATACATCAACACCTTGCAAACCTTCACCTGAACTAAGGGCAATATTTGGATCGAAAGGAGCATCTTTATAGATAAAGAATAAGTTTCTAGCAATTAACGACAAACTAGCCGATTGTAAGAAAGGTAATTTTTTCGTGTTGAAATTATATCCTAACGAAATCTCTCTCACGCTAATGTTTGTAGCATCGTAAACATATTCCCCAGTAGCTTTGTTTCTTCCTCCAACATTGTTGTAATATTGAAAAGCATCCATTGAAGTAACAGGAGTAACACCGTCCGCTTTTACAGCGTCAATTTGAACTACCCCACCATTGTTTCTGGCATCGCCTGTTCTTTGTGAAACTCCATTGTAATCGTTGATAGCTTCGGTTAAACTCATCACTTCTCCACCAAATCTTCCGTCAAGAAGTACATTCAAATTGAAAGCACCATATTTGAAGGTATTAGAAAAACCTAACATAAAATCAGGATTTGCATTACCTACTTCTTCCCAGTCTGTCAATTGTACATTTCCTGTTCCGTCTAATAAAATTTTACCTTGAGCATTTTTCAAGATGTTTTTACCTTCGATGATACCAAAAGGTCTTCCTTCATTCAATACATAACGGTAGTTGTTCGATCCTGATGGCGTTAGCACGATTTGGCCTCCCAACTCAGATGGAATACCAGTTACTTTGTTTTTGTTTTGAGAGTAGTTTAAAGTAGCATCCCAAGAGAATTTTTCTTTTTCTATGATTTTACCATTCAAGATAATCTCGATTCCTTTGTTTTGTACACTTCCGCCATTATAAGCATAATTTGAATATCCGTTTGGATCGGTTGATGGCGCAGCAACAGTAATCAATTGGTTGTCTGTTGTAGCATCGTAGTAAGTGAATTCAAATCCTAGTCTGTTGTTGAACATTCTCCACTCTGTACCAAATTCCCAAGCCGTTTGCATTTCTGGTTTCAATGAAGAACCTGGTCTAGGCCCCACTGCTGGCGGAACAAGGATTCCTCCAACAATAGTTGACGACGGTGTAGTCAAATAAGAAGGCACATCGTTACCTACTTTTGCCCAGTTGGCACGAACTTTACCAAAACTAACCCATTCTGGCATTTTTGTCATTTCGCTAATGATTCCTGACAAACCAACTGAAGGATAGAAATAAGAGTTAGTGTCTGTGTTTACTAATGTTGACGACCAGTCGTTTCTTCCTGTGATATCAAGGTATAAATAGTTTTTATACCCTAAAGTTGCTGTGGCAAAAATCGATTGAATTTCTTTATTTCCTCCAGCTACTTGTTGGTTTTCGGAGTTGTTTACAAAATTCCCTAAAGTAAACCAGTTGGCATAAACTAAACCACCACTACCTCTACCAGAGTTCAAAATAGTCGAGCCATTGGCTGTTTTATTGAAACTTGTTCCTAGGATTGCATTGAAGCTTAAATCTTCGTTGAATTTGGTGTTGAATTTTGCTAAAAAATCGGCGTAGTTTTGAGTTCCTACTGTATTTACATTGATATACGTTCCATTGATATTAGAAAGAGAAGTTGCCGATGTAGCATAGATTTCTTTTTCGAAACCAGATTCTAAACGGTCATAGCTATATCGAGCTGATAAATCCAACCAATCATTTACTTTGTAATCTAAGCTAAGTCTTCCTTTGAAAAAACGATCTTGGTTTACTGAAGCATTTCTTTTGATTAACCAATATGGGTTTTGAGAATCTTCGTTTGGAGTTGTAATCCAATTTTGAGCCATTAAATTTCTTGAAGGATCAAAAACTTCAAAGTTTTGTTTGTAATATTCTAAAGTTTGACCACCTCTTGGCATAGAATAAACCGCTGTAATTGGGTTGAAATAAAATCCATTAACTGGTCTATTGTTGATTTTTTGACTAACATAACTTGCATTGGCAGTAACCACTAATTTGTCATCTAAAAAATTGTTGACTTGGTTTATTGCAAAGTTGTTTTTACTTAAATCATTTCCTTCTATAATTCCTTACGCTGTTGTGTTGGCATAAGAAAGAGTTGTAAATGAAGTGTCAGTTCCGGCAGTGTATCCTACCGATGTTATTTGAGTTGCACCTGTTCTGAAAAAGTCTTGAACTTCGTCTTCAAATGTTCCTTTTGTATATGTTCCATCAGGATTTTTTCCCCAAGTTGTCGAAGCTCCTGCAGCCGATGATGCTACATATTGATTTTGAAATTTTGGTAAATAAGCCGCTTGTTCAAAAGTAGATACTGAGGAAACTTTCAAATTCGATTTTTGAGTTTTCGCTTTTTTAGATGTCAATAAGATAACGCCACTTGCGCCTAAACTTCCGTATAAAGCAGATGCAGACGCTCCTTTTAGAACGGTCATTCCATCATAATCTTCTGGATTCAAAAGAGAAATAACATCACCACCATCAGTGTTTCCACCAGCTAAACTACCAAAAGTTTCGTTGGGTTGAGAAGAACTTGAACTCATCAAAGGCACACCATCAATAACATATAAAGGTTGGTTGTTGGTCAACGATGAATTTCCACGGATAACAACTTTTGTAGATCCACCCGCACCCGAAGCGCTTTTGGTTACTGCCACACCGGCAATTTTACCAGCTACAGTGTTCATTAAGTTGGCATCTTTTACTCTTACTAATTCTTCTGATTTCAATTCCTGAACAGAGGAAGTAACCGCTTTTTTAGATTTTTTAATACCCAACGAAGTTACGACAACTTCGTTAAGAGCATTTGTTGAACCTTCTTTTAGTTGTACTTTGATGCTGCTGTCGTCGGCTACAACTATTTTTTGAGTTTCAAGGCCAACGAAGGATATTACTAAGGTTTTTCCTTTTTCGACAGGAATGCTGAAATTACCATCCATATCGGTGGTGACTCCTTTGGTTTCACCTTGTACATTTACATTTGCCATTGGGATTGGTAAACCATTTGCATCGTTTACAGTTCCTTTGACAGTTTTTACTTGTGCAAGAGTAACTTGCGTAGTAAAAATAATCATAAAGATTAAAATAATTTGTTTCATTTTTATTAATTTTTGTTAGTTATGGTGTAAATGTATCGGGAAGGGTTTTCTAAAAAAAAAAAAATTCTCCCAACAGTAGTAAAATTTCAACCAACGACATGTTTCAATCAACATTCTGTTTTGCGAAAACGTTTTCTTATTTTTATTTTATATCATTTTCGTTTATTTTTGCAATTTTATATCAAAAAAGAGGATTATTGGTATCAAATTGATTAAAGTTGCAAATCTTTTTACAATCAGGTCTTTTGCCAACTACAGTATACATTATCATAGAAAATGGGTAAAATCAAGGAAATGAAATTCGATATTAAACTGCAAAATCATTTTTGGTTTTGGGGAGTTTATTTTTCACTCAATTTTTTAAGATGGGGAGCGTATTTTGACAACTATGAGTATTCCTTTAAATCCAACCTTATTGAATTTGCATTACACATTCCTTTGGTGTATTTCAATTTGTTTGTTTTAGTTCCACGGTATGTATTGAAATCAAAGTATTTTGCCTATGCCTTTGCATTACTGCTGAGTTTGATGGGGGTATATCTACTAAAAACTGGAATGACCTATTTTATGATTTCCGAAAACATTTGGCCCGAAGCCAATAGAGATTACCAGCCTTTCGAAATCAATCATATTGTTGCGGTTTGTATTGGTGAATTATATGTTCTAGCGATGGCGTCTTCTATTTATTTGACTTTGACTTGGCTAAAAGAGCGAGATCGAAACCGAGCTTTGCGGGAAGAACAGTTCAAAATCAAATTGAAATACCTGAAAAATCAGATTCAGCCTCATTTCTTTTTCAATACTTTGAATAATTTGTATTCTTTATCGCTTGAGTCTTCCGACAAGGTGCCAAATGTGATCATAAAACTTTCAAAATTGATGGAATACGTTTTGTACGATATCGAAGGAAATAAATTGGTTCCCCTAATCAAGGAAATCGATTATATCCAAAATTATATCGAAATTGAAAAACTCCGTTTCGAAGATGTCGAAGTAAATATAAATTTAGAATCGAATATCGATGAAGTAAAAGTGCCACCATTAGTTTTTATTTCACTTATCGAAAATGCGTTCAAACACGGTGGATTGAATAATAAGAGGCTGAGAATAAAAATAAACTGTAAAGTAGTTGACGACTTCTTACGTTTTGAAATCATAAATAATTTTGTACTTTCACCGAGTTTTAATAAAACAAAAGGAATAGGTTTGACCAATACCAAGAAAAGATTGAAACTGATTTTCAAAAACAATTATTCCTTAGAGCATCAGGTGAAATTCAACTTTTATATTATCCGTTTGCAAATACCTATATATAATGAAGATTAAATGTGTTTTGGTTGACGATGAGCCTCTAGCTATAAAAGTCTTGCAAAATTATTTTGCTAATTTTCCTGAATTTGAAGTGCTCGGTACATTCAATAACTCGTTAGAAGCCTTGGATTTTGTCAATAACAATATTGTCGATACACTTTTTTTGGATATTAATATGCCGATGATGACTGGTTTTGAGTTGATTAGCTTGATGGAAAATAAACCAAAAGTAGTGATCACTACTGCTTTCAGGGAGTTTGCAGCCGAAAGTTATGATCTAGATGTGCTAGATTATTTAGTAAAACCCATTCCGTTGCCTAGATTCATAAAATGCATCAATAAAATCACCACCGAGTTTAGTATTAAAAATAATCTTAAAATTGAACCTGCTCGATTGGATTCCCACATTTTTATCAAAGTCGATAAAAAAATGGTGAAAATACATATTGATGAAATTCTCTTTATCGAAGGGATGAAAGAATATATTAAGGTAGTTACCATCGACAAAACGTATATTACCCATAAATCCTTGACCTCTTTATCCGAAGAATTGCCTTCAGAACGATTTCTTCGCATACATAAATCATATATCATTGCTGTTGATAAAGTAAAATCTATCGAAGGAAATAGAATTCAAATCCATTCTTTTACCATTCCTATTGGTCGAAATTACAGCAAAGAAGTTAAGAGTAGGATTTTAGAGTAAGAAATTACTGCCTAATTCAAAAATTGTTAAGGTGTTTGGAAGTTTGTTTTCTAGTATAGATCATCGCTCAGATCTAGCTGACTTCTTTTAGCTAAAATGACATTGAATTTTCATTTACGATTGCATTAGCGTTTAAATATGGTATTTTAGGCTTGTAACCATAAAAAAAATATAATATTTTGTGGTTTAAAGCATATTTTTATATATTTGTGGTATGATAGCGAGAGATATTTCAAAAAACATACTAGAAGATTGGGATGATAAAAAAGCCATTGTATTGCTTGGTCCCAGACAGGTAGGCAAAACCACACTGATTCAGAAGTTGGTGGAAGACAAAAAAGTATTGTTCTTAAATGGCGACAACCCACAAACTCGATTAGCATTTGCCAATGCTAATTTCGCCTTTCTAATAAATACGGTAGCCGATTATGATGTAATTGTTATAGACGAAGCGCAACGGATTCAAAACATTGGCATAACTGTCAAAATGCTTATCGACGCTAAGCTTAACAAGCAATTTATACTCACCGGTTCCTCTTCATTAGATTTAGGAAATGAAATTAATGAACCTTTAACTGGGAGAAAATGGGAACATCAGCTTTTTCCTTTGAGTTGGAACGAAATCAAAAACCACTACACTTTTGCCAATGCTTATGAAAGATTAGATGAATTTCTAATTTATGGGATGTATCCGGAGGTGATTACCGAAACCAAAAAACAAAAAATAGTATTGCATCTGGCAGGAAGCTATTTATACAAAGATATTTTAGAATTGGTCAACATCAAGAAGCCTGATTTGCTAATGAAATTATTGAATGCACTGGCACTTCAGCTGGGTAGTGAAGTTTCTTATAACGAATTGTCTAAAATATTAGGCGTGGACAGAATGACCGTTGTAAACTACATTGACTTGCTTGAAAAGTCTTTTGTGATTTTTAGATTGCATCCCTATTCTAGCAACCAAAGGAATGAAATCACCTCAAAACCAAAAATATATTTTCATGACAACGGCATAAGAAATGCTATTATCGGGCAGTTCAATCCCATACAAAACAGGCAAGATATAGGGGCTTTATTTGAAAATTTCTTCATAAGCGAAAAAATTAAAAAACTATCCTACGACGGGTTTTATGGCAAAACACACTATTGGCGAAATACACAACAAGCCGAAATTGATTTTTTGGAAATTGTCGAAAATGAAATTTCTGCTTACGAAATAAAATACAATTCTAATAAAAAAGTAAATTTCACTAAATCATTTACTGAGAAATACCAGCCAAAAAACAAATTTGTTATTAATAAGGATAATTTTTGGGAGCATTTGTAGCTCATGTTCATAAATCGAGGAATTGAAAGTTTCAAAAAATCCAAGCATTAATTTAGGCTTGGCTTTTTTCAATATATTAGGCATTAAAGTACATCAAATCGGAATTGTAAAATAGACAAGAATTTTTATGTTTTTAAAGAACGCTTTTGTGATAGTACAGAACAAAAATCATTTTTAAAATTTCCAAAAGCCCGATATTTAAAAAAAACTTCTACTTTTGTCGCACAAAAACACACCTATGGCAAAGAATTTAGTTATCGTAGAGTCCCCTGCAAAGGCAAAAACAATCGAGAAATTTCTAGGAAGCGATTATCAAGTCGAGTCCAGTTTTGGGCACATCGCCGACTTGCCTTCAAAGGAAATTGGAGTAGATGTCGCAAATGGATTCAAACCCAAATACGAAGTGTCAGCCGATAAGAAAGCTTTGGTTACTAAGTTGAGAGGACTCGCTAAGAATGCCGAAATGGTCTGGTTAGCAAGTGATGAGGACCGTGAGGGTGAAGCTATCTCTTGGCATTTATCCGAAGAATTAAAACTAGATAAAAAGAAAACTAAACGTATCGTTTTTCACGAAATTACAAAAACGGCTATTCTAAAAGCGATTGATAATCCTCGAGAAATCGACTATAATTTGGTCAATGCGCAGCAAGCTCGTCGTGTTTTAGACAGATTAGTGGGTTACGAATTGTCGCCTGTACTTTGGCGAAAAGTAAAAGGTGGTCTATCGGCAGGTCGTGTACAATCGGTTTCCGTTCGTTTGATTGTAGAAAGAGAAAGAGAGATTCAAAATTTTACTCCAGTGGCTTCTTATTCAGTTGTTGCTGAGTTTACTAACGAAGCTGGAAAATCATTCAAAGCCAAACTGCCAAAGAATTTCAATACAAAAAATGAAGCCGAAGATTTCTTGAAAAAGAACATCGGATCTACATATAAGGTTTCAGATTTAGAAACGAAACCAACCAAAAAATCTCCAACAGCACCTTTTACCACTTCGACTTTACAACAAGAAGCAGCTAGAAAACTGTATTTACCTGTTGGAATCACAATGCAACTAGCCCAACGTTTGTATGAAGCGGGGCTCATTACTTATATGAGAACGGATAGTGTTAACTTGTCCAAAGAGGCGATGAATGCAGCTCAAGCTGAAATCATCAAATCCTATGGAAAGGAATTTTCTAAGCCAAGGAATTTCGTCAACAAAAGTAAAGGCGCACAAGAGGCGCACGAGGCAATCCGTCCGACCGATATGTCGCAACATACTGTAAAGATTGACCGCGATCAAGCGCGCTTGTACGATTTGATTTGGAAAAGGACTTTGGCGTCGCAAATGAGTGATGCCGAACTAGAAAGAACCAATGTAAAAATTGCAGCCAGTAATCATAACGAATTATTTTCCGCATCTGGTGAAGTGTTACTTTTTGAAGGCTTCTTGAAAGTTTATTTAGAAGGAAATGACGAGGATGATGAGGAGCAAGAAGGGATGCTTCCTGCGATGAAGGTCAACGAAAATTTGCAAAACAATTATATTACTGCAACCGAAAGATATTCGCGTGCGGCTTCGAGATATACCGAAGCTTCTTTGGTGAAAAAATTAGAAGAATTAGGAATCGGCCGTCCATCGACTTATGCTCCCACTATTTCAACAATTATCAACAGAAATTATGTAGAGAAAGGTAATCTTGATGGGCAGGAACGTAAATATACACAGTTGATTTTAGCATCAGCTCAAGTTAGCGAAAAAGTTCTTAAGGAAAATACTGGTTCAGATAAAGGGAAATTAGTTCCAACGGATATCGGAACAATTGTAACGGATTTCTTGGTCAAAAATTTCTCAAACATCCTTGATTATAATTTCACTGCCAAAGTGGAGCAGGATTTTGATGAAATCGCTGAAGGAAATATCGAATGGGCAAAAATGATGCAGGAATTCTACGATAAATTTCATCCAACAGTGGCTGATGTCGAAGCGAACGCTGATCGCGAAAGTGGAGAACGAATTCTTGGTACTGATCCTAAAACAGGGAAACCAGTTTCCGTACGTTTAGGAAAGTTTGGTCCAATGGCGCAGATTGGTGACGCTGAAGATGAGGAGAAAAAATTTGCAAGTTTGATGAGTGATCAAAATATTGGGAACATCACACTTGAGGAAGTTTTGGATTTGTTTTTGTTACCAAAAAATTTAGGAGCATATAAAGGTGAAGAAGTTGAGGTAAGCAATGGCCGTTTTGGCCCATATGTTCGCCACGGAAGCGCATTTGTTTCTTTGTCAAAAGGAGAAAATCCATTAGATGTTACCTTAGAAAGAGCCAAAGAATTGATTGACGAAAAAGCACAGGCCGATGCTCCAATAGCTACATATAAAGGCGAAGGAGTTCAAAAAGGGACTGGTCGTTTTGGTCCATTCATCAAATGGAATGGGATTTTTATCAATGTGAGTAAGAAATACAACTTCGATAATTTGTCTCAATCTGACATTATAGAATTGATTGAAGATAAGTTGCAGAAGAATATCGATAAGGTTTTGCATCATTGGAAAGAAGAAGGAATTTTGGTCGAAAAAGCCCGTTGGGGAAGATCGGTAATTACCAAAGGAAAAATCAAAATTGAATTGAGTAAAGATATCGACGCTACAAAATTGACTTTGGAGCAAGTGCAAGAAATGATCGCAAAGAAAGCACCTGCAAAGACTCGAGGCAAAGCAGAAAAGAGCGGAGCTAAAGTTGCTGCAAAAAAATCTGCAGGAGCAAAAAAACCAGCTGCCAAGAAGGTAGTCGCAAAAAAGAAATAAAATATGGAATTTGATTTTCTAAGGCCACTAGATACTGAAGTCCTTGCGCTAGTTGATGATCTGTCGTCACAGCATTTGGGGAGTAAAGTGGTTTTTCACACTACTAAAGATTTTCCAGATTTAGAAAAAATAAAAATTGCCATTGTGGGGGTTTTAGATAATAGAGGCGAAAGCAATCCAGCTCTTGAAGTCGATTTAACGCAAATTCGCAAGGAGCTATACTCATTGTTCCCTGGAAACTGGGATACTTCTATCGCAGATTTGGGTAATATCCTACCGGGAAATTCGATTTCTGACACGCATTTTGCGCTAAAAAAAGTGGTTTCGAGTCTTATTAAGAAAAAAATTATTCCTATTGTAATTGGCGGTTCGCAAGATTTGACTTATCCGCTTTATAGGGCTTATGACGATTTGGAGCAAATGGTCAATTTGGTTTCAATCGATAGTAAATTCGATTTCGGAAAAGAATCTGATGCCGTTTCAGCTTCTTCATATTTGACCAAAATTATTATCGATGAGCCTAATAATCTGTTTAATTATGCAAATGTCGGCTATCAAACCTATTATAACTCGCAAGAAGAAATTGATCTGATTGATAAACTTTTTTTCGAAGCCTATCGTCTGGGGGAAATTTCAAATTCAATTGCCTTAGCGGAACCCGTTTTTAGAGATGCCGATATGGTTAGTCTCGATTTGACATCTGTTAAATCAAGCGATTCTGGTAATTTTGATTATTTCATACCAAATGGTTTTAGCGGAAAGGAAATTTGTGCGTTGTCAAGATATGCCGGTATTAGTGATAAAGTTTCACTTTTGGGTGTTTTTAATCATAATAACTCAGCGCAAGAATCCGTCTTGATTGCGCAGATAATATGGTATTTTATAGAAGGCTATCATTATCGTTCGAATGAATATCCTTTCGGAAGCAGGGAAAATTATATTAAGTATATTATACCGCTTGAAGAAGAATTAGTTTTTTATAAAAGCAACAAAACCGATAGATGGTGGATAGAAATACCTTTTATTTCAAATGCTAATAATAAGTTAAAGAAAAGTACGTTATTACCATGCTCGTATGAGGAGTATTTAGGAGCTTGCAATCACGAAATTCCTGAAAGATGGTGGAAAGCACAGCGAAAAAATATTTTATAATTAAAAGTATCGTATAGTATATTTTTTACAAATCTGAAGATTAAAGCATTGAAAGAGCTCAAGAATTAAGTGAGTAAAAACTGATAAATTTTTAAAAAACTTGTATTTTATCGTTTTTGTTGGCGTTTAATCGATAAAATATTTTTTTTATAACAAATTTAATTTTAGTTTTGGACTATGTAGTAAATAGTACTGTAAAAAATTGTTTTATTAAATAATAATAAATAGGTTTACGGACTGAATAATAATGAATAATTAACCCTATTAATATGAAGAAGTTTATTGCTTTTACTGCAATTTTAACCCTACTAATTGGATGTGGCAAAATTTCCGACAAAGGAGAGCTAATCGGTGCAAAAGGTGCTAAATGGCATCCTGAAAAACCTTATGGAATGACATTAGTTCCAGGCGGTTCTTTTATTATGGGAAAATCCGATGCCGATGTTGCCAGTGTTGGTGATGCCTCCACAAAAACAGTTACCGTTCGTTCTTTTTATATGGACGAAACGGAAATAACTAACAGAGAATACCGTCAGTTTGTAGAATGGGTAAAAGATTCTACTATGAGAGTTCGTTTGGCAATTTTAGCTGATGAATCAGGAATTAAACCTGGTGCTGGTGCAGCAAACGGAAAAGGTAAAGGGAAAAGTTCTGGAAGTATAGGTGATTTTGCGTTTAATGATCAAGATCCTGAAAAAATGACTGCATATGACAAGTATATGTATGATAACTATTATAGTATTGGTACAGACGATGATCCTTATGCGGGTAGAAAGTTAAACCGCAAAGTGAAATTAATAAAAGACACTAAATTGTATCCTGACGAATACTACACAGAAGTTATGGATTCAATGTATTTGCCTCTTGAAGCTTCGTATAATGGTTTAAGGACTATTGATGTTGATAAGTTAAAATTCAGATATTCTTGGATGGATATCCAGGCTGCGGCTAAAGCCAAAGTGGGTAAAAGAAAAGATTTCATAAGAACTGAACAGGTAAAAGTGTATCCAGATACAACGACTTGGATAAAAGATTTTGAATATTCATACAATGAGCCTATGCACAATGATTATTTCTGGCATAAAGCGTATGGTGATTATCCCGTAGTGGGCGTTAATTGGAAACAAGCCAAAGCATTTTGTGCTTGGAGAACTTTAAATAAGAATACTTGGATCAAATCGCAAAAGAAAGGTCGAGATCTAATCAACAATTTTAGATTGCCTACAGAAGCAGAATGGGAATATGCCGCTAGAGGAGGTTTAGAGTCTGCAACGTATCCTTGGGGGGGGCCTTATACCAAAAACGATAGAGGATGTTTCCTTGCCAATTTCAAACCTATGAGAGGGGATTATGCCGCAGACGAGGCTTTATATACAGTTGAGGCAAAATCGTATGAACCAAACGGGTATAACTTATACAATATGGCAGGTAACGTGGCCGAATGGACAGAGTCTTCTTATGATCCTAATGCGTATGAGTACGTTTCTTCAATGAATCCTAACAATACGGATACTTCAAACAAACGTAAAGTGGTTCGTGGAGGTTCTTGGAAAGATGTTGCCTACTTCCTACAAGTAAGTACCAGAACATTTGAATATGCTGATTCAGCAAGAAGTTTTATCGGATTCAGAACCGTTCAAGATTATATGGGAACGCAATCAACCGAGAAACTTAAAAAGAAAAAATAATTAACCCAAAATCAAATCAAATTTTTAGGTATAGGCGTTTAGGCCGCCCAAAAACGAAAATAGTATTACCTTTGTCAAATGAGTACAAGGGAGAAATTTATAGGTGTGAATTCAATAACATTTAACAAGCGATTTAAGGAAGATG
>NZ_JBIKRX010000158.1:0-4310 GCF_044348915.1 Flavobacterium sp. | reverse complement strand
TCGCAGCAATTCAAGAACAACAGACCCTCATCGCGCAGCTTCAGGCTGACGTTGCAGCGTTGAAACCTGTTTAATTAAGGACAAACCATGCTTGCCATGCTCAAAAGAATCCTCGGCATTACTGATAACAGTCAGGATGCGACTTTGTCGGCACTGCTGGTCGAGGCACAGGGTTATGTCGAGGACTTTCTTGGTCGAAGTCTTGATTTTGATTTCTATCAGGACATCACAGAGCCAAATGGTTCGACCTCGATCTGGTTGAGAAATTTTCCCATCAGCACTGTTGCGTCGATTGAGACACTCAGCGGCGTGAAGGTCAATGATTTTAAGGTGATCAAATCTACCGGCCTAGTTCGCACAACCTCAGGGATTTACGAGGATGTACTGATTGAATACGAAGGTGGATTCGAGACTCTGCCTCCCTGGGCGATGAAGGCAATTGTGGATACTGCTGCAAGCCTCTATGACAGTCTCGCAGCACCTGGCAGTGGCAACACTGAAGAGCCTGGCGCATGCGAGATTCCGTTTGTAAGTTCAGACGGCGCGCATGACACGATCCCGCTTGTTTGCGACAACTCAGACGGCACGCCGATGTATATCCCACCGGTCTGCGACACACCTGTTGCTGCACCTGCATCTGGTGGACGTTATGGGCGCGTAGTGAAGTCTGAAGAGATTGTCGGTGTCGCGAAGGTGACCTACGAAACATCTGGCCAGTCGGCCAACGAATACACCGATGGCTCCGTGGGTGTGTTGAGTGCATCGACTGTCGATATGCTTGAGAGGCACAAGAATCGCTATGCTTAATCCAGATCAAGTTCGCGACATGTATGCGCGCATGCTGGACAGCTACGGCAGCGACATCAGCATCCAGACGCTCGACAACACAGCGACTCCGCCGGCTTATCGCCAGGTGTGTGTCGCCAAGGGTAAGGTCATGGCCTATTCACAGGCCGAGCTTTTATCAGGTGTTATTCCTGAGAACTCGCACAAGGTGATCTTGCTCAATCGTGATCTGAAGGGTTACGAAGTGCGGCTCAAGAGTGACCGCATGATCATCAATGGCAAACCTTATGTGCCACAGGCCGCCGATGGTATCAGTCGCGGATCCTCAAACGAAACATACGCAACAGAATTCAGGGTGATCGGATGAGCAGCGGATTCACTAGATCGACGCTTGAGCGTTTCCTTCACGAAAACTGGCACGACACAGATGTTTTTGTCGTGGATGACGCTGACGATATTTCCACAATCCCAGCCAATACAGACAGACCATGGGTCGGCATTGAGTATCTCACATCCACTGAAGAGGTGGATTGTCTGCCGGCCAATATGTGGCGTGAGCGCGGGACCATTTTGTTGCACATCGTAATCCCGAACGGCTGGGTGTCATCGACGGCCATCACGCTCGGCGACAAACTCCAGAGATTGCTGCGCGGCCAGCGGCTCGACGAGCTCGTCATTCAATCAGTTTCACCTGTCATCAGTACCGATCCACCGGCTATCCCGAGAACATCGGCGTGGCAGGGGTTTTGCCTTATCTCTCAATATCAATCAATTCGGAGTTAAAAAATGTCCTCATCTAATCTTGTACGCATCACAGCAATTGAAGAGGCCACCTACGGCCAGACTCCAGCTGCTGGTGATTTTGTCACAGCACGTTTTGTCAGCGAGTCGCTGTCAGGCACTCCATCCACAACAGCAAGCACAGAGATCCGCTCTGACCGCACCGCTGGTGGCCAGGTCCAGGTCGGTCTGGAAGTTGGTGGCGACATCAACGGCGAACTGAGTGGTGATCCAGTCCAGACGCAATTCATTCGCGCCGCAATGATGCAGCCCACAGCAGTACCAGCCCTGGTGGTAACCAGTTCGATAGATGTAAATGCGATTGACCGTCGCCTGACATTCGCAGAAGCAAACCAGTTCGTCGCTGGCGACATGATCATGCTCTCGGGTTTTACTGAAGAGAAAAACAACGGCCAGGCGTATGTTGTCTCGGTTGATTCTGTTGGCGCCTCGATCAAGATCGCCAAAGAGACAATCGCAACCGAGACAGGCTCGGCCACCATCACCCGTCCTGAGAAGCTCTCAATCGGCACCACGCCGATCTCACACACTGTCGAGAAGAAATACCTCGACTTGACTGAGAAGTCGATCACCTACACAGGCATGCTGGTGTCCGAGATGATGCTGGAAATGGCCCATGGCAACATCGCCAAGTCCAAGTTCATGTTCATGGGCAATGGCTACACCATGCCGGTCCCTGCCACAACAGACGGTCGCACAATCGCTGACGCAAGCACCGACCAGCCTTATAACGCATCAAGCGACATTGGCCTGGTGATCGTTGACGGCCAAGTCGCTGACTTCTGCATCCAGTCACTTTCGATCACACTGAACAACGGTCTGTCGCCCCAGGTCTGTATGGGCTCGCTTGCGCCTCGCGAGTACTCGCTGGGTGCAGCCACCATCACGGTCAGCGGCTCGACTTACCTGGCCGATGAGAACTGGAGCCTGATGCTCAAGAAAATCAGCCAGGAGCCTGTCTCGATTGGATTCACTGTCAGCAATCAAGACGGCGGGATGACTGTGCTGTTGCATGGCGTACAGCTCACATTCCCTGATGGTGCTGCCGAGGGTCTTGACCAGCAGGTGAGCCTGGCCTTCTCAGGTTCGGCCACAGCGACCGAGACTGGCTACTTCGATATCTACACCTGGTAACCACTTCGGGCGGCGTTTGAGGTGTGTCCCTCACACTCCTTAGGCCTCTCTCGTCGCCCACCTTATTTCTTAAAGGATTTAAATGTCTCTCGAAAAATACAGACTCCCTCTTTGCCTGACTGAAGGCGTGTCGTTCACGCTGGACGATGCTCCTGAAGTGACGATCACGGTCAAGATGCCGATCGCAGCTAATCGCGATTTCATGTTCGCCTGGGCCAAGTTGTTGCCAGTCGGTGCCGATGGAAATATCGCGGCCACGCCGTTCGACATGACGGACGCACAGCGTCGTGCATTCTTTCCTGGTCAGGTCATCAGTGTGAAGGGTGTCGATGCTGCGAATTTCTGGGACGAGTATCCGCTGGCCAAAGAGGAGATCTGGACCAAGGTTCAGAACGCTTTGCCAGGCTACGAGACGAAGTTGGAAGCAGAAGCAAAAAACTGATCAAGGGTTTGACCTGGTCTTTGCAATGGGCAGGGCGTGAGGCGTTTTACGAGACTCTCGCCCGACGAGGCAAGATCAAACCTGAGGATGTGAGGCCAGAGTTTTGCGACGGTGACCATGTGCTGCTCAATTTGTTTTTTGAGCTCAGTACAGCCAGGCAGATCGGGATGGGAATTGGTCCGATACCGATCGGCACTTTCTGGGAGGCGCAGAAGCGTCACCAGTTACCAGATGCGGCGGTGTTGTTGTTGCAGCGATGTGATGTTGAATTTATGAGGGTGACAAGTGCAAGTCGAGCTTCAACTTAAAGTCGGGAATCGATACGTCAAGGGGTCTGCGGTCCCTAAGGAGTTTCTCGACTTCGGCGCGCGTGGGATCCGAGCCTTTGCTTACGCCAAGGGCATGGAGGTTGTCAACGACCAACTCCGCAAGGGTAACGAGCTCGCCGGGTTCTTTGTTGACGGCCGCCGAGGCATTTCACCTGAGATGATGAGAAAGAACTATCGCTGGGAATTCAGCCAGGGCGGCAGCAACATGGTGGCCGCCATCGAAGAGGCCCTCACTCAGCTCGCTGATTTGTCCAACTCATACGGTGCCAGATCAACTGGCAGGATTGCAAGCTCTTGGGCGGTCTACATCAATGGTGCCAAATCATCTCCTGAGGCGGCAGGCAAGGCCAAGCAAGGTGACGACATAAGGATCACAAGCGATGAGGCATACGCAAGGCATTTGGAGGCCGGCAATTGGACGGGCGCGCAGAGTTTGGTTCGACGTCTCAAGCGTGCGAAACGAGTCTCAGAGGGCAAGCAAGCTCGAGCTCGTGTCAGCATCACTAAGCGCGTCGCAAACTCACTGTCAAGAAAATACAAGTCGCTGGTCATCAGCGATGTCTGGTACGAGCAGAATCCATTCGGTTACAGCTTTGGGAAAGACCAACGCTGGCCGGCAATCAAATTCCTGGTGAGGCGCAAATTAAATGGCTAGTGAATCCGAACTTCTAATGCGGGTGACGGTCGAGGCAAGCCAGGCCGTTCGACAGCTTGAACAAGCAAACTCCGCAATCAAGAACGTGCAGAGCAGCGCCCAGGCATCGACCGGCGGGTTCAAGAACATGCAGCGCGGTATTCAGAACACAAGCTATCAGCTC
>NZ_JBIKRX010000162.1:0-4315 GCF_044348915.1 Flavobacterium sp. | reverse complement strand
GTATGAATGATCGCATGTTGGATTCAGTCAAGGTGTTCTCCTTCCTCAATCGATGGTTCATCTTTAAACGTCAAGGCGGTGTAGAAGCGGTGGCCCCTCCCATCGAATTATTAGAGCCAGAAGTACACGACGCACTAGAAGAGGCCGCTGTAGTAGATGATGAAAAGGTAGAGGTAGAAGCTCCTTCTGGATTCCGTCTTCCTCCTCGCGATAAGATGTGGGAAGCGCAGCAGGTCTTTGCCTTTGGAATGGATGCCGTTCGTAAAGACATTCTTCGAGTAATCGATCCAAAAGGAAAACCAGATGCCAACATCGGTCGATGGATGTCTCTTGCTGCTCCCTTTCCCATTCCTGACCCCATGCCTAATCTGGATGACCCCTCTGCTGTTCCCTTGCCCGATGGCGCGATTCTCTATCCAAGCGTTGAGCATTACATTGCTGGTATGAAACTCAAACACGCCCTCATGGTACCACGCCGACCAGGTGAACCTGACCTAGGGCAACTTATCATGAGTATGGATGGCGATATCCATCAAAAAGCGGAAAAGAAACGCCGTGAGGCAATGCAAGCGAAGAAATTTCTGCCCGAATCAGATGACGACTATAAATTGCTTGTCAAAGAAGCACAGGAGGTACGCAAGTTCTTTACCACTCGCAAACAGTTGAACCAATATAAGGCTGACATTTCAGATGATAAATGGTTTCCTATCCGAGATAAATATCTACATGACGCACTCCGCTATCGATTCAAGTTCGATGCACGATTTCATGCCGCAGTGACAGCTGCTAAAAATGATAAAAAATACCTTCTTCATACAAAGACTTCAACGAACAGTAACATCAATGAGGCCAGTGAAGCAGTCGAGGGATCTGCCTCCGAACTGTATGGCAAACGTGATGTAAGTCGTAAAATTATCCTTGGAAAAAATAAAGTCGGGTTAATGCTGATGGAAATTGCGGGATTTCAATTCTAAGAATCATATAGAATGGGTATCAATCGTAGTAAACCTCAAGTGGATTACTACACTGATTCCTATCACATTACTGATACATTTTCGAATCATCTTGAATGGAAAGATACTGTAAAGCGGTTGAATCACAGACATTATTCATCTTTTATATATGAACGAGTAAACGTGCCTGAAAGATTTGGTAGTCAACCTTATGTTATCTATGTGATATATGACACTGAAACCAAAAATAGTATTCAAAAAGAAGCATACGATCAACCTTACGTTACTATATGTAATTGTATTTTTGTATTATGCGCACGTACCAATTTTAATCTTCATACTGATTTTTCCATTCCTCAGTATGAACAACCCTCTTCCTATTTTTCTCGTTTATGGGATTCCCCAAAACCAGATCGGCTGTTATGGTCTACTCGTCAAACCTATGTTGCTCTTGGATTCATCATTGCCGCATGCGCGGAAGAATCGATTCCATGCGTATCAGTTGACGCATTTCATAGTGAATCCATCGCATCTCTACTTGATCTTCCCTCTCATTTAGTCCCTACTGCACTTCTAACCATTGGCGCACCTGATTGAATCCATATCATAAAAATTGATGTTTTGTATCTCCAATACAATACATCAGTTCCAATATGCCGCATCACGCCTGGCAACGTTTAACGCAAATCAATCGTCATCCACGAGACGCGCACATCGCATTTGATGAGCCCACTCATAAATATTATGTAAACGGTACATGTAAGGGAAATATCTCCTGTACTGGATTTGTTCACGAATTCTTCGGTCACTTTGATGCTAAAAAAATTATCACTAAAATGCGTAAGGGGGCGAACTGGGCGAATAGTAAATACTATGGAAGAACCGATGAAGAGATCATGGCAGAATGGGCTTCAAATGGAAAAGAAGCGTCCTCAGCAGGAACAGCCATGCACTTTGCGATTGAGCAATTTATGCACGGGGCACTTGAAGAAATTGACCCTGTTGTGATGAATACACCAGAATGGAGATACTTCATGAAATTCTGGAAAGAGTGCGGCGATGATTTGGAGCCTTATCGCAGTGAATGGGAAGTCTTCACCGATAGGCTTGACTTGCCTGCGTCCCAACACAGGGAAGATGCTCTTGATTCTCCTGCGTCTGAACGCAAAATTAAACTATGTGGCTCGATTGATATGGTCTATCGCCGTAAATCAGACGGAAAATTTGTCATTTATGACTGGAAGCGCTCAAAAGAAATAAAATCAGATAATCCTTTCGGCTCAGGTCTGGCTCCACTGGATCACTTACCTGATACGAATTATTGGCATTACACCTTACAGCTCAATGTTTATAAATGGATTCTAGAACAATATTATGGTCTCGAAGTTGCAGATTTGTACTTGGTCATTCTTCACCCTGACCAGCCCTCCTACCGTCGCATGCGTCTCAATATCTTGACGGATGAGGTGGAGGACATGATTGAATGTCGCCGCCGAGCAGTAGAAGAAGGATGTAAACAATCCGTCGTACTTCCTGTTCCAGAAGCTGAAGAAGAATATACGAAACCACTTGCTGGCTTTTCCTTTCAGTTTTAGACTATCTAGAGAGCAGAGGCAGCAACAGATGACTTTGGAGCGACACGCGGTCCTCTTTTTTGTGCCGCTTGTACGACTAATGGTACTGGAAGGACTACTGGATTTCTGCCAATCTCAACGGGTGGGGCTGCTGCAGGGATAGCCTGTTTTAGTCGCATTTGAACCAAACCAGCTGACTTCCATCGTTCATTGACAGCAGATGGTAGACTTGATAAATGAACGGTTGCTACACCATCTTCTTCTACCAGTATACCCGCTTGTCCTGGTAAAAAGACAAGAATCGTTACAGCATGAAAAATACCAATCGCCGGCCGTGCGAACATGACTTCTTTTTCATTCTCTGGTATATCACCTGTTAGGTTTATCATGCCAATTGGTTTGGAAGTATTTCGAACATACTGAATAAGAGCATTCTTATTGAAGCGTGTTGCATTTTCTTCTAGTTCCAGTTGTCCTAGGGTGAGACCTAGAATAGCAGTAAACGGCAAGAGTGACTGTCCCGAATTCGGGGGACTACGTAAACGCAATGATGTCTCTCCTAGAATAGCCTGAAGAGCGACAGGCATCTCTCCTTCTGGAATTTTTCGATCATTCTCAACGGCTTCTCGCGATTGTTCTTCGTAATATTGTGGCTCTTCTGGTATAACTTTAGCCCAATCAAGACGCAATAAATTGGTCCATGTCGGCGAAGATTCTGGAATAATATATTGATCGCCATCGCGAATTGGTTCCATAATCGCTACGATAGAAGATATTTCACCCTTCATCAATTGATTTCTTCGAACGGGGAATCGCACGAGCTCATCAATCACTCGTTTCGTATACAACTCGGGTGTACTCACCGCACGTTGACCGGGTGTATCACTTAGTTCCGTTGTTTCTTTCACATGTAACAGACACCGTCCTTCTTCTTCTTTCCAATGACATGAACCAGTACACGATTCAGGGCTTTCAATCAATCGACAATCTTTACGCAAAAATGTTGTCGATCCCTTATCCCAATTCTCTTTATCTGGATAAAACCACGACAGAAGAGTGGAGGACAAAAAGATATACAACCGCTTTCTTCGCTCAAATTCAGGAAGATCATTATTAAAAATAATCTCTTCAATTCCCTTTCGAATAGTAGGTCCCGCTTTTTCTCCAGTGATCCAATTGGATACCATCAATCTAAATTGACGATACGACTCTTCCCATTCTTTATAAGATGATGTACGATCAATCTCTGGATCCGATCCGCATCGCTCTTCTGATGACCGAAGCTCTGTAAATGACTTCCAATTCTGATCGTTTTGTTTTGATATCATTCCTTCCAATTCTCGATCAACTTCCCATTCAAAATGTTTGACCGACACAAATCCGATCTGAGAGGCTTTCATTAATGTATCTAATGCAGTCTCGTCACGAGGTCCAGCCACTGGCACATAGAGACTATTCTCCAACTGAATGGCAACAATATCAGACCCGCGGCGAGCCACATTCTTCACACGATATCCAGGATAGAGTGAAAAGAGCGGTTCTAATTCACGCTGATAATATCCAATAACATCTTCTACTGGTGCTGCCTTGAACTCATCCCAGTCCAAATAGATATTTTTAATGGAGAACGTGTGTGAAATGGATACAACTCCATCATCTACCACAGGCAATGCGACCAAGAAACTAGAACCTGCTTTGATACGAAAGGTAACACCTACTAAATGATTATAACTATCTTTGATGACTCCGTCTGGACGATATAATGTGGACTCGATTGCTTTTGATAAT
>NZ_JBIKRX010000017.1:0-48048 GCF_044348915.1 Flavobacterium sp. | reverse complement strand
ATGAAAGTACAAAATATAAAAAGATTCACCTAATAAATCCAATGACTATGTGGCATGAATTCGAATTTTATTTCACGTCATTTTGACATGAAATAAAATCCCTATATTTGAGACTGATTAGTTACTTTAAATTAAATGTTATGAAAAATATTTTAATCATTGGACTGTTTTTTCTTGGCTTGAGTGGCTATTCACAAACTGCAACAAAAAAAGTTGTAAAACACGAAGCAAAGAAAGAAGTGAAAAAAGCTGTAGGAATAGAAACTTCTCCAGCTAAAACAGCAAAAAAAGCAGTTGGTCTGGAACCTACACCTGCTGAGAAAGCAAAAAAAGCAGTAACTAATACGGCTGTCAAAAAGTAAAAAAAATCCTGATTCATTTCAGGATTTTTTTTGATGTTAATTATCTTCAAATCATCAAACCTTTGTATCGGAGCGAGCGATGAACAACGGGGTTTCGAGAAAATGGGGACACAATTACATCCTAAAACTAAAGTTGTTCGTGGGGTTTTGGCGGCTGAAGCTTCGGAATTGATGAAGCGGTTTTTTGCAGAGAAGAGGAAATGATTTTCAATTCAATTTTGTTTCTCAAATAGTGTTATATTTACTACTATTAAATTTAAATCAAATTTTCAATGGAAAATAGACTCAAATCATCAATCATTATTGGAATTGCTATTATTATCACTGCCTTTATTTTGGGTCAGTCTTTCAAAAAAAGAAATGAAAATTTAGATTCTATTTCAGTAATCGGATTGGGTACAAAAGATTTTGTTTCAGATGAAATTTTATGGTCTGGAAGTTTTACTACCAATAGTATGGATATAAAAACAGCTTACAGCAAAATTATTTCTGACCAAAAAATTGTTTCTAATTTCTTTATTAGCAAAGGTTTTAAACCGAATGAGTTTTCGTTTGGAGCAGTGAATTTCCAAAAAAAGTTTAGACAAATTAGAACTGTAAATGCTGAAAACGGTGGCTATGTAAATTCCGAACAGATTTTTGATGGATATGAAGCCACTCAAAGTATTTCGTTTTCGGCTAAAAAGAATCCTCAACTAATGAATCGCATTGAAGAAGTTTCGAGTAAAACATCGGAATTGATCAATTCTGGTATAGAACTTACTTCAAATTCTATTCAATATACCTATTCTGATTTGCCTAGTTTGAAACAGAGTTTGATAGAAAATGCTGCAAGAGATGCTAACGAAAGAGCAAATAAAATTGTAAAAACTGCCAATGGTGATTTAGGAAAATTAAAAGGTGCAAATATGGGCGTTTTTCAAATTACGGGTCAGGGTTCAACTGAAGAAGATAGTTATGGTGGAAATAACGACACTTTTAGCAAAAACAAAACAGCTAGAATTACCGTGAGATTAGAATATAATTTAGATTAGCAAAATATCATTTAGATTCCCGATTTCCTAGCCCAGATAGCAGTGGAAATCCTTATGTGCCGGTGTTCGGCATATAAGATTGCAACGGATAGCTGGAAATAGCTCCTAAAAAAAGACAAAAAAAACCGCCTACTCGAGGCTGCTAAGCCAAACAGGCTGAAAGCAATCTCACGAAAGGCGGTTTTTGATTTATTCTATAATAACATTCTTCTTTTTATCGTAGAAATGATATTCTAGGTACGTGTAAGCGTCACGTGGTATGATTTTCACCCATTTTTTATGTTCAAAAAACCATTTTGAACGTATCGATGGAAAACCTTTTGTAAGGTATGCGGCCACAAAGGGATGTACGTTAAGCACAACTTCATTGTGTGTTTTTAATATACTTTCTAGATCAAGTGCGATTTTGTCAATGATTTGAATTGGCGCTTCTATTTCGCCTTCAATATTGTTTGGATCTTCTTCTCTAGTTTTAATGTTGACTTCCGGTCTTACTCTTTGTCTTGTAATTTGGACTAATCCAAACTTACTCGGAGGTAAGATTTTGTGTTTGGCTTTATCGTCGCTCATTTCTTCTCTAAGGAAGTCGAACAACACTTTGCGATTTTCAGGATTGCCCATATCGATAAAATCAACTACAATTATTCCGCCCATATCACGAAGGCGCAATTGTCTGGCGATTTCGGCGGCGGCAATCATATTGACTTCCATTGCAGTATCTTCTTGATTGGATGCTTTATTAGAACGGTTTCCGCTGTTGACGTCAATAACGTGCAAAGCTTCGGTGTGTTCGATAATAAGATAAGCACCTTTACTCATGGAAACTGTTCTTCCAAAGGAGGTCTTGATTTGTCTCTCTATATTGTATTTCTCGAAAATTGGAGTGTCTTTGGATTGATAAAACTTAACAATCGATGTTTTCGAAGGGGCTATTTCTTGTAAATAATCCTTCGTTTGGTTGTACAACTCTTCATCATCTATTTGGATTCCACTAAAGGTATCGTTGAAGACGTCTCTTAGTATTGATGAAGCTCTATTGAGCTCTCCTAATACCTTGGACGGATGATGAGCGGTTGGTAATTTTTTACACATTGCAGTCCATCTCTCTATGAGCTTCTGCAAATCTTTTTCTAATTCGGCTGTATTTTTGCCTTCGGCTACTGTGCGAACAATAACACCAAATCCTTTTGGTTTGATGGATTGTACGAGTCGTTTCAAACGATCCTTTTCTTTTTTGTCTTCTATTTTTTGAGAAATAGAAACGCGGTCAGAAAACGGAACCAAAACAATAAATCTTCCGGCAAGTGAAAGCTCTGCGCTTATTCTTGGTCCTTTGGTAGATATTGGTTCTTTGACAACTTGTACTAAGATAGACTGATTCGAATTGATAATATCGGTTATCGAACCATCTTTGTCTATCTCTTTTTCAAACTGAAAGTTTTTTAGGGAGAAATCTTTTATTTTACCTGCGCTTACAAGTTTTATGAATTTCAGTTGGGAAGCAAGATTAGGACCCAAATCGTGATAATGTAAAAAGGCGTCTTTTTCGTAGCCAACATTTACAAAAGCAGCATTTAGTCCTGCAACTGGTTTTCTTATTTTGGCAATAAAAATATCGCCAACTTGGAAATTGCTTGTTTCTTGTTCTTTGTGTAATTCAATTAGTTTTCCATCTTTTAATAAGGCAAAATCTACGGCTTCGGAACTAGATCGGATGATTAATTCTTTATTCACTCTGTAAATTTTTATCCGCACTTTCAGATTTCAGATTTCAGATTTCAGATTTCAGATTTTTGTAGATACAAAAAACTTCCAACTTCCAACTTCCAACTTCTAACTTCAGCAAGGATGGATTAAACAATAATTTTAACAGGTATTGAACCCGGGGAAAATTAGTCGGCAGTTTGCAGTATTTAGCTAGCAGCTAACTGAACACTAAATACCGAACACTGATCACTAACTTTCAATTTCAATGAACGTTTAAAAAGAAAAAAGTAGTTATAAACTACTTTTTCTTTTTGTGACGGTTAGCTCTCGCTCTTTTCTTGCGTTTGTGCGTAGCTACCTTATGTCTCTTCCTTTTTTTACCACTTGGCATAATCTGGTGATTTTGTGATTAATAAATATTATTTTGCTTCGTTATTCGTTTTCACTCCTTCTACAAAAACTTTTGCAGGTTTGAAAGCTGGAATATTGTGAGCAGGGATTTTGATTGTAGTATTTTTTGAAATGTTTCTTCCAGTTTTCTCAGCTCTTGTTTTCACGATGAAACTTCCGAAACCTCTTAAATAAACATTATCCCCAGTTTCTAATGAGGTTTTTACTTCTGTCATAAAGGTCTCAACTGTTGCCTGAACATCTCCCTTTTCTAGACCTAATCTCTCTGAGATTTTTGCTACGATATCTGCTTTTGTCATTTTAATTCGTAATTTATTATTGTGTACTAATTTTTTGAGGTTGCAAAGATAGGAATAAAAAAAACAATTATTCAAGCTAATTCATTAAAATTTAACAACATAAACTTTTACTTTTGCTAACTAAAATTTAACGATGAGCTTTTCCAAAGTGTTGATAAGGTGGTATTTAGAAAACAAGCGTGATTTACCTTGGCGAAAAACCGACAATCCGTACCTCATCTGGCTCTCAGAAATTATGCTTCAACAGACGCGAGTAGCACAAGGAACACCCTATTTTTTATCTTTTACAAATGCGTTTCCAACAGTTTTTGATTTGGCCGCAGCCAATGAAGAACAAGTTTTGAAACTTTGGCAAGGTTTGGGCTATTATTCTCGGGCTCGAAACTTACATAAAACTGCACAATTTGTCGCCGATGAATTATCGGGAAAATTTCCGGATAATTATAATGATTTATTAAATTTAAAAGGCGTTGGCGAATATACCGCTGCTGCAATCGCATCCTTTTCATATAACGAAGCCGTTCCCGTTGTCGATGGAAATGTTTTTCGGGTTTTGTCGCGCTATTTTGATGTGGAAACGGATATTGCTTCGGCTACAGCCAAAAAGGAATTTGCTGCTTTGGCTTTCGAATTGATGCCAAAAGAAAACCCAGCTTTGTTCAACCAAGCCATTATGGAATTTGGCGCTTTGCAATGCGTTCCCAAAAGTCCGAATTGTGAAATTTGCGTTTTCAACACGAGTTGTGCCGCTTTGCAAAAAAAGAAAGTCGATCAATTGCCCGTAAAATCAAAGAAATTGAAGGTCAGAAATCGATACTTTAATTATATAGTAGTTTCCGACGATGAGGAAAAGACCATCATTCAAAAAAGAACAGCCAAGGGAATCTGGCACAATCTCTACGAATTTCCATTGATTGAAACAGAGAAAATCGAGGATTTTACATTCATTGCCCAACAAATTAAGGCCGACTTTTTCAAAGAAAATACTATCGAAAGCCTATTCGAAATGTACCCTGAGAGCATTATTCACAAATTATCGCATCAACATTTGCATATCAAGTTTTGGAAAGTTCATTTAAAAGGAAATGTAGCAAAAGGTATTGACGCTGCAACTTTAAAAACATTTCCTTTCCCCATTGTCATTCATAATTTTATCGAAAAGGATTTTTAGAACTTATTCAAAAATCATTATATTTGGAAATAGAAAACAAATCAAATGAATTCTACCTTAAATAAAGTTATGCTGATTGGCCATTTGGGCGACGATGTCAAAATGCACTATTTCAAAAGTGATTCTTGCATTGGGAAATTTCCTTTGGCAACAAACGAGACCTATATTAATAAAGAAACGGGTGAAAAAATCACTTCGACCGAGTGGCATAATATAGTGGTGCGCAACAAGGCGGCAGAATTATGCGAAAAATATCTTTCGAAAGGAGATAAAATCTATGTTGAAGGTCGAATAAAATCGCGTCAATGGCAAGCGGAAGACGGTTCGACAAAATACATTACTGAAATTCAAGCCATAGATTTTACTTTTCTTACAACCAAAAAAGAAACTGACGGTTCCAAAGAGAATAAATCTCCCGAAACCACAAAAAACACTAACTTTGACCCAGAAAACAATGGCTTACCGATAAATGATTTGCCGTTTTGATTGTTTAACTAATCTCTTATAATTTGGACCCAGAGCCCAGTTTTTTTCTTCAATACACTCTCGATACTAATTTAGTATTTGGTCTTATCGCGATATTTGCCCTGCTATTTTGTTCTGCATTAGTTTCTGCCGCCGAAGTAGCCTTATTTTCTTTGTCACAGAAAGATATTGACAATACTTTGCAAAATCATCCCTCGAAAGGAAAAATAATTTCGAAACTTTTAGAAAAACCAAAAAAATTACTAGCCACACTTCTTGTCGCCAACAATTTTATCAATATTGGCGTGGTAATTTTGTTTTCATACGTTGGCCACGAAGTGTTTTCTGGAATAGCATCTCCTGTACTAAAATTTATCATCGAAGTGATCTTAGTCACTTTTTTAATCTTGTTATTCGGAGAGGTTTTGCCAAAAGTATATGCCAGCCGAAACAACATCAAATTTGCAAAATTAATCGCCTATCCTATTTCTGGACTTGACAAACTGTTATCTCCTATTAGTTTGCCTATGCGAAAAGCAACCATTTACCTGCATAATAAATTAGGAAAACAAAAAACAAACTTCTCTGTCGATCAATTATCCCAAGCGTTGGAACTCAAAGATTCCGAAGAAACTTCGACTGAAGAGCAAAAAATATTAGAAGGCATTGTCACTTTCGGAAACACGGATACCAAGCAAGTGATGAGTCCGCGAATGGATATTTTTGCCTTAGAAATCGACGAGCCGTTTGCTACTATTTATCCAAAAATTATAGAAATGGGTTTTTCAAGAATTCCCGTGTATAAAGACAATATAGATCAGATAGAAGGCGTTTTGTTTGTAAAAGATTTGCTTCCGCACATCAACAAAGAAGATTTTGATTGGAAAACATTGTTGCGAGAACCGTTTTTTGTGCCTGAGAACAAAAAAATCGACAATTTACTCAAGGATTTTCAAAGTATGAAAAGTCATTTGGCAATTGTAGTGGATGAATATGGAGGAACTTCGGGATTGGTTTCGCTTGAAGATATTATCGAAGAGATTGTGGGAGATATCAGCGATGAATTCGATGGTGACAACACAAATTATTCTAAAATCGATGATAAAAACTACCTTTTTGAAGGAAAAACAAATCTTAAGGATTTCTATAGAGTGATTGATGTTGATGAAGATTTATTCGAAGTGAAAAAAGGTGAAGCCGAAACTTTGGCGGGATTTATTCTAGAAATTTTAGGCAACTTCCCAAAAAAAGGACAAAATATCGTTTTTGAAAACTGCACTTTTACTATTGAATTAGTAGATAAAAAAAGAGTAAAACAAATAAAAGTTACTATTGAATAAATACAAAATGCAAAAAAAACAACTTATAATTTTCGCGATTTTAACCGTGATGTTTTCAGTTTTGAGCTGTAAAGACGAGGTACTACCAAAACCTGCATCTTTTTTGCGTTTAGATTATCCTGAGGCAGAATATGTGAATTTTGAAAATAGCGCTTCGCCATTTGCATTCGAAATAAATTCAGAAGCTATAATCAAGGGTGGGAAAGATTTTGGATTTACCATCACCTACCCCAAAATGAAAGCTACGATTTATTTGACCTACAAACCCGTGAACAATAATATCAATAAATTGTTGCGTGACGCTCAAAAACTGACCTATGAACACGTGATAAAAGCGGATGATATTCTAGAACAACCCTATTTGAATCCTTCCAAAAAAGTATATGGAATGTTCTACCAAGTGGATGGAAATGCGGCGACAAATTCACAGTTTTACGTGACCGATAGCACCAAACATTTTGTGACTGGCTCGGTTTATTTCTATGCAAAACCCAATTACGATTCCATAATGCCAGCGGCAAGTTATGTTAGAAACGATATGCAACGTTTGATGGAGACTTTGAAGTGGAAATAGAAAAGCACATTTAAATATATTTTGCTTTTTACAAGAGAAAACCACTAATAATCCGAAGCTTCATTAGAGTAATTTTTAATTGTTTTTTGTAGATTTACACAAATATTTAATAACATGAAAATGAAATCTAAATCCTTTTTCATTTTGTTAGTTATCGGTAATCTACTAACAATTGAAGCGCAAGAAAAAAAAGAAAGCACGACAATGAATCCCTTCTTCCAAGCTTATGACACACCTTATAATGTGCCGCCTTTTGACAAGATAAAAAACGAACATTTTAAACCCGCCATTTTAGAAGGTATTAAAAGACACGAAGAAGAAATCAGCACGATTGCCAATTCCTCATCCGCTCCTACTTTCGACAACACCATTCTTGCAATGGAAAATGCAGGAGAATTATTGTCGAATGTGAATACCGTTTTTTCGAATCTTAATTCGGCAAACACTAGCAAAGAAATTCAAAATATAGCCAAAGAAGTTGCGCCAAATCTATCGGCACACAGAGATAATATTTACCTCAACGAGAAATTATTTACCAGAGTAAAAACACTTTGGGATAAAAAAGAAAGCTTAGGATTGAATTTGGAGCAGGCAAAGATTTTGGATAATACCTACAAAGACTTCGTCCGTAGCGGTGCCAATTTATCAAATGCTGATAAAGAAATTTTAAGAAAAATAAACGGGCAACTTTCGCTAATCAGTTTGAAATATGGTCAAAACATTTTGGCCGAAACCAATAAATACGAATTGGTTATCGGTGATAAAAAAGATTTAGCCGGTTTGCCACAAGGATTGATCGATGCAGCAGCCGCTGATGCCAAAGCAAAAGGCAAAGAGGGAAAATGGGTGTTTACACTTTCGAATTCAAGTGTGATGCCGTTTTTGCAATACAGCTCGAATAGAGAATTGCGGAAACAAATTTGGAATGCCTATCAAACCAAAGGGAATCACGATGATGAGTTGGACAACAAGAAAAACGCTATCGATTTGGCTAATCTTCGCGGACAAAAAGCACGATTGTTGGGTTTTAAAACCCATTCCAATTATGTTTTAGAGGAATCGATGGCTAAAACACCCGAAAACGCAAAAAAGCTTTTGAATGATTTGTGGAAACCTGCTTTGGAAATAGCAAAAACAGAAGCTGCGGACATTCAAAAAATGATGGCGAAAGATGGAATAAAAGGAGCAGTACAACCGTATGACTGGAGATATTACACCGAAAAAATCAGAAAGGAACGATTTGATTTAGACGAAGAAGAACTAAAACCGTATTTTAGTTTAGAGAATGTTAGAAAAGGCGTTTTTCAGGTTACAGAAAAATTATATGGAATCCAATTCAAGGAATTGAACAACGTTCCCAAATACCATCCAGACGCATCCGTTTGGGAAGTAAAAGAAGCTGACGGAACACATATTGGTATTTTTTATATGGATTTTCATCCTAGAGATTCAAAACGCGGAGGTGCTTGGATGACTTCTTACAGAACTCAAAAAACGGTTGATGGAAAACGATTGGCACCTGTGATTTCTATAGTTTGCAATTTTACGAAACCTTCAGGCGAAACTCCAGCTCTATTGACTTTCGACGAAGTTTCTACTTTCTTTCATGAATTTGGACACGCCTTACACGGATTATTGTCGAATGTGACTTACAGAAGTTTAGCAGGAACAAGTGTTCCAAGAGATTTTGTAGAATTGCCTTCACAAATTATGGAAAACTGGGCTGCTGAACCAGAAGTTTTAAAAATGTATGCAATACACTATAAAACAGGAAAGACTATTCCAGATGATTTAGTAAATAAATTAAAAAAAGCAGGAACTTTTGATCAAGGCTTTGTAACAACTGAATATCTTGCTGCGTCCTTTTTGGATTTGGCTTACCATTCGCAAACCAAAGATATTACCGTAGATGCCAACACTTTTGAAAAAGAAGCTATGTCGAAAATTGGCTTAATCGAGTCGATCATCCCAAGATACAGAAGTACTTATTTCAGCCATATATTTTCTGGTGGATATTCTTCAGGATATTACAGCTATATCTGGTCTGGCGTTTTGGATACTGATGCTTTTGAAGCTTTCAAAACCACTAGCCTATTCAATCCCGAAAAAGCCAAATCATTCCGCGAAAATGTCCTAGAAAAAGGAGGAACTGAAGATCCGATGGTTTTGTACAAACGATTTAGAGGTGCAGAACCAAGTGTTGAACCGTTGTTGAGAAAACGCGGATTAGATAAAAAAGAGGAGTCACTTAAAAAAATCCAAGGATAATAAAGGCCGCCTTTTGAAGCAGAAAACCTGTATCATTTTTGATGATACAGGTTTTTTTATTTTCTAAAAAAATCACCCTTCAAAATAGAGGAAGAATTTTTGATTTTAGTATAACTGTAAAACTTTATACGTTTTTCAAATTGATAATTTCTTGTTCAGTAAGCAATCTCCAGTTTCCGCGAGGTAAATTCTTTTTGGTCAAACCCGCAAAAGCAACTCTGTCAATTCTTAAAACGTCATAACTGAAATTCTCGAAAATAGAACGAACGACTTTAACGTTGGCCGATCTTAATTTCAGTCCAATTTCACTTTTAGCCTCTCCTTCGATATAGCTAACTTCTTCCACAAAAACACGGTGTCCGTCCAGAACTAATCCTTTTTGTATTTTCTCTAAATCTTCGAATTTCAAGTTTTTATCCAATGAAACTTGGTAGATTTTAGATGATTTGTTCGTTGGTAAAGTAAACTTACGAATCATATCAGTATCGTTGGTAAACAACAATAAACCAGTAGTATTCTTGTCCATTCTCCCAACAGGGGCAATTTTGGCTGTGGTTGAACCTTTTACCAATTCCAAAACGTTACGATTTTCTTGACCTTCGTCAAGAGCTGTGGTAAAATTTTTGGGTTTGTTCAACAAGATATATACTTTCTTCTCCGGAGTCAAAACAGCTCCATCAAAATTGACAACATCGCCTGGTTTTACCATATAACCCATTTCGGTTACCGGAATTCCGTTAACTTTTACGTTTCCAGATTGAATGTAAATATCGGCATCACGACGCGAACACACTCCAGAATTAGAAATGTATTTGTTCAAACGAATTTCGTCTTTTACTTTTGGTCTTTTTGGCGCTTGATTCGGTTTTTTGGCATTTTTTGCAGCCTCTTCCTCAGCTATTTTCACAGATGGTTTTACTTTTTTTGGCCCCTGAGCACGCTTTGCCATTGCCGGCTTTGGCTTATTTGAATTGGGTCTTGAACTATTTGCTCTACCACCACTTTTATTATTATCGCCTTCCTTCTTATACATAACATTCAATAATTTTACTTCGTCATTTCTGCCTTTAATGGCTTCATGGCTGCAAAGATAGCTTTTTATTGCTTAAAAGTTGATTGTTTTTGGATTAGGTCAGGGCATTCGCGTTTAAAACTAAATGCTACTTCGTTTTTTATCAAAGAACTTAATTGGCACACAGATGACACGGATTATACTGATTCGCGCGAATTTCTTATCTTAATTTAGAAAAAAGAATGAGGATTTGTGTAAAATCCGTTCCATCTGTGTCATCTGTGTGCCATTATATACAACTTGAAATATATTGTTAATAACCAAAATCTTAAAAGCGAATGCCTTGGGATTAGGTAGCTCTTCGCCTTTAAAACTAGTGGCATCTCTGTAGTTTTATCAAAATATCCAAATGAAATACAGTTGTCAATATCAACAACTTAAATATAGCGTCAATAACCATAATCAAAAAAGCGAACGTTCTTGGACAAGGGTTTTCTAGCCATGATGGAAACGGCATCCTTTGTTGCCGGGGTTTGACAACAAAGATATAGTGTACAGCAGGATTAAGCTCCTGATTGCTTCTCCCGATAGCAATCGGGATAGCAATGATAATTAGATAGAGCGCAATAATTTCTCCCCGTGCCACAACACGGAGGGATTGATAAGCACAATACTAAACACTCCTGCAACAATCAGGAATTTTAAGACATTGTGAAGCAACACATATTGCTCTTTGGCACTGGATTTCCACAGATACAATAGAAAGAAGATCAATATGATAAGGCAAGTATAAAAATAGATGTCCATATAACCAACATCGAAAATTTCGATTAATACATATACTGGAATGATGGTAGCGATAGACAAAACCGTTATAATTTTCTTCGAAACTTCTTCGCCATAAACAATGGGAATGGTTCTATAGTCATTAGCCAAATCGCCTTTGATGTTCTCTAAATCTTTGACCAATTCCCGAATCAAAAGCAATAAAAACAAGAACGCTGCGTGTCCCAAAATGACTTCGTACAAATTTTTGTAATATAAAAATACAGCGAAAAACGGCAATACCGATAGAAATGCTGACATTAAATTTCCAAGAAACAGTTGTTTTTTTATTCGATGAGAATAATACCAAATCAAGAAAATATATACAGAAAAATATAAAAAAGCGCGCCAAGAAACAAAAACAGCAAGAAAAACTACAATGAAATTTAGCGTAAAATAAACGTTTAGCTTTGTTTTTTGGCTCACCAATCGATCGAGCATAGACTTAGTAGGTCGATTGATTAAATCTTTTTTGCTATCGTAAAAGTTATTGATAATATAACCGGACGCAATCGCCAACGAGGATGCTAAGACGATAATAAATAAATCGAAATCGAGAAGAATAGCTAGCGCTCTTTTTTCGGGTGCAAGAATGAAAATAGCAGAAAGATATTGTGCTATGACAATTATCGGAATGTTGTAGCCTCTAACCACAGAAAACAAGCTGATGAATTTCATCACGATTATTTTGTTCTTTCGGCTAAGCATTTATTAGAATTGATAAACTACTTCTAGCTTATAATCTTTGAGTGAAATTCGTGCTTTTTCTAGATCTTGTGTAAATCCAAGGATGTAACCGCCACCACCTGAACCGCATAATTTAAGGTAATAATCATTCGATTCGATTCCTTTTTGCCAAATTCCGTGAAATTGTTCCGGAATCATCGGTTTGAAGTTATTCAGAACGACTTTTGATAATTTTTTGGTATTAGCAAACAAAGATTGAATATCACCACCCAAGAAATTTTCGACACAAGCGTCGGTATGTTTGATAAATTGCGATTTCAACATTTTTCGGAATCCTTGATCTTTCAATTTTTCCATAAAAATATTGACCATTGGAGCCGTTTCGCCCACAATTCCAGAATCGATCAAAAATACAGCGCCAGTTCCTTCCAAACTTTGGGTGGGAATACCAGTTGCTTCAATATTATCTTTAGAATTAATCAGAATCGGAATACTCAAATAACTATTCAAAGGATCTAAACCGGAACTTTTTCCGTGAAAAAACGATTCCATTTGGGAGAAAATAGTTTTTAATTGCAATAATTTTTCACGAGTCAGATTCTCTAGAACGGTAATCTTATCTTGGGCATATTTGTCGTAAATGGCTGCAACTAATGCACCGCTGCTTCCAACGCCGTAACCCTGAGGAATACTAGAATCGAAGTACATTCCCGTTTCGACATCGTTTTTAAGCATTGCCAAATCGAAAGTCACTAGTTCTGGTTGTTCGCGTTGTAAAGTTTCTAAATGCGACACAAAACGTTTCAAGTTTCCGTTGGATTTTATGGCTTCGGCTGATGGATTTTCTTCCCTCTTCAGTGCGCCATTGTAAAAATTGTATGGAATAGATAATCCTTTCGAGTCACGAATGATTCCATATTCTCCAAAGAGTAATATTTTTGAGTAAAATAAAGGTCCTTTCATATATGCTTGAACTTATTTTATTTTGTTAATTTTTGTTGGGTTTTGCCTGGTATCGAAAAGAGCTAAAACTCTAAATTTCTTTGAATCGTATTTATAATAAATAGTTGTTTGCTTCGACAAAACACATCTGTGCTGGTTTTTGTTAATTTGAGATTTTGGGAACATTTATGGTTCTTTTTGAATCAAATAGAACGATTTGTCAAGTTTTGAAATGAATTTATCTCTAACTTTCGCAGACCATTTAAATTCTAAATACTCCAATAAATCAATTAACTTTTTCTCAGCATTCTTTGAAAAGATTATTTCTCTTTTCATCTGTATTTCTTCATCAAATCTTCATAAAGCACAAACTCTCCACGCTCGATTTGTCTTTCGCCTTCTTCAATTTCAAACTTTTGCTCTTCAGACAATTCATCCCAAAAATCTTTTTTTTGAGTTGTGAATAGTTTTTTAATCGATGCAATTATAGATTCATCGTTGGTTTCAGCCAACAATTTCATCAACTCTGATTTTTCTAATTCAATGTCCATCTCTGTATCAAATTAAAAATTAATTGTTCTTGTTTTCAATCGAACCAATTCCGATTTGGTCACAAATATAATGACCATTTTGACAATAGCCAACTAATTCAGTTTTAATTAATTGCGAAACAGCCTCTTTTGCGGTTTCTGGGTACAAAATATGGACGTTTGCTCCTGCATCAAGCGTGAAACAAACAGGTGTTTTTGTTTCGTTTCTAAATTTCCATATTTTATTGATAATCTCTAATGTGTTCGGTTTCATTAAAATAAAGTACGGAAGAGAAGTCATCATCATTGCGTGCAGAGTCAAAGCTTCGCTTTCGACAATGGCAATGAATTCATCTAAATTTCCGTCTTGAAGTACTTTACTCAATTTATCCAAGTTTTCGTGAGCTTGCTCAAATCGCCTTTCGGCAAATGGATGATTGTGCATTAAATTATGACCTACCGAACTCGAAACCTGTTTTTCTCCTTTATCTACCAATAAAATCGTGTCTTGAAAATTTTTGAAATTCTCGTGAATACGATGAGAAAATTCAACCCCGTACAAATCTGTACTTCCTTTAACATTATCGTGATTGCCCCAAACGACCACCTCACCTTTTACGCTTCGGCAAGCGCTTCCGGAACCCAAACGCGCCAAGAAAGAAGCTTTTTGGTAAAAATAATCTTCGGTCATATTTGGGTTTAATGCTTTTTCTAAACTCATTAGGTTCATTGACAAAGCTGCCATTCCGGATGCAGACGATGCTATTCCAGAACTATGTGGAAAGGTATTCTGAGTATCTATAACGAAGTGATACTCTTTCAGAAAAGGCAAATAAACCAAAACTCTTTCGAAAAATTGTTGAATTTTTGGTTTGAAATCTTCTTTGGGTTTTCCTTCAAAAAGCAACTCGAATGAAAAACCATCTTGGCTTTGTTTTCTGGCAAAAGCCAATGTGGTAATCGTTTTGCAATTATTCAGGGTAAAGCTAATCGATGGGTTAGCAGGAATTTGCTGTCCTACTCCTTCTTTTTTGCCCCAATATTTTACCAAAGCAATGTTGCTTGGAGAACTCCATTCGAATTTTCCGGTTTCGACAGATTGGGAAAATTTTTTCGGAATAAAATCGTTTTCTGAAAACATCAATATAAAATTTGCGCAAAGATACTGATTTCTTTATTTGTTGATTCGTTCAAAGTTTTGATTAATTTTGAAAAAAAATTAAAAGATGAATAAAATTTCCAAAATTCTAGTTGTAGTAGTTACTTGTTTGGTGGTTGGTTATTTTTCGGGTATGGTAACGCGTTCTTCAATAACCACTTGGTATCCAACCCTAATAAAACCAAGTTTTAATCCGCCAAATTGGGTTTTTGCACCTGTTTGGACTATGCTTTATGCGATGATGGGAGTCGCAGCTGGTTTGGTTTGGAGTCGAATAGACTTCGAAAAAGAAGTAGTAAAAAAAGCATTAATTTTCTTTGCTGTACAATTGGCATTAAATGCATTATGGTCTTACTTATTTTTTGGTTTGAAAAATCCAATGTTGGCTGGCATCGAAATCATTATTTTGTGGTTAATGATATATGAAACCTATGTAAAATTCGTCAAAATAAATAAAATCGCAGGCTATCTAATGATCCCCTACTTACTTTGGGTAAGTTTTGCAAGCGTTCTGAATGCTAGTATTTGGTGGCTAAACCGATAGTATTGAAGGCTATCTAAAACAATGAAGCTCACCGATTGGAGAGCTTCTTTTTTATTTAATGTTAGTATTTGCTTAGCTTGGCCAATCGCATAAAATCTTCCGCTTTTTCGACCATATTGTAACTTCCGCAGAAGAAAGGTGTTCTTTCGTGCAGTTCAGTAGGTTGGAGTTCCATTATTCGATTAAATCCATCCGATGCTTTACCTCCTGCTTGTTCTACAATAAATGCCATAGGATTGCATTCGTAAAGCAATCGCAACTTTCCTTTAGGCGATTTTGAGCTTGTTGGATACAAATAAATCCCTCCTTTTAGCATATTCCTATGAATGTCTGAAACCAAACTACCTATATATCTCGAAGTATAAGGCCTTTCGTCCTCTTCAAGTTGGCAATATTTGATATAATCTTTTACACCTTGCGGAAAATGAACATAATTCCCTTCATTTATTGAATAGATAATTCCGTCTTTTGGAAATTGAATGTTGGGATGCGAAAGGTAAAATGTTCCAATAGCCGGATTCAAAGTAAATCCGTTTACCCCGTGACCAGTAGTATAAACCAACATCGTCGACGTACTATAAATCACATAGCCCGCAGCGACTTGATTGATTCCAGGTTGCAAGAAATCTTCGATAGTAACAGGAGTCCCAACGGGTGAAATTCTTCTATAAACCGAAAAAATAGTTCCCACAGAAACGTTTACGTCGATATTTGACGACCCATCGAGAGGATCCATCAAAACAACATATTTATTATTGTGGCAATTATCAGTGCCTTTTACAGTAATGTACTCGTCGTTTTCCTCAGACGCTATACCACAAACAATTTCACGATTTACAAGCGTTTGAATAAACACTTCATTGGCATAAACATCTAATTTTTGCTGATCTTCCCCTTGGATATTTTGAGCTCCTGCTGCTCCAACTATATCGACTAATCCGGCTTTATTTACCTTATAATTGACCACCTTGGCAGCGAGTCGTATAGAATTGATTATTCGGGATAGTTCTCCCGACGAATACTGAAATGCTGATTGGTTTTCGATAATAAATTCACCGAGAGTTTTGTTGCCTTCTTCCATAATGAAATCGTTGTAGTTGTTTTGAAGTCACAAATATCGGGTTTTTTGTGAAATTGAAAATATTTTATTCCTTTCGGTGAACAGAATTGTATATTTGCCATATATTTTATTAAAATCTACCCTAATAACCATTTTTTACCATAAAAATTATGAATATCAGAAAAGGAATTCCCGAAGATATGAAAGCGGTTTTAAGCCTTATTCAAGAATTAGCAGTTTTTGAGAACGAACCTGATGCAGTGGTTATTACGGAGGAAGATTTAATTCGTGATGGCTTTTCTGCAAATCCTTTATTTCAAGTATTCGTTGCCGAGGTAGAATCAGAGGTTGTTGGGATTGCTTTGTACTATTACAGATATTCTACTTGGAAAGGAAAAACCATTCACTTGGAAGACCTTGTGGTGAAAGAGAATATGCGTGGCTCAGGAGTGGGCTTTGCCTTGTATTCTGAAATCATAAAACAAGGAAAAAAAGATAAAGTTCGCAGAATTGAATGGAATGTATTGGACTGGAACACTCCTGCAATAGATTTCTATATAAAATCAGGTGCAAAAGTGCTTGACGATTGGAGAGTGGCGCAAATGGATGAAGCAGGAATTAACGCTTTTTTAGAAAATAATTAATGAAAATAAAGTTCCAAATTTGGAATTTGGAATTTAAAATATTGAAATTTTAAGATTTTATGAGAGTATTCAAATTTGGTGGAGCATCTGTTAAAGATGCCGATGGAATAAAAAACGTTTATGACGTTTTACAAAAAGTGGGTTACGAAGACGTATTGCTAGTTGTTTCTGCAATGGGAAAAACGACAAACGCTTTGGAAGAAGTAATAAAAAATTATTTCGAAAAGTCTGAAGAATTAAACTCCTCTGTTCAAGAAGTAAAAAAATACCACAATCAAATTTTATTGGACTTATTCGATGATGAAAAAAATGAGGTGTTTACAGCAGTAAACAATCAATTTTCAGAATTAGAATATTTTCTGTCGCATAACAAATCTCCTAATTATAATTTTGTTTATGACCAAATAGTAAGCTACGGTGAATTGGTTTCGACAACGATTTTAAGTCATTTTATGAATTTTATGGGCATCAAAACCCAATGGCTTGATGTGCGCAATTTTATAAAAACTAATTCCAATTACAGAGATGCTGAAGTTGACTGGGATTTGACTCAAAAAAACATTTCGAAAAACGTAAAGAAAAAAATGCTCAACATTACCCAAGGATTTTTGGGTTCGGACGAGAATAATTTCACCACCACTTTAGGTCGTGAAGGCTCTGATTACACCGCTGGAATTTTTGCTTATTGCCTCAATGCCGAAAGTGTAACCATCTGGAAGGACGTTCCGGGAGTAATGAATGCCGACCCAAGATATTTTGAAAATGCAAGTTTGCTAAACCATATTTCGTATCGCGAAGCAATCGAAATGGCGTTCTACGGAGCAACAGTAATCCACCCAAAAACGCTGCAACCGTTACAGAAAAAGGAAATTCCTTTGTATGTAAAGTCATTTATAAATCCGATGTTGGCTGGAACTTGTGTCTCAAAAGGCTTTGATTCCGAATGGCAAATTCCTAGTTTTATTGTCAAAAGAAACCAGTTATTGATTTCTCTTTCGTCGATAGATTTCTCGTTTATTATGGAAGAAAACATCAGTGAAATCTTTGCGTTGTTTCACCAATTCAAATTGAAAGTAAATTTAATTCAGAATTCAGCCATCAGTTTCTCGGTTTGTGTTGAAGATAAATTCGGAAATTTTAAAGATTTGAATCCAATTTTGGCCAAAAAATTCAAAGTAGATTTCAATGAAAATGTAACTTTATACACCATTAGACATTTCAATGATAAAGCAGCTCAAACCGTAGAACAAAACAAAACTGTTTTACTAAAACAAGTGAGCCGCGAAACGATGCAGATTGTGACTAAGGAAAATTAAATTCTCACCCCAGCCCTCTCCGAAGGAAAGGGAGGAGGAACAAATAAATAATTTCTACCGCAAATTGGCAAATGTAACATTTGCCAATTTGCGGTTTTTTTATAGTTTCTTAGCTCACATCCAAAAAACCACTTCACATTTTCCCAATTATAAATACTACTTTTGGTACTTTCGTGTTAAAGTATTTATGTTTAAAAAAATTTTGTTTTTGTTGGCAATACTCTTCTTTTCTGGACTGCAAGCTCAGGAAGAAAATTCATTGTACAAAACCAAAAAAATTTCAATTTCTCGAGACACTATTCGACTTGAAAATGAAAGTCTCAATCCTAGCTATTTCAAATTGCTTGACGCCAATGACAAACCCATTGACAGTGCGGATTACAAAATAAATTTCAAAAAAGGAATCTTAGTTTTTAATAAAAAAATCACTTCGAATACTGGTTTTGTAACGGTGCAATATCTCAAATTGCCTTCGTTTTTAACCAAAGAATATCAAATTTACGATTCTAGCAAAGTCATCAGCAATCAAGCAGCAGGCGGTAATTTATATGCTACAGAAAGCACCTTTCAAAAAAAAACCAAGCCGCTGGAGGGATTGAATACAACAGGCAGCATCTCACGAGGAGTCACCATTGGCAACAATCAAAACTCCTCGCTAAATTCAAATTTAGATTTGCAAATCACCGGAAAACTATCAGATAAAGTCAGTTTGCGAGCCTCCTTACAAGACAGCAATATCCCGCTGCAAGACGGCGGATATTCACAAAAACTAGATCAATTCGATAATGTTTTTATGGAACTTTTTACCGACAAATGGAATATTCGAGCAGGTGATCTCTTTCTGGAAAATCGCGCCACCCAATTTCTGAATTTCAATAAGAAAGCACAAGGACTTTCGAGCAGTTTTAATTTTGGTAATGAAGACAACAAGACCAATATATTCGCCTCGGCTGCTCTTGTACGAGGGCAATATTCCAAAAGTAGTTTCGTGGGTCAAGAAGGCAATCAAGGTCCATACAAATTAATTGGCCAAAATGGCGAACTGTATGTTCTAGTGATTTCAGGCTCCGAACGCGTTTTTGTCAATGGAATCCTGCTGACTCGCGGCGAAAATAAAGATTATACCATCGATTATAATGCCGGAGAAATCATATTTACCCCTTTATTTACGATTACTTCCGAAATGAGAATCACCGTCGAATACCAATATACCGAACAAAATTACACCCGATTGGTGACGTATGCAGGAGGAACTCACGAAAACAAAAAATGGAGTTTTGGTGGCTATTTGTATTCTGAAAATGATTTGAAAAACCAACCTTTACAGCAATCGCTTTTGGCAGAACAAACCCAAATTTTGGCCGATGCTGGAGACAATAAAAATCTAATGGTCGCACCATCGGCCTTTTTGGACTCATACTCTGACAATAAAATTCTCTACAAAAAAATTATTGCTAATGGAGTTGAATACTTCGAGTATTCCAATAATCCTCAGGATGTCTTGTACAATGTTCGATTCAGCCAAGTTGCTCAAAACAAAGGGAATTATGTACTAAAAAGCAACGCTGCCATTGGTAAAATTTACGAATACGTGGCACCCATAAATGCAATTCCGCAAGGAAATTACGCCGCCATTATTCAATTGGTAGCACCAATAAAAATTCAGGTAGCAACATTTTTAGGAAAATACAATCCTAGCGAAAAAACTGCAGTGGATTTTGAATTTGGATTAAGCAATAATGACAAAAACCTATTTTCTTCTCTAGACGATTCGAATAATAAAGGATTGGCAACCAAAATAAATGCGAAGCAAAGACTGTTTTCCAAAAAATGGAATGTCGATGCCTTTGCTAATTATCAATTTGTGCAGAAAGATTTTAGCACCGTGGAGCGGCTTTACAATATCGAATTCAGCCGAGATTGGAACCTCGGGGCAACCACAACTGGCAATCAAAGCTATTTGATTTCGGGCTTGTTGATGTCATTACCTCAAAAGGGAAATTTGACTTACCAATTTGAAAAACTCGATTTCTCAGAAAGTTTCTCAGGAAATCGCCAAATTCTTCATGCTTTCTTCAATTTGAAAGATTGGAGTATCAAAAGTCGAGGCAGTTTTTTAAATAGCGATGCCAGCACTTCGACTTCGAAATTCTTACGAAATCAAACGCAGGTCAAGTACAATTTCAAGAAAAACTGGGTTGGCAGCACACTGAATTTGGAGGATAATCAGGAAAAAGATAAAACCACCAATCAGTTTTCGGCTTTGAGTCAACGCTTTACAGAATATGGATTTTTTGCTGGTCGTGGCGACAGCACCAAAGTTTTTGTCGAATTGGGCTACTTCAGAAGGATGAACGATAGTTTACAAAACGGTCTTATCCAACGCGTAAACAACTCCCAAACCATAGCTTTGAAATCGAAATTGATTCAAACCAACAAAACGGACTTATCGCTATTTGTGAATTATAGAGTATTGGATTTTGTAGATGCAAACACAAAAAACGAACCTTCATTGAACTCACGAATGGTTTACAACGATCGTTTTTTCAACCAATTGATTCAATGGACAACCGTATTCGAAACCAATTCGGGTTCCATTCCACAACAAGAATTTACATATTTGGAAGTCCCAATCGGACAAGGAGTGTATACTTGGAACGATTATAACAACAACGGCATTCAAGAATTAGAGGAGTTTGAAGTGGCGCCGTTTATCGACCAAGCCAAATACATTCGAATCTATTTACCCAACCGAATTTTTATTAAAACGCACCAAAATAAATTTTCCCAATCGATTACGCTTAACCCTAGTCAGTGGCAAAATAAGACCGGTTTCAAGAAATTACTATCCTATTTTTACAACCAAACTTCTTATCTCATTGATCGAAAAGTCGAGAATAATGGCGATAACTTTGATTTGAATCCCTTCAGTAAGTCCGATGAAGACGTTTTAGGATTGAACTCCAGTTTCAGAAATAGTTTATTCTATAATCGAGGTAAACAAAAGCATTCCGTTACTTATACGTATGTGCAAAACGAAAACCAAAACTTGCTCTCTATCGGTTCACAAAACACCAAAAATAATTCCAATCAATTACAATACAATCATTTGTATAAAAAAAGCTGGTTGTTTGGGATGTTTGCCAAAACAATAGCTACCGCATTAGATTCTGAAAACTACCCCGAAAAGAATTTTGATATCAACGGCTATCAATTAGCCCCAAAAATTAGTTATCTTTTTTCTAAAAGTACGAGTTTGGATTTGTTTTATGAACTGCAGAACAAGGAAAATCAAATTGGAAACCTGGAAACTTTGCTCCAAACCAGGTTTGGAACCTCATTTACTTATGCCGGAAAAAAGAATTTCACAATGAATGGAGAGGTTTCTTTTTATCAAAATAAGTTCGTAGGAAATGAATTCTCCTCTGTTGGTTTTCAAATGTTAGAGGGATTGCAAACGGGTCAAAATCTGACTTGGCGCTTGCTTTTACAAAAGAACTTGACTAGTTTTCTAGACATCAACGTCAATTATCAAGGACGAAAAAGTGAAACTAGTCAGGCCATCCACACAGGAAACGTTCAGTTGAGAGCCTATTTTTGATATTTTTATTTAAAAATATAGCTTGTTCTCTATTTTTTATTAATTTAGGTGTTCAAACTTAAAAATCAGATCATTATGAAAAAATTAATTTTACTGTGTTTCCTTTTTCTTTTTTCAGAATCATTTTATGCTCAAGAAACTAAATCGAAAAAGGAACCTGCCAAAAAAGAAACCACCAAGAAGAAATCAGGCTATGATTATGACAAAGATGTGCCTGTAAAATCTACCAAGAAAGAGACTTCTTCTAAATCAAGTGCAACTAAAGAAACTGCAAAAAAAGAAACCGCTACAAAAGAAACTACCAAAAAGAAATCAGGTTATGATTATAATAAGGATGTTCCTGTAAAATCAACAACGGTTAAAAAAGAAAATAAATCTGAAGCTAAAAAGATTGACGCTAAGGTAAAAGACGAAAGATACACAAAAGGGAATTCTACTAAAAAGAAAGAACCAAAACTTAAAGAATCTAACGAAAAAGCACCTAAAACACCAGACAAAGTTACTGGTGAGTATAAAGGTAAAAAAGTATACACTGGCCCAAGAGGCGGAAGATATTATATCAACAAAAACGGAAATAAAACCTATCTTGAAGATTAATCATTTCTGAAAACAAAGAAAACTGCCCAAAATTATTTTCTGGGCAGTTTTTTTATACCTTTTCTTAATGATTTAGTAATAGTTTAAAAATGGGCTTAACTATTGATTTCCTATCTTTCGCTTATAAAATTATAGTTCAAAAATGAGTTTCAATTCTGCCAACAAAACTATTTTGATAGCTCCACTAAATTGGGGATTAGGTCACGCAACACGTTGTATTCCGATAATAAAAGCATTACAAGAAAACAATTATATTCCAATTATCGCTTCGGACGGGGCTGCCCTAGAATTATTAAAAAAAGAGTTTCCCTATATTCAAACTTTAAAATTACCCTCTTATCGTATTGAATATGCCAAGAACGGCGAAAATTTTAAATGGAAACTGTTGAAAAACTTTCCTACGATACTCAAAGCCATTTGGAAAGAAGAAAAAAAAGTTAGGAAATGGATCAAAAAATACGATATCGATGGCATTATTTCCGATAATAGATTGGGTGTCTTTAGCAAAAAAATCCCTTCTGTCTATCTTACGCACCAATTGAATGTAATGTCTGGAAATACGACTTGGTTTAGCAGTTTTTTACATCGACAAATTATAAAAAAACACAAGGAATGTTGGGTTCCCGATGTCTCGGAAAAGCTCAACTTAACAGGTAAATTGGGGCATATCGTAAAGCCTGATTTCAATTTGAAATACATTGGCCCTCTGAGTCGATTGCACAAAAAAGAAGTTACAAAAGTATATGATCTAATGATTATCCTGTCAGGGCCTGAACCTCAGCGCAGTGTATTGGAAGAAAAACTGAAAAATGAAATCGGAAAACACAAAGGAAACATAGTTTTCATTCAAGGTATTGTCGAAAAGGAGCAAAAAAAAGATCAAATCGAAAATGTTACCTATTATAACTTCATGAATAGTAAACAGCTAGAACAAACTTTTAATGAAAGTGAACTCGTCCTTTGCAGATCGGGTTACACTACAATTATGGACTTGGCACAGCTTGGTAAAAAAGCTTTTTTCATTCCAACTCCAGGACAATATGAGCAAGAATATTTGGCTAAAAAACTAAAAGAAGAAGGCCTCGTTCCTTATGCGAAACAAGACCTTTTTTGTATTGAAAATCTAAACGAAATTGACAATTATAAAGGATTAAATCCGTTTGAAACTACTAATAATTGGGCAATATTATTTGAAATTTTTGAAAAATAAAGATTTTTAATTCAGCCACGACAAATTACAACTTCCTTGTCGATTCTCTTTCTCTAAGTTGCGTTTTGATTACAATTGTTTCATATGGCAATTCTTCATTCTTAGATTCTAATCTTTTTATCATTCTTCTGGCGGCTTCTTCTCCAATTTCTACGCCATATTGACTCAAGGTTGACAAACTTGGCGACAATCTTCTTGAGGCAAGAATTCCGTCAGCAAAACCAATAATCGATAAGTCTTCCGGTACTTTATACCCTTTTTTAAGACCAATTCTCAAAGAAGCAACAGAATCATTTTCAGCTAAAGCAAATATTCCGTCAACTTTATTGTTTTCCAGCACAGCACCTATTTTGTTTTTTAAATCGTCCTCAGAATCTGTTCGAACAATTAAATCGGGATTTACTGGAATGTTATTGTTTTTCAATGCTTGCAAATACCCTTCGACTCTCAATTTTCCAACACTTAAATTGTCTATTGAAGAAAACAAGGCAATATTTTTGCATCCTGTATTAATCAAATGTTGGGTTGCATTCAACGCCGAATCAAAATCATCGACAATCACTTTATCACAAACAATGTCTTCGGCAATACGGTCAAACATTAGGATTGGAGTTCCCTCATTGATAATTTCCTGAAAGTGACCGTACTCATGTAATTTTTGCGCTTCTTCAGAAATAGATAAGATAAAACCGTCAATGGTTCCATTACTCAACATATTCAAGGTGTTGGCTTCTTTTTTTAATGATTCGTTTGAGATACACATAATTACATTGTATCCCATTTGGTCTGCAATTTTTTCAATTCCACTGAAAACTTTAGCAAAAAATGAATCCAGAATATTAGGAATAATCACTCCTATCGTTTTTGTTGATCTGTTTTTGAGATTCAGACCAATAACATTCGGTTTGTAATTTTTTAACTTGGCGTATTCCTTAATTCTAGTTTTAGTTTGCTCACTAATTTCTGGACTATCGTTAAGGGCTTTTGAAACAGTAGAAACAGAAACATTAAGTTCTTTAGCGATTTGTTTTAAAGTAGCTTTAGCTTTCATGGTAAAAAATTATTTTTAAAATGCTAAGGTAATAAAAAAACAATTGGATAGTTTTTTACATCAATCATAAAAAAAAAGATAAAAAAGTATTTTCTCTAAAAAAAGAGAACAGCAACAATGCTTTTTCAATCAATTTCAAATTTAAAAAGTATGAAATCACCATTTATCAGGGTTTAATAGCAATTGATTTTGATTGGAATTGAGCAACAATTCATAGATTTTTGGAATTTGTTTTTCAAATCGAGTGCTTGTTTCCGCAGGAATATTTGCTCTAGAAAACGGAACCGTTTGAATGTATTCTTGATTTAAACCTGCATTTCTTCCATATTTATAATCATAGGTAAATCGCTTTCCGTTATCCTCAGTGACCACCTGAATATTCTTTAAATTGGGCATACTTATATAAAAATCCGCTTGCGTTTTCTTGTTCGACTGATTTAGAAGTTTTGCTTTGTTTAAATAATTGTACACTTCTTTTGCTGTAAATACTGAAGGATCTATCAACTTTACCTTTCTCGACAGAAGATGACGATACCTATATTTACCATCCGTCTTAACCTTTCGTAATTCCACTAAAACCTTTTGAATTTCCGCGGTCAAAAAAGGATAATGCGTGCAGCCTAATATCAAAGTCTTTAGAGGAAGCGCATCAGGAGTAGCCTTCATTTTTTCGAGCAAGGTCACTAAGTGATACCTAACATAATTTTCGGGCGAATTGATTTGCATAATACTACATTGATCAGTTTCCTTGCTGTCGCATAGCATTTTAAAATTAGAAAAATCAAAGCCATAAATAGCCATCAAAGCTTTATTGATGTTCGAACTGTTTTGTTCCAAACTTGGACCTTTATACAATTCTCTTGGCTGAGTCGCTTTTTTATCTATATAATTCAAATCTTCGTCAACAGCTTCGGCCAAACCAACACCGCCTTGACTATAGATTTGAATGTTTCCTTGATACTTTTCAGTTTCTATTATTTTTTTCAACGCATTACTATATCCATTCGAAGCTACCGTTCCCGCGGTTGCAAATACGCCAATACTTCCGCTTTCGGATTTTTTAAACGTTTCGAGCGCCCCTTTGACTCCTGCATTGATCACGCCTATAACCTTCACATTTGATTTAGTCAAGGTAAGAAACTGTTCCATATCACTTAACCCATAAGCAGTAGCTGTATTGCAAGCCACCACCAAAACCTTGATTGGATTCTTATTGGTATACAACTCATTATAATTATAGTATTTATTTCCCAACAAAAACTGTGCGTCCTTAATAATATGTTCTTGTAGCAAATCGGTTTTATTCATCGCTGCATAATTTCCATACGGCATATTGGCTTGGTCTGCCAAATAAATGAAATCTTCGGCGGCAAAATCAACAAATCCATCGGCTCCCTTTTGATGGGTTTTGTTGTTATAAGCATCTAAAGTCACAATAGCGTTCAAAACTGTGAGCCCTCCAGTACCAGAATCGAACACACCGATAGGCATATTCGGCTCTAAAACAGGATATTTGTTGAAATCTGTATAATAGAAACTAGTCTCATCAGACAAAATAGTTTTAACGATGGGCAAATTTTGAGCAGAGGAAATAGTATTACCTATATATATAAAGAGAAAATGGCAAAGGAATAATTTGGAAAATTTCATAAGCAAACGAATGGTTAACACTTCAAAAATAAAATAATTTAACAAATTTACACTAAATGCTTCACAAATTTAGATGCCTATGGACATTATTTGCATTAAATTTTAGGTAAAGTCCAACCCAAAAGAGACGAAAAGGAATTGAAAATAAATACACAATAAAAACCAATAGTTTAAAGACTGATTATCAGAATAAAATAAAAATTACTGACTATTTGGTTTTCAAAAAAATAATTGTACTTTTGCACTCCCTTTATTGGGAATGGAATGTTTAATTAAAATAAATTATTGTGAACGCATTAAGCTACAAAACAGTATCGACAAGCAAAGCAACCGTATCCAAAGAATGGATTGTGGTAGACGCTGACGGTCATAACTTAGGTCGTCTTGCAACTAAGGTCGCTATGATTCTTAGAGGTAAGTACAAGCCAAGTTATACCCCACACGTGGACTGTGGAGATAACGTAATTGTTATCAACTCAGAAAAAATCAACCTTACAGGTAACAAACTAAGTGAAAAAACTTATGTTCGTCACACTGGTTACCCTGGAGGACAAAGAACTTTAACTGCTAAAGTATTACAGGCAAAAAACCCTGCATTATTAGTAGAAAAAGCAGTAAAAGGAATGTTACCTAAAAACAAATTAGGAGCAGAACTTTTCAGAAATTTAAATGTTGTTGTAGGACCAGAGCACAAACAAGGCGCTCAAAAACCTAGAACTGTTAACCTAAACGATCTTAAGTAATGGGAGTAATTCACAAAATCGGTAGAAGAAAAACCGCTGTTGCACGTGTATATGTTTCAGAAGGAACAGGAGTTATCACTGTAAACAAAAAACCATTCGAAACTTATTTCCCAACTGCAACTTTACAATACAAAGTTTTACAACCAATGTCTATGACAGAAAACGTAAGCAACTTTGATGTAAAAGTAAACGTTTACGGAGGTGGTTCAACTGGTCAAGCAGAAGCTGTAAGAATGGCTTTGGCGAGAGTAATGTGTGAAGTTGGCGAAGGAAACAGAGCTATCTTGAAACCAGAAGGTTTATTAACTAGAGACCCAAGAATGGTTGAACGTAAAAAATTCGGTCAGAAAAAAGCTCGTAAGAGATTCCAATTCTCTAAACGTTAATATTGCCTGTCTTGTGCAATTCGTGCAAGACTTATTGATAATAAAATTTAAAAACAATGTTGTTGTTGTCAAGCTGAGGCTTGAAATTAGTTTAGCATCTAAATGGGTTGTAAAAGTTAGAAGTTAGAAGTTAGAAGTTAGAAGTTTTTCCAAAAAACTATAAACCATAAACTATAAACTATAAACTCAAAAAACACATTGCTAATCAACAGAACGTAAACTAAACAAAAAATGTCAAACAAAGTAGAAGTAAAAGAATTACTAGAAGCAGGTGTTCACTTCGGACACATGACTAGAAAATGGGATCCAAATATGGCTCCATACATTTATATGGAACGTAATGGAATTCACATTATCAATCTATATAAAACTGCAGCAAAAATTGAAGAAGCTAACGAAGCTTTGAAAAAAATTGCAGCATCAGGTAGAAAAATATTATTCGTAGCTACCAAAAAACAAGCAAAAGACATCGTTGCTGATAAAGCAGCAGCTTGTAACATGCCTTACATCACTGAAAGATGGCCAGGTGGAATGTTGACTAACTTCGTAACTATCCGTAAAGCTGTTAAAAAAATGGCTACTATCGATAAAATGAAGAAAGACGGAACATTTATGACCCTTTCTAAAAAAGAGCGTTTACAAGTTGATCGTCTTCGTGCTAAATTAGAGAAAAACTTAGGTTCAATCGCAGATATGTCTAGACTTCCTGCAGCATTGTTCGTAGTAGATATCAAAGCTGAACACATCGCAATTAAAGAAGCTCAAAAATTAAACATTCCAGTTTTTGCAATGGTGGATACAAATTCTGACCCAAGAGAGGTTGATTATGTAATACCTGCAAATGATGATGCTTCTAAATCAATCGATAAAATTTTATCTATTGTCACTGCTGCGGTTGTGGAAGGTTTATCAAATAGAGGTGCTGAAGCAGACATTCAACCTGAAGCTAATGCTGAAGAAGTTGAAGTTGAAGTTGAAGCTCCAGTAGCAGAAGTTGAAGTAGCTGAGCCAACTGCTGAAGTTGAAGCTCCTGCAACAGAAGAATAAATCATTTTAAAATTCCAATTTTTAAATTCCAAATTCCAAAAAAATTAGTAACGTTAAGTTAGTAATTTGTTAAAATTGGAATTGGGAATTTGAAAATTGGAATTTTTACTTTTATAACATTAAACACATTATATTATGGCAACTATTACTGCTGCAGACGTAAATAAATTAAGAACAATCACAGGTGCTGGAATGATGGACTGTAAAAAAGCACTTGTAGAATCTGACGGAGACTTCGATTTAGCTATCGAAAACCTACGTAAAAAAGGACAAAAAGTGGCCGCAAACCGTGCTGACAGAGAATCTTCTGAAGGTGCTGTTATCGCTATTGTAAGTGCTGACAAAACTACTGGAGCTATCGTTTCTCTTAACTGTGAAACTGACTTTGTGGGTAAAAACGAATCATTCATCAAACTAGCCAATGATTTTGCTGAATTAGCATTGAATTTCGAGACTAAAGAGGCTTTTCTAGCTGCTGACTACAACGGAATTACAATTGCTGAAAAATTAATTGAGCAAACTGGAGTTATCGGAGAAAAAATTGAAATCCGTTCTTTCGAAAGATTAAACGGAGCTTTTATTGGTTCTTACATTCACGCTGGAAACAAAATAGCTACTTTAGTTGCTTTATCTGCAAATGTTGCAGGTGCTGACGAAGTTGCTAAAAATGTATCAATGCAAGCAGCAGCTATGGCTCCTATTGCTTTGAACGAAGCTGGAGTAGATGCTGATACTATCGCTAAAGAAATCGAAATCGCAAAAGATTTATTGCGTCAAGAAGGAAAACCAGAAGCTATGTTAGACAATATCGCTAAAGGTAAATTAGCTCGTTTCTTTAAAGACAACACTTTAGTAAACCAAGACTATATTAAAGATAGCAAAATGAGCGTTGCTGATTATGTTAAATCTTTAGATAAAAATCTTATTGTTACTGGTTTCAAAAGAGCCGCTTTAGGATAATTTTAATTCAAATTTGAACTCAAAAAGGGAGGCTTGTTCATTCAAGCCTCCTTTTTTTTTACATCAATTTCTAGTGATTCCTAATTTGAAACACGATCTTGTATAGCTACGGAAAACCCATTTTTTCATTATATTTGCCCTAGAGACGCAAACTTATTTTGCATTTAATTTTATTAGACAATTCTAAATATGACAGCCTACAAAAAAATACTTCTTATTGCTATAATTACTTTCAATTTAATCAGCTGCGGCCGAAATAAGACAGAAACCGATTTAAATTCCAATGAGGGTTTTCAGGAGAAAAATGACACTTCAGCTGTAGCTACTTCACCAAAAAAAGATACTACAATAATTGAAACCAATTCGAATGAAATCGAAACAAAAGGTTCGGTTTTAAGTGAGGCACATTTCTCTAAAAATCCAGATGAAACAGCTGAAACCCCAGCTGATAAAATATCTGATAAAACAAAAACAGAGGTTTCTTCTGAAAACAACACACCTTCAACTCCGGCAGCAAATACCGCAGAACCCGCCGCAACAAAAAAACCTTCAGCTCCATCTCAATATACTATCCAAAAAATATTGAATGGTTGTGAAATTGGCGAAACCCTAACTCAAGAAGATTTGTCAAAACATCTTGAAATCCCGAAAGATGCTATAAAACTGGTAAAAAACATTACAAAAGTTTCTGAAGATGAAATTGATGTAAAATGGAATTCGACTTGGGCTGTCGAAAAGTTATCCGATGCTAAATTCAAAGACGGGAGAATAAAGGCTCGTTTCGTGAATAACTCCGTTTATATTTCGGGTGGTGCCATTGCTATCAAATGTGAAAAAAAAATCTATACCGATTTTGTCGTTACCGGACGTAAAGCTCACATCCCTTCAGTAAAAGGATATTATTGGAAAATTGGCAGAGATTAATGGAAGAACCTAAAAGATGCGGTTGGTGCTTATCAAGCGACTTATACAAAGAATACCACGACAAAGAATGGGGTGTTCTGGTTTATGACGACCAAAAACTATTCGAATTCCTGATTCTCGAAACGTTTCAAGCTGGGTTGAGCTGGATTACTATTTTAAACAAAAGAGAAAATTTCAGAACTGCCTTTGACCATTTCGACTATAAAAAAGTAGCCTGCTATTCCGAAGAAAAAATTCAAGAATTACTATTAAACGCTGGAATTATTCGCAACCAATTGAAGATTCGAGCCGCAGTGTCGAATGCAGTAGCTTTTTTGCAAATACAAGAAGAATTTGGCAGCTTTAGTAAATATATTTGGCGTTTTACGGGCGGTAAACCAATCGACAACAACAGAAAATCCTTGAAAGAAGTACCTGCCACTACTCCGCTTTCGGATGAAATCAGCAAGGACTTGAAAAAACGTGGATTTAAATTCGTTGGTTCAACTGTAGTTTATGCTCATATGCAAGCTACAGGAATGGTCAACGATCACGTGGAAGATTGCTGGAGAGAAGCTAAATACCTTTAAAAAATCAATATAAATATTGGCACACGGATGACACAGATTTTAACGGATTAAAACGGATTTTTTTGGCTCAAATTTTAATAATGTTCTTATCTATTTGTCTAATCAGTTTTAGATATGTTCTAAAGTTTTTAATATTTGTCTACTTTGTAGACCGTCATAATATGCTAAAACTCTTTAAAAAACCAATGCATCGCCAACCCTAATTTCCCCGTCATTCAAGCACATAATATTAGTGCCAAAAAGAATCGAGTTATCCACCTTTCGATAGGTATTTAGAGTATTTAAAGGTTCTTTTTCTACAAAGCCATTCTTTGGATCATTGTTAACCATACTACATCGTCCGCAAGGCTTCGCGTTTTTAAATTTCACGCTTCCAATTTGAAAATCCCCAAAAGAATCTTCTTCGTGAGCAATGGAACTGCTTATGACAATGTTAGGTCTAAATCGCGTCATCGAAATTTTCTCTTCCAGTTTTTCATTTAGAAAATCCAAACTTTCAGAGCCAATTAATAAATACGGATAACCGTCGGCAAGACTGACATTCAGGGTTGTATCTAGTTTAGTACTATTGTGTTTTCGGTCTCCGATAGAAGTAATTTTAACTAATTTACATCCGAAACCAAGCATTTCGCTAAACCATTTTGAAGTCGCTATATTCACTTCGACCACGGTAGTTTCATCATCCCAAACTTTGGAGAATATAGGTTCGCCTAATGTTTCGTGTATGGAAAATTCGTGTCTGCTATTTTGATGGTTAATGGAAATTTTGTCCCCAATAATTTGGGGATAAAACTGACTCAAAATTGGATATTTTCGTTGCGTAATGAACTGATTTTGTTCGTCGACTAGCATCCAACGTCGGTCATTTTTGAAGCCCATTTCTTCTGCTTTGGCGCTTTCAACACGAATTCCAGCCAAACTTTTTATAGGATAAATGTACAATTCTTCAACCTTGTATTTCATATGTTGATATTTATTGTTTTGTTATCGGTCATATGTAATTCGCATATCATCATTGGTGTTTTTTACCAAATTTTGAGTCATGCTCATTTCATAATTAGTTACTTTTAAGAATTTCCATAAAATCTTCCCGCGGGATTTCGCGACAACCCAAACTCTCAAGATGTTCGTTATATACCTGACAATCTACGAGTTTATAATTATCCTTTTTTAATTGATTTGCCAACCCAATAAATGCCACTTTGGAAGCATTCGAAACTTTAGAAAACATACTTTCTCCGCAGAAAATATGTCCCAAATCAATTCCATATAAACCGCCAACCAATTCTTCGTTTTGCCAGACTTCTACTGATTTTGCAATTCCGATTTCGTTCAATTTGCAATAGGCCTCAATCATATCATTGGTAATCCAAGTTCCGTTTTGCCCCTCGCGTTTTATTTTTTGGCAATTCGAAATTACCTCTCTGAAATTTTCATTGAAAGTTACTTTCAACATATTTCGATTCAGAACGTTTCGCATACTTTTCGAAACCACCAATTCGTCCAGAAACAAAACCATCCGAGGATTGGGCGACCACCAATAAATGGGCTCGTCTTCCTCAAACCAAGGGAATATGCCGCTTTTGTAAGCCAATTGTAACCGCTCAGCTGACAAATCGCCACCGATCGCAAGTATTCCGTCAGGATATGCCTCGGAAACAGGAGGAAAAAACAATTCTTCAGATAAAAAATACATAGTTTCGAACAAATTCCTACATTTGAGCAAGCTAAAATACACTTTATTAGTTAATCTTAAAAATTCCGCTGAACCCAATGAATAATTATCTTTTTTGCCTTCTCTTTTCTATACTATTTGCTACAGGAAATGCACAAACTAAAGATTCAATTTCATCAATACAGCCAAAAGATAAAATATCTTATAAACAATTTATAGCGCCAGTTGCACTAATAACAGCGGGATCATTGATGATTAACTCAGCATTAAACGACGATTTGCAGAAAAACGCAAACAACTTTTTTGGCGAAGATTTTAGTTCTCGAGCAGATGATGTTCTACTATTTGTTCCGGCAGCACAAATTTATCTTGGGAAAAGTTTTGGATTCAAACCAAAAAACGACTTTTACCATCAGACTATCAATATTGCGATTGCGAATGTTATAGCAGTTTCTACAACAATGGCGTTAAAGTACAGCATAAAAGAAGAAAGACCAGACCAATCGGATGATTTAAGCTTTCCTTCGGGTCATACGGCGATTGCCTTTACAAATGCTGCCTTATTATATTATGAATTCAAAGATTCAAATATGTGGTATGCGAGCAGCGGATTTTTGTTTGCCACCGCCACAGGAATTCTCCGCATTGCTAATAACGAACATTATACTTCCGATGTGCTTGCCGGCGCAGGAATTGGACTGGCATCGGGATTGATAGTTTCCTATTGGAATCCCTTTAAGTCGATGTCATTTGGGAAGAAGAATAAAAATACGGCTTTTGTATATCCGAAAATAGGGAGTCAAATTGGGATGGGAGCATTAATTCAACTGAATTAATACCGATTAGCAATATATAAGAGTCCAATAAATTGTACTCAATATATTGTCTATCGGCATAAACCATTGTAAAATTTTTAAATGGATTAGACCATTTTTAAATTACAATTGGTATAATTTCTTGAAAAACCAAAAAAAATCCTTGAGAAATTTCAAGGATTTTAATATCATATTTAGAACGGTAAATCGTCTGGTTCTTCTTCGTTTAAGCTTGTTGCTGGAGGAAAAGCTGCTGCTGTAGGCATTGGCGGAGCTTGAGTCGCGGCTGCTGCTTCGGCTTGAACTTTTGCAATTCTCCAACCTTGAATAGTATTGAAGTAAACAGTTTCACCTTGTGGATTTGTCCACTCGCGACCTCTTAAATTGATGTCGATTTTTACGGCTTCTCCAACTTGGAAATTATTCAACAAATCACATTTGTCCTGAACAAATTGAACCAAAATATGTTGTGGATATTGCTCATCTGTTGTAACAACAACATCTCTCTTTTTGAAACCTGAAGACCCAACCTCTTTGGTCTGATCGACCATCTTAATTTTTCCTGTAACTTCCATTATAATTTTTATTATTTGTGATACACAAATATAGTATTTTATCAATTAGTTTCAAATTAAAAACGAATTCAGAAAAAATATAAATTCTCTTTTTTTCAAAATTTAAATAATAAAGAACTAGTCCCAAAAAAATACAATCTTAGATGAATTATTTCGTTATATTTATGCCACAAAAATCAATTTATGCAGTTTTCCGAGAGTCGAAACACCAGCCGTTGGATTATAATTTTTGCTTCCTTTTTAATTATTTCATTAATTCTTTGGAACACTTATACCTTTTTCCAAATTTTCAAACAGGAAGAACGGTTAAAAATGAATCTTTGGGCCAATGCACAAAAAACACTTATCAATGCTGGCGAAAACACCGATTTAGAACTCCCGCTTCAAATTTTTAGCAACAATACTTCGATTCCGATAATGCTGACTGAAAATGACAGCATCATCAATTATATTAATATTGACGAAGCAATTGCAAAAAACCCAAAACGAGCAAATCAGTTTTTGTCAGGCTTAAAAAGCGAAAATGAGCCCATCATCATTGAGTATGTTCCTGGAAAATTCCAATATCTATATTATGGAGATTCCGCTTTGTTGAATAAACTGAAATATTATCCTATTGCTTTATTGCTAATCATTGTTTTGTTTGCTGCTTTGGTGTACAATTTTTACAAGAGTACCAAAATGGCTACTCAAAACAAGCTTTGGGCTGGAATGGCAAAAGAAACGGCACATCAAATCGGCACACCGCTTACTTCACTTGTAGGTTGGGTTGAAATTCTCAAAGCCGATAATGTTGATGAAACCACTACCCAAGAAATCGAAAAAGATATTGAGCGACTGCAAACTATAACGGAGCGTTTTTCGAATATCGGTTCCGAACCCAAATTAGAAAGCAAAGATATCATCGAAGAAACTCAAAAATCCTATGATTATTTACAGTCTCGATTTTCTAAACAGATTGAATTTTCATTCAAAGGTCCTGAAGCGCCAGTAATTGTATTATTCAATCCAACTTTACACAGTTGGACCATCGAAAATTTGGTCAAAAACGCTATTGATGCAATGAAAGGTCGAGGAAAATTAGCACTTGAAGTACTGCACGAAGGCGGATTGGTTAAGATTAATATTTCGGATACAGGAAGCGGCATTCCAAAAAACCAATTCAAAAATGTTTTTGAACCTGGATTTACTACCAAAAAAAGGGGTTGGGGATTGGGATTGTCGCTAACCAAAAGAATTGTTGAAGAATATCACAAAGGAACTATAAAAGTACTGCATTCCGAAATAGGGAAAGGGACCACAATGCAGGTCAGTTTTACCGTCACCGAATTAATTTAAGGGAATTCCCATCCAAGACACTTTAGAAAACATCGTTTTACGAATCAATTTAGATTTGCTCAAGTAGTTTTTCACAAACAAAGCTTGTTCTTCGGCTAAAGCCAAATTGGATTCTATTGATTTTTTAATAGATGATAAGTTCGCAGAATCTGTTCCGATGGCACCCACTTTGTAAATATCGTTTTGACATTTAATCAATTTTTCTTTGGGTTTTTGAATCATCGAATTGATTTCTTCGTCAGGAAAAGTAGGTTTGAACTTGTTGTTTCTGTAAAAAATAAAATCATTCAATAAAACAACAGCTTCATTCATTTCGGCAACTATCTTATTCAATTTTTCTATACTGACGTTTTGCCGAAGAAAGGCTGAATGTTTCTTTTGATTTTCGTAGTACGCAACAATCATCGCGTTTTTCAAACCGTTTTTCTCAATTCGTTCCGCCGATTCAAACAATTGATCTATTTCAGACAAGCTACTTTGTTTTCTTTGTTCTTTCTCAAAGTCAAAGTATTTCTTGGTTTTATTGATTTGTGTTTTTCCTGCGTAAAACTCATCATTGGTAACTGGATAATTTGAAAACTGCCATAAATAATCAAAAGGAATGTGAGAAGAAATTATTTTGCTTGGCTCCGTTTTAAAATAATAATTGTTGATTTTTTTGACAAACTTTCCATTCGTCAAGGATCCTGAACCCCAAGTTGGATCAAAAACATACCATTTATTGTCAATTTTTGCCGCACACCAAGCGTGAGACAAATCGGCAATTTTTCCATTTTGCTTGGTATATCCAGAAATAACAACCGATTTTATGCCAACCGAATTCGCTATTTCATTAAAAATTGCAGCGTAATCGGCACAAATTCCTTTATGGGTTTTTAATGTTTTTGCGATTCGATCTTTAGTTGTTTCTTCAAAATTGACCGCAAACATATTGGCTACATCATAGCTTATATTGGAAGCGGTCCAATAGAAAATAGCTCGAATTTTTTCGTTTTCAGTTGTAAAATTGGCGTCAATATATTTTGCTATTTCTTGGGTTGAAGTAGTTGATTTCTGAGGAATTAAAGCAACTTTTTTGTCGACTGCCTCGTATGCCAAATTGGTCTGAGCGAAACTAAATAAGGTAAAGAATAAAGTTAAGCTCAGTAAGTAATTTTTCATTTGATAATCAAATAATATTTACAAATTAGCTTGTATATCTTTGGCCAAAGTTTCAAATTCTTCTTTAGTCAAACTTACTTTATGTTTGAATGTCATTTCTCCCATTTCGTTCAACGGAATCAAATGAACGTGAGCGTGTGGCACTTCGAGACCTATTACAGCCATTCCTATTCTTTTGCAAGGCACTGTTTTTTCGAGTGCGGTGGCAATTCTTTTGGAAAACTGCATTAGCCCAAGGTACAAGTCGTCTTCAATGTCAAAAATTTTGTCGATTTCTTGTTTTGGAACACATAAAGTATGTCCATTTGCATTAGGATTTACATCCAAAAAAGCCAAAAAATTATCGTCCTCTGCTATTTTGTAGCAAGGAATTTCTCCGTTTACTATTCTGGTAAAAATACTTGGCATAGAACGCTGGAATTTAGAGGTTAGAAGTTGGGAGTAAAATTTCTAGTCTCTAGAAACTTCGAGAATTTCAAATTTCAAAACACCGTTTGGCACTGTGATTTCGGCTACTTCTCCGACCTTTTTGCCTAGCAATCCTCTTCCAATTGGCGAGGTTACAGAGATTTTTCCGGTTTTCAAATCGGCTTCACTTTCGGCAACAAGTGTGTATTTCATTTCCATTCCATTGGTTTGGTTTTTGATTTTCACATTAGACAAAACAAGCACCTTAGAAACGTCAAGTTGGGTTTCATCAATTAATCTAGCATTCGAATGTATGTCTTCTAGCTTGGCAATTCGCATTTCCAACATACCTTGTGCTTCTTTAGCAGCATCATATTCGGCATTTTCGGATAGATCTCCTTTATCTCTGGCTTCGGCAATGGCTTGTGAAGCTTTTGGTCTTTCAATACTTTTCAATTGATCTAATTCGTCTCGCAATTTTTTTAATCCTTCGGCGGTGTAATAAGATACTTTAGTCATAACTTCGTCGTTTATATAAAATACAAAAAATCCCATCAGGACGGGATTTCTTTTCACAAAGATAGTATTATTTTTATTTAAACTATAAATATACGTTAAACATATCGATTCGCAAGTTAAATAAATTAATTTTGTACGGCTAATTCTTATACTTTATCCAACTAATGAAAAAATATTTTCTCCTTTTAATTGTCTTTCCGTTGCTTTTTGGATGTAGTAACGACTCCCCAAATAACAACAATCCGTATCTGCCCATCTATCAGGTCAACACAGAAATAAATTTGAATTTACCCCAATATTCCGATCTTAAATTTGTGAGCAATGCAGTTTATATACCTAATCAAGGGGTTCGTGGAATAATAGTTTTCAATATGGGTAGTGGTTATAATGCCTTTGATGCCGCTTGCCCTAATCAAGCATTGAGTTCTTGCTCAACAATGACTATCAAAGGAATTAACGCCATTTGCGCTTGTGACAATACCGAATACAGTTTGTTTTCAGGGCAAAGTAAGGGCAAACAATATCCATTACGACAATACCGAGTAGAGGTAAACGGAAATGTTCTGAGAGTATTTAATTAAAAAATCCTGACAGTATAACCATCAGGATTTTCAAAAAAAGAACAAAAAAACTAAAACTTCAAACTTAGTCCCAATAAGAAATTGATTCCAGCCTGTGGATAATAGTAAGGATAAACATCCCACATATAGCCGTTGGATACGTATTCCTTATCGAAAACATTGTTAACCAAACCGGTAATTGTAATCGACTGGATCCCGATAGCCATCGGGCCCGATTTTGGTTTTATTTCATAACTTACATTGATATCATTCACAAAATAACTTTCCAATATTGCTTCTGGCGAATCAAGATTGTTCATATATTGGTCTCCAACGAATTTTTGTAACAACGAAAGATACAAGCCTTCAATTGGCTTATAGATGAAAATATTCCCCGCAACAATCGCTGGTGAATAAGCAATGGCTGTATTTACTTCGCCATATCCTATGTTCAAATCTACATTCTTGTTATCACTCAAAGTGAAATTTGGCCTGATGATGAATTTTTCAGACAAAGCAATTGTAGCATCGACTTCTAATCCTAAACGGTAACTTTTATCACTGTTAGAACGGATAGGGTTCCCTACATCGTCGAGTTTTCCAGTCAAAATCAATTGGTCTCTGTAAGCCATATAATAAATATTCGAATTGATTTTTACTTTCTGAGCATCAAATCTCCAGCCTAATTCGAAATCGTTTAATTTTTCTGGTTTTGGATTCCCATTTTCATAATCAGTTCTATTCGGTTCACGATTGGCTCTGGCATAAGAAAAATACAATTTGTTTTTTGAGTCAATATCATAATTCAAACCTGCTTTTGGGTTGAAAAAATTAAAGTTGTCATTGACCACTCCTGTTTCCCAACTATCAGCTTTGTAATGCACATTTCGAAGCTGTAGATCCCCAAACAAGCTGATTCTTTCTGTAATTTGATAGTTCGCTTTTGCAAAAATATTTCCATCTGTTTTTGTTGCAAAATCTTCATAATAGAGATCGCCCAACTCGCTTGTTGAGGCATATCTCGCCCAAATTACTTTTCCGAAATGTTCGCCTTCGTACTTGTTCCAGCCTCCACCAAGAATCAAATCCAGTTTATCGTTTTTGTAATTCGCTGAAAATGTTGTGCCATAAAAATCATTGTCCAACCATTTCTGACGTACTAAATCTGTAGTTTTTATAGTTGTTCCACCAATTACAATTGGAGTCAAACCATAACTAGAAAATTTAGCATCTTCTTTATAATTCTCAAAATACCCTCTCCCTTTGGTATAATGAAAAGCCAAATTTGTACTCCACTTACCAGATACTTTTTCGTTCCAATGCAATTGATAATGATCTTGCTGATAATTATCGGTTTCATTATCATAGAAACGAGTATTCCCAAACTCATCGGTAAACATTCCCGCGGAGTTGAAAGTTCTATCAGTTTCCATTGTAGCGGCGTCGATTCCGTTCCAAGACTGATAGGTTTTTTCTGTTCCGCCAAAAGCCAAGGCTTTGATTAAGGTAGTATTCCCCACATAAGTTCCTTGAAGAAAATAGGATTTCAAATTGGAAGTCGCTCTATCTATATAACCGTCTGATTTTAAAGTTGACAAACGTCCCGCAATCTCAAAATGATCATTCATTAGACCCGTACTGAATTTTACCGTATTTTTATTGGTATTAAAACTCCCAATAGAACTAGAAATTTCACCCGTGCTTTTTTTGGAATAATTGTCTGTTAGCATATTCAAACTGGCGCCAAAAGCACCTGCACCATTGGTAGAAGTTCCCACACCGCGTTGCAATTGAACGCTTTCTAAGGAAGATGCAAAATCAGGCATATTCACCCAAAAGGTACCCTGGCTTTCGGAGTCGTTGTAGGGAATCCCGTTGATGGTTACATTGACACGTGTGGCGTCGCTACCACGAACTCGAATTCCGGTGTAGCCTACTCCGTTTCCGGCATCAGAAGTAGTAACTACTGATGGTAAATAATTCATTAAGATAGGAATATCTTGTCCCAAATTTCGATATTTGATTTCCTTTTTGTCTAAGTTACTGAAGGAAACTGGCGTTTTTGTCGTTACACGAACAGCGGATACCAAAACTTCATCGAGTTGACTAACTTTGGTAGTGTCTTTAGGTTTGTCTTGTGAAAATGAGACTAATGAAAATAGAAAAAAGAGAATAGAAAATAGACCTGAAAACAGTTTAAAAGTTTTTGTCTTACTACTTTGTACTTTGTACTTTGTACTTCGTATATAAAATAAATGGTTCATCCGTAAATGGTTTTACGAATAAAAGGGGGAATTATTCTTTTGTTAAATTAAAAAATGGTTTTTTGAATTTTCAGATAACGTGCACTTCATCTGTTATTCTATTTTCCCTTAACAGCATTACCTGTTCAGGTTCTATGGGTATAATCTCAGCTCGTTATTTAGAGCACCCCTTTGAGACGGGGCAAAGATATAGTATTTGTTTGAAGTTCCAAGTTTAAAGTTAAAGTTTTTGAAACAACTAAAAATCAGGCTTTCTGCGCGATTTTTTTATTTCTGACACAGTCTTTTTATCCTTGATTCTTTTTCGAATAACTGATTTCGGGACTTTTGTTGCTTTCCTAATCTTCGGAACGAGGAGTCCTGCCGTGATAATATCCAGAAAACGCTTGATTACAATAGATTTATTCTTGAGTTGACTTCGGTCTTCATCACAATTCAAAATCAGAATTTTTTCAGAAGTAAGTCTGGAAGCCAATTTGTTTTCAAGCAAAGCTTTCTCCTCTTCCGATAGAGCTTGCGAAGCATTTAAATCAAAAGACAAGACTACTTTCGAGGCAACTTTATTCACGTTTTGCCCACCAGCTCCGCTACTTCGTACGGCTTTGAATTGTAATTCGGATATGATTTTATCGGTTTCCAAAATTATTGAGGTTGATGCGGTTCCTTCAGTAAATCATTTACTGTTTTTACCGGATTGAATGTAATCAAAGGCACTTCAACAAAAACACTTATCCATTTCGCCATTGCTCCATTCCACAAGCCAGGCAATTCATAGCTTTTTAATGGCTTTCCATCCTTGTTTTTCTTCACAATAAACCCACTGTTCTTATCTACAAAATCAGCTAAGTTAAATTTAATCCCTTTGTAATTTTGTGTTCCACAAACTAGATCAACTGGATTAAAATGAGTCGAGCCAGAAAAAATTGTAGCTTGTTCTGGATTTGTTAAATCAATTTGAGAAGTTTCTACGATTTGCAACGAAACCGCTCCTTTCGGACTTCGAACCCAGAAAGGCCCTCCTCCTGTATCGCCTTCATTTCGGACCATACCACAAATTCTTATAGGCCTGTCGAGAATTTTTTTGATGTATTCCTTTTGATATTCCAAAGTATATTTAAAGACTTTTTTAGACCCTTTAATATTCAAGCGAGTCTTAGCAAAATTTATAACTTCTTCAACGTTTATTTCTTGACCACTATCAATAGCATTCAAATATTTGAAAATCTGTTGTTGCAATTCTATCATTATTCCTGCCAATGCCTTTTTATACAAAGTATTGATCTCTACATGAGTTTGAATTACATTGTCGATGTTTTTGACAAAAATCACATCTCCATCCAAATTATTTAAATTCTCAATCAAAGCACCATGTCCTCCTGGCCTAAAAAGTAATTTTCCGTTATCTTCTCGAAAAGGCTTGTTCAAATCATCAACGGCAAGTATATCGGTGGCTTTGTTTTGATACGAAAAACTAACATCAATTTTTGTTTGTGTTTCTTCTTCTACTCTTCTTTTTACAGTTTTGATAACAGTTTCAAAACCAATTTGATGCATTTCGGTAACTGTAAAATGCAAATGAGAACTTCCATTGGACCTCGAATATCTGGTGCACTCATACAGATGTTCCTCAATTGGAGTTGCTATATGCGATTTGTATTTGTGAAAAGGAAGCACTGCTTTCGGTTTATTTGCATAATTAAAATACTCCGAAGACAACATTGTTTTAATAAAATGGAAAAATTTAGCATCCCTTTCTAAAACATTAAAATTAGGGTTGGTTTCTTTCAGCTTTGAATAAATCTCATCGAAAAAAGGGAGTTTGTCTAATCCAACAATAAAAACCGCTAATTCACTTGCTTTTTTCCTGTTGATGTATGCATTGATACTTTCTTTCTCTATATCAAACTCATTCAAAAATTCATTCAAAAATTGAAACATTCTGCTTGCAGCACCTGAAGCGGGAACGAATTTTATCAATTTCAAATTCGTTTTATTAGCATCAAAAAACTCAGCTTTTTGCTGAATCTCATCGCCTGAAAATTTTGCAATTCCACTAGAAACCTGAGCTGGTTTGACCAAAACGGCTTTGGCAATCCCATTGTTGTAATAATTAATTTGATTAACTAAATTTTCTAATGGAATTCCATGTTCCCTTATTTGCAGCAAATCAGCAGACGAAAAACCAAGTTTTTTTGCTTTTTCTAACTGTTCTAAGATTGTGATTGCATTTTTTAATCGAGACTCTTTATCCCCATTGAGAACAATAAATGGTTTTTTGTTATCTATTAATGCTTGTTTAAACGCCTTAAAAACTGCCTCTCTACCTTCGGGTTTATCTCTCAAATCATCTTTTTCCAAAGGGACATCAATATCGGTTAGGAAAAACAAATCATATTCGTGTTTCCTCGCAGCTTTAGCTATTGCTGGGTCACAGAAATTATAATAGACTTCGAAAAACACTTTGGTCACCATTAAATTCGTGTCACAAAAAAGAAATTTATTCGCCTTAGATAGGCTTTCGTTTTCTAATTGAGTTTGTCCATAAGCTATAGGAAGCATATCATCAACGGAGCAAATCTGTCCCGTTTTATCCCATTTTCCCTGAAGGTAATCACGGGCAAATTCGGGAACCCAGGCTGTTTCAAAATGTTCAGCTAGTTGGATTGCCAATGTAGTTTTTCCAGTTGATTCAGGGCCAAAAAGAGTTATTTTTAATATCTCTGAACCTTCTGTATTTCGGACTTGTTTAAGATTTTTTTCCATTCTAAATAACCGTATATGGCGATAATTGTAAAAATTAAAAACTGAAAACTAGTAAATGTGTATCCTTTTGCAAAATACAATGGAATGGAAATAATATCGCCAATGATCCAAAAAATCCAATTTTCGATTTTTCGTTTTGCCATTAACCACATCCCGACAAAAAATAGTCCAGTCAAAATAGTATCAATATAGGAATACCAATTGGTAAATTTATTAAAATAAAGATATACAATACTAACAAAAACGATTGTTAACACGAAAATAAAGATGGCAGCTTTTTTTTCTTTATTGGTCATTGTCGCAATGGGAAACTCAACTGTATCGCCTTTTTTACGAGTCCAATGATACCAACCGTAAATACTCATTATAAAATAATAGCCATTAATCATTGAATCTCCGAGCAATTCCCATTGCCATAGTAAGTACGCATATATAAAAGTGCTCACTAGTCCCGTGGGAAAGACCAAAGTATTGTCCTTTTTTGCAAACCAAACACTCATTAAACCAAAAATTACTGCTGTAATTTCTAGAAAAATATTAAAGGTGGAGTAGGTTTTATATTGAGAGAAAAAGTAATCTAACATTTGATTTTCATTTTCGTTAGAGACGTTGCATTGCAACGTCTTTACCTATTTTGATTAAAAAAATTCAAGTCATTTTCAAACGCCGTTCCGATAACCACCAAATCGGCACCTGCATCATAGGCATTTTGAATTCCTTGCAAATCTACAATTCCACCGCCAACAATTAAGGGAATATCGATATTTTGCGAGACTAGCTGAATGATTTCCTTGGAAACGGCTTTCTTGGCACCACTTCCTGCTTCGAGATAGATTAATTTATTCCCCAACAACTCTCCAGCTTGCGCCGTTTGTAAAATGTATTCTGGATTATTTCTGGCCAAAGGCGTTGTTTTGCTTACGCGTTCAACGGCAGTTTCGGTTCCGCTTTCGATGAGGATGTATCCTGTTGAAATGATCTCGAGATTGGTTTTCTTAAGAATTGGAACAGCTTGTATTTGGTGTTCGATTAAAAAATCAGGGTTTCTGCCCGAAATTAAAGACAGGAACAAAATAGCATCGGCTTCGTTTGAAATTTGCGCCGGATTTCCTGGGAAAAGAACAATTGGTAAAGCCCCCCGACCCCCAAAAGGGGAGACTTGCCTTATTCTTAGAATTAATTCGTCGATTATATTGTTTTGTACCAGGCTTCCGCCAATGAAAATGTGGGTTGCGGGTGATTGGTTTGTTTTTTCGATTAAAATCTCAACCTGATTCAAATCGACTTTATCGGGATCGAGGAGAATGGCGAGAAGTTTCTCTTTATTGGCTTTTGATTTTAATATTTGGTTGTAGATGTTTATCATTATTGGCACACGGATAAAACGGATTTTTACAGATTGGCGCGGATTAATTTTTAATTTTCAAAGGCATACACTAAAGTAAATTTTTCAAACTCTTCAAAGTAAATGGAGAATACTTGTTTTATATTTTCGAATTCAAGAATTGCATTTGTTTTTTGGTCTTCAATTTCAAATGTATTAACTTGAATGTGATCTTTGAAACTGATTCCTTTTTCGTTTCGGATTTTGAAAATGGCTTCTTTGGCTCCCCATTTTACAGTCAATTTTTTGATATAATCTTCGGTGTCGAAATTTTTTAGGCGATTCAACTCTTTCTCGTTTACAAATTTATCGGCAATGCGGATGATTTTTTCTCTTTGCATTTCGATGTCAATTCCAACCGTTTCATCACTGATAATAATGGCAGAAAAATGATGCGAATGTGTAATAGAAACGTGTTTTCCATCCAGAAAATAAGGTTTTCCAAATTCGTCGTAATGCAATTCGAAATCAGTATAGCCAACTTCCTGTAAAAGCATACGCACACTCAAAAAAGCCCGTTGGTGCATTTCGGATTTCATTGCGTTTAATCGAAGTTGGGTTTTTTCTTTCAGCACTACATTGCCCAATAATTCCTCTCGGGATTCGGTGATTTCCCAAACTAGGATTTGGGTTGTAGGACTGAAGATTATGGTTTTGAATAATGGCATTTTAGCAACGTGATTTTTAGCCCTGATGGAAACGGCATCCTTTTATGCCGTCCCGATAGCTATCGGGAGGCAGAAAAGATATAGTGTACAGCAGGATTAGCTCCTTAAAAAAATAAATTATTTCATTAAAATTCAAAAGATTAGGCTATTAAACATTTCATAAATGTTCCCGAATGCTTTTTAAATTCTAAAGTTATTGCGTAAATTTGCAAAAAATTTTACAATTACAAATATACTATAAATGAGTACAACGACTATGCCTTATGTGGCTTTCAAAGTAAAAGACATTTCTCTAGCGGCTTGGGGAAGAAAAGAAATTGAATTAGCCGAAGCTGAAATGCCAGGTTTGATGGCACTTCGTGCAGAATACAAAGACGAACAACCGCTTAAAGGTGCTCGTATTGCTGGATGTTTGCATATGACGATTCAAACTGCGGTTTTGATTGAAACATTGATTGCTCTTGGCGCTGAAGTGACTTGGTCGTCTTGCAACATTTTCTCAACTCAAGATCAAGCTGCTGCTGCAATTGCTGCTGCTGGAATTCAAGTTTATGCTTGGAAAGGCCTTGATGAAGAATCTTTTGACTGGTGTATCGAACAAACTTTATTCTTTGGCGAAGACAGAAAACCATTGAATATGATTCTTGATGATGGTGGTGATTTGACCAATATGGTGATTGACCGTTTCCCAGAATTGGTTGCTGGAATCAAAGGATTGAGCGAAGAAACTACTACAGGTGTACATAGATTGTACGAAAGAGTAAAAGCGGGAACATTGCCAATGCCTGCCATTAACGTAAATGACTCGGTTACTAAATCGAAATTTGACAATAAATACGGTTGTAAAGAAAGTGCCGTTGATGCAGTTCGTCGTGCTACCGATATTATGTTGGCTGGAAAAAGAGTAATCGTTTGTGGTTATGGTGATGTTGGAAAAGGAACTGCTGCTTCTTTTAGAGGTGCGGGTTCTATTGTAACAGTTACTGAAATTGACCCAATTTGTGCTTTACAAGCTGCAATGGACGGTTTTGAAGTTAAAAAATTAGACACTGTTGTTGGAAATGCTGATATCATCATCACTACAACAGGAAATAAAGACATCGTTTTGGGTTCTCATTTCGAACAAATGAAAGACAAAACTATCGTTTGTAACATCGGACATTTTGATAACGAAATTGATATGGCTTGGTTGAACAAAAACCACGGCGCATCGAAAATCGAAATCAAACCACAAGTGGACAAATATACTATCGCTGGAAAAGACATTATCATCTTGGCCGAAGGTCGTTTGGTAAACCTTGGTTGTGCTACAGGTCATCCAAGTTTTGTAATGAGTAACTCCTTTACTAACCAAACTCTAGCTCAAATCGAATTGTGGAAAAATAGCGCGGCATACAACAATGACGTGTATATGTTACCAAAACATTTGGACGAAAAAGTGGCGATGTTGCACTTGGCAAAACTAGGTGTTGAACTAGAAACTTTGCGTGTAGATCAAGCAGAATACATTGGAGTTGCGGTTGAAGGGCCTTTCAAACCGGAGTATTACAGATACTAATCCGAATTCCCGCGCAGGCGGGAATCTCATCCTATATTTTTAGAACCCTTGCAGTCCCGAAGTTTCGGGAGGTGAGGGTTTTTTGTTTCCACACCAATTTAATCCCTATACTATTTTTATGTAAATTAGCAATCCATTACAAATTATAAAAAACAATATTCGAATCATAACATAAACAAATATGAAAGCAAAAAGCATTTTAGAAACCATTGGAAACACACCTGTGGTTCAAATCAACAAGCTATTTAGTAACAGCAAAGAAGTTTGGATTAAATTAGAAAGATCGAATCCAGGAAATAGTATCAAAGACCGAATTGCCTTGGCAATGATCGAAGATGCCGAAAGTAAAGGATTATTGAATCCTGATAGCGTAATTATTGAGCCAACTTCAGGAAATACGGGAATTGGTTTAGCTTTGGTAGCCGCTGTCAAAGGTTACAAAGTGATTTTAGTAATGCCCGATTCTATGAGCGTAGAACGCAGAAAATTAATGGAAATTTACGGAGCCGAATTTGTGCTAACACCTCGTGAAAAAGGAATGAAAGGCGCTATCGAAAAAGCCGCTGAATTAGTTCTTGAAATCCCAAATGCTTGGTCACCAAAACAATTTGATAATCCTGCAAACGTCGCTGTTCACGAAAGAACAACCGCCCAAGAAATCCTAGCTGATTTTCCTGATGGTTTAGATTATATCATCACAGGTGTTGGAACTGGCGGACACATCACGGGTGTAGCAAAAGTCTTGAAAGCTAAATTTCCTAATTTGAAAGTAATTGCTGTTGAACCCGAATTGTCGCCCGTATTGAGTGGTGGAGCTCCAGGACCTCATCCTTTGCAGGGAATTGGCGCTGGATTTGTCCCTGCGAATTATCATAGCCAATACATCGACGAAGTGATACAAGTTAGCAAGGATGATGCTTTTGCATTCGCCAAAAAAATAGCCAAAGAAGAAGGTATTCTGGTGGGTATTTCGACTGGAGCATCATTGGCAGCAGTAGCAAAAAAATTGGAAACTATTCCAGACGGTGCGGTTGTACTCACCTTTAACTACGACACAGGCGAAAGATATTTGTCTATTGAAGGCTTGTTTTAAACATTGCAAAGCTTCAGCCTTCAAAAGGCTGGAAGCTTTAAATCAAAGTTTTTAAATTAAAGTAGGAGACAAAGTTAAGTAATGTATTTAACTTTGTCGTCCTCTCACACCACCGTATGTACTTGCGTGTACGGCGGTTTCCTTAAAGTGGATTACGGAATAATTGTTTATAGTTCTCT
>NZ_JBIKRX010000016.1:0-48699 GCF_044348915.1 Flavobacterium sp. | reverse complement strand
GATACAATAGAAGGTCAAATATGGGGACAATCTTCGATGTGTTAATGAAAAAGATGGTGAAATTTGAATAAATATCAATAAAATCAATAGATAACAAGGGTGCTCTAAGCGCCTATACCTATAAAATTAATAGTTGCACCAAAACTTTGGTTGAATGGAGCAGGAACAAAACATGATGGAGAAATTAAAATTGATTTAAATAACAAAGGTGAAAGAGCAACAATAATAGATTTTATATTAATCTCAGGTGACGTCACTCTTCACAGTAAATCTGTACCTTGGGATTTAGAAAAAAATAATTCTCGATATATTTTTGCTAGAAATAATTCTAAAAAAAGAATTAGTGAGTGTGAATATAAAATTGAAGTTTTATATGAAAATGCTTTGAAAAATTCTTTTAGTTGTATTTTAGTAGGTGTTGGCTCAAAAGTAAGCATTGTTTCTGACAATGAAAAAATATAAGTCCATCTGGTAACATCTGTATCTGTTGTAAAACCCCCGCTGCCCGAAGTGTCCCCACTGGTGCTCGATTGCATCGAGTACTTACTTAAATCAATAATCAAATCGTAGCGTTTGCAACGCGTTTTACCCCAGACCCCGCTACCCGAAGTCGTGAGGTTGCTATGCGAAGTTTTTTATTGATATTATTTAGTTTGATTTTTTCTTATGTCATTCTATAATCTTTTAACCCATTTATCAGGCGATATTGAGGTATGAAAGATGCCGAGGATAGTAATAGTTTTGGTATTTTCGTTAAGGTGATAATGTACTCCATAAGGAAAAATTGCAGTGTAGGCAGTTCTTACGGTTTTGTATTTCACCTCAAACAATAAAGGATTTTTAATAAGGTAGCTGAGTGTAATTTTAACTTCGTTTGCGAATCGTTTTTCTAAGCCTTTTTGCTGACTTCTGTACCAATCTTTGGCTTGCAAAACATCATTTTTAACTTCTTTGTGGTTGATTACCGTATAATTCATTCTGCGTCCAAAACTTTAAAAAGTTCGTCGATAGGTTCTAATTTATCTGGATTGTTTACATCAGCTAAACGAATATCAAGCATATCCTTTTGCCATTGAGGCAATTCTTGGTCAACATTCTCAATATTGGGATAGTGTTTTTTTATATTTTCCCAATCTTCAATCGGAATAAAAACGCCCGTTGGCAATCCGTTATAATCTTGTATAATTTGTGTTTTCATAATACAAAAAATTTACTTTTTCCAAATTTACAAAAAAACTATTACCTACAAAGATTTTTAAATGGAGTTTAAATGTCAAACCGCGACTGATTCTGACAACGGAACGGGAGCAATAACTTGTAAACCTATCCAATCAAATACCATTTATTCCATCCATAACTTCTTTAAGCAGGCGTAAATTTTTTAGTTTAGCCTGCTCCACAATGTCTCCGACTTTGAGGATGTGTTCGTCAGTCTGTGACTGACATAAAATTAAACCCAAAATAAAGTCGGTTGGAAATCGTAAATCACTACCTCAAAGTCGGTTCCGATAGCTATCTGAATTGTGGAAGCTTATACTAAAATCCTTAGAGTACAATCCAAACTTTCACCACAATCAATTATTGATTCAAAAAATATTTGTCTTTTATAGTTATATATTTATTGTTATTCAATAAATATTTATTATATTTGCTGAATAATTTTAAATTATGAAATAATTATGAAATCGCCATTAACAAAAAGTTTACGCAAGTAAACACCAATAAACAAAAGGCGATAACATATATGACAACTAACAAATAAACATTTACATATATGAAAGCAAAAAACAACTTTGTATTTATTGTGCTACAAATTGTAGCTTGGATTATTTTTGTAGGCTTGTGCATTGAAGCCGGTGCTTTATTGGTCAATTTTGCATTTAGTATTTTCAAACCAGAAGTCGTCGGTAATTTATACGAAAAAATGGATTTAAGCGCCTTGTACAATAGCAGTCACTGGGTATTTTATGGAATGTATAGTTTTGTTTTAATCCTTTCGATTCTTAAATGCATTTTATTTTATATTGTTATTGATCTTCTGCTCAAGTTAGATCTTGAAAAACCGTTCAATACTTTTGTTTCTACAAAAATTACTCGTTTGAGCAATATGACATTTGCTATTGGGCTTGTGAGCTTTATCGGTCGTGAGGTTGGAAAAAACTGGCAACATCGCGGATACGAAATCGAACCTTTGAATAAATTTTTTGTCGATAGTCAAGCCTTTATTTTGATGGCAGCAGTGCTTTATGTTATTGCCCTTATTTTCAAAAAAGGAGTCGAATTGCAATCGGAAAACGAATTTACAATCTAAGATATGGCAATTATAGTAAACTTAGATGTAATGATGGCGCGGCGTAAAATGTCGCTTAACGAACTATCTAGTAAAATCGATTTGACATTGTCTAACCTTTCTATCTTAAAAACAGGAAAGGCAAAAGCTGTTCGATTCAGTACTTTGGAAGCGATTTGCAAAGCGCTGAATTGCCAACCTGGAGATATTTTAGAATACATTGAGGATGAAGTATAAAACCTGAGTCATCATCAACTTGGTTCAAAAAACAAAGTTTCTTGTATTATTAAAATCAACGGAGAGCTATTCAAAACATATGAATATTTAGTGTGCTAAATTCAAAAGTACCTCTATAAAATTCTTACCTTTGGGCATAATTTTCATAAAATGAATAGAGCACTCAAGTACTATAGAATTATCTGGTTTAAACACGATTTACCCGCTGGACTTTCCGTTTTTTTAGTTGCATTACCGCTTTGTTTGGGAATAGCCTTGGCCTCAGGCGCACCGCTTTACTCTGGGATTCTTTCCGGGATCATTGGTGGATTGGTAGTTTCATTAGCGAGTGGTTCTCAATTGGCTGTTTCAGGTCCTGCAGCAGGCTTGACGACTATGGTTGCAGCAGCCATTATTTCGTTGGGCGATTACAAACTTTTTCTCCTCGCGGTAGTCATTGCGGGTCTTTTTCAAATAATTCTGGGATTGCTTAAACTGGGCACGATTGCCAATTATTTCCCGTCCTCGGTCATCAAAGGAATGTTGGCAGCCATTGGAATCATTCTAATTTCGAAACAAATACCTTTAGCATTAGGATACGACAAACCCGACTTTTGGACCAGTGGGTTCATTCAGTTGTTTTCGCCTGACAATTTTCTGGGCAATATCAAAAACTTTAATTATCACATTACCAGAGGAGCCATTCTGATTACTACCGTTTCAATTGCGGTACTTGTCATTCTGCAGCAGCCCTTTGCCAAAAAATTAAAAATTATTCCCGCTCCGCTTTTGGTTGTAATTATTGGAGTAATTACCAATATTGTATTCACGAATATTACATCGGATTATTCGCTTAGATCAACGCAATTGGTTTCGATCCCCTTGAATATTTTCGAAAGCATCACTTTTCCAGATTTTTCACAACTATTTTCTTCTTCTGAAATTTGGCAACACGGTATTCTTATCGGTTTATTAGCCTCATTAGAAACCTTGCTTTGTATTGAGGCAGTTGACAAATTAGACAAACGCAACCGCATCACACCTGTAAATCGTGAACTTGTTGCTCAAGGAATTGGAAATATGACTTGTGGATTATTAGGGGCAATACCGATGACGGCGGTAGTAGTAAGAGGTTCTGCTAATGTACACGCTGGAGCAAGAACCAAACTTTCGGCTTTTACACACGGATTGTTTTTATTATTAGCGGTTTTATTAGTTCCTTTTTTATTGAATAAAATACCCTATGCTTCACTAGCTTCTATTTTATTAATTACAGGATTCAACCTGACAAAACCAAGTTTGTACAGCAATATGTGGAGTTTGGGACGCAAACAGTTTATTCCATTTATGATCACTATTGTGGTAATTCTTTCTACTGATTTGCTGATTGGAGTAAGCATAGGCTTATTGATATCAATCTATTATATTATTCACAGTAACTTCAAAGTAGAATATAAAATAAGTCTTACTCGTCATCACGGCATCGAAACGCAATACATAAAACTGAATAATAATGTGACTTTCCTAAACAAAGTCAAACTAAGAAAAGCATTAGACGAAGTTCCTGAATATTGTATTCTCACCATCGACGGAAGTGAAAGTCGCCAAATTGACTATGATATTTTAGAGATCATTAGTGAATTTAAAAGAAAAGCCAAAGACAGACACATTGAACTGCACTTAATCAATATCGGCAGCGTAAAAGTAATGGCAGTAAAATAAAAGGCTTTTGTTATTTTTGATATCAGGCAACCAACTTGAATCCTACATAAAACAACATCATGGCGATGGCATTTCTAAGAAATAAATCAGGCAATTTTCCGCTGAGTAGGCTACCAATATAGATTCCTGGCAATGAACCTGCTAACAAATACCCTAAAACAGTAAAATCCATATGTCCAAGCGAGGCATGCCCTAAGCCAGCAACCAAAGTTAAAGGAACAGCGTGCGCAATCTCGGTACCAACCAATTTTGGGGTTGGCAAAAGAGGATACAAGAAAAACAAAGTAACTGTTCCCAAAGCACCAGCACCAATCGAAGTAAGAGTTACGGTAGCTCCTAACAAAACACCTATTGCAACGGTCAAGAAATTCTGAGTTTTGCTTTCGCTATGAAACTTATCTCCAGCGTGTTTCTGAGAAAAAGCAAGGAGTCTCTTTTTGAAAATAATAGCTATAGAAGTAAATAGCAGAGCCCAACCTAAACTAAATTTTATCGTTTTGTTCAAAACGTCAATATCAGTTTTCAAGTTAGAAAGTATCCACAAGGTTAGTAAAGCTGCGGGAACACTCCCAAGAGTAAGCCAACCAGTAATAGTCCAATTAATATTTTTTTTCTTGTTGTGTACAAATACACCACCTGATTTTGTAATCGCAGCATATATTAAATCGGTTCCTACTGCAGTTGATGCTGGTATTCCAAACCACAACAAAATTGGCGTCATCAATGATCCTCCTCCTACTCCTGTCATCCCCACAATAAAACCAACAACCAATCCTGCAATTATTAACCCTACTAAATCCATAGATATTATATTATATTTTGCAAATTTATAGTAATTGCAATACAAAGCAAGAACTTTTTAAAATTTTTTAAAGTTCGTTGAAGCCTAAGAACAGAGATATTAAACTTAAAATTAACATCATAACCTAAGAAAAAAACACAATCAATACCACATTCGTAAAAATTGAAAAATATACTATTGAAAAAGCAAATAATTAAGAGTTATTGTAGAAAAGTAATAATTCTATAGACTAGGTATAATTTAAAAAATAATTCACATTCGAACTAAGAAAATTTAATAGAAATCAGTTTTCGGTATCTAACCAAGAAATGAAAAGCTTATAACCAATTGTTAGCACAATAGCTCCTAGAAATAAGCCAATAAAACCATTGTACAAAAAACCTCCAATGGCGCCTAAAAAGATTACAAGCATCGGTGCCGGTGCATTTCTTCCTAATAAAATAGGTTTTAAAACATTATCTGACACAAGAGTGATTCCAATCCAAATAGCCAAAATTACTGCAGTAGTTGTATCCGAAACAGAAAACATATAAATGACAACCGGTATTGCTATTGGCCCCACACCTATTTGAACAATAGCTAAAATGAGACACAAAATAGTCCATAAGCCTGCAAAGGGAACACCCGCAAGAAAAAAACCAACACCAATCATCGCTGCTTGAATAAATGCCACTCCAAGAATACCTTTGACAACATTCCGAATGGTTATCACCGTTATTTCTGCGAAATTTTCGCTGTTTTTACCCACTAATTTTCCAACTATTTTTTTGGTTACAGCTTCTGACGAATCAGCATAAACTAATAAAACTCCTGCAATAATAATAGAGACTATAAAGGATATAATTCCTTTGCTAAACCCAGCTAATGCTAATAACAATAATGCACCATATTCTTTTATTTCGTCGGAATATTTCAAAACAGCATCTTGTAAATTATCTGAAGCCAATTGCCAGATATCAATAATAGGTTTGGTTATTGCTGGCCAATTATCTGTTGTTCCTCCTGGAGGCGGAATTAAGTGTTCCCCGCTATTAAAAGCATCTCGAAAATGATTTACTCCTTCATAAAGAGAATAAATAATCAGTCCACTGGGAATAATTATAAAGCTCAACAAAAGTAAAGTAAGTACAACAACTGCAAAAATCTTTCTGCCTCTAAAAATTCTTTCAAAAAATACATGCACAGGATAAATAGCAATTGCAATAACAACCGCCCACACCAAAATGAGCACAAATGGTTTTAAAATATCAAAACACCACATCAATAAAACACCTAATACGCCAAGTCGAATAATCGTATCTACAATTTTTTCGAAATTATAATTTGTTGTGTTGGATTGGTTGGGTTCCATTTGTTAATTTTTATGAGTTAATATTATGTAAATATATAAAAGTAGAACGAAAAAATAGAACACAATCTTCTATATTTGTCCAACTAAATTTTCTCCTATGGAAGAGTGTATTTCGGTTTTTGATATGCTAAAGATTGGTGTTGGACCATCGAGTTCGCACACTCTAGGCCCTTGGCGAGCTGCAGAACGCTTTTTGTCAGAATTGCGAGCCAATGACAAATTTGAACTGGTAAACTCCATTCAAGTCGATTTATATGGTTCACTTTCCTTGACCGGAAAAGGCCATGCCACTGACCTGGCGATTATGTTAGGTTTAAGTGGACAAGATCCAGAATATATACCGATTCAGAATATTGAATCCATTATTTCAGCCATAAAAGAGAAACACATTCTTAAATTAGGAAACGAAATAGAAATTCCCTTTTTCTTTGAAGAAGATATCATTTTCAATAGAAACTTCCTCCCTTTTCACGCGAATGGATTGACTTTTACGGCTAGTTTCCTAGACACTTCTGAATACTCATCGACCTACTACTCCATCGGCGGTGGATTTGTTGTTGTCGAAGAACGCGTCAATGCCAAGAAAAAACTGCAGATCAAATGTGCTTTTCCGTTCCCGATTCAAAATGCGGATGAATTGTTAAATTACACTTTAAACCTAAACAAAAGCATTTCGGAAGTAGTTTATGAAAACGAAAAATCCATGCGTTCCGAAGAAGATATTCATCACGAGTTAATCCGGATTTGGAGCACCATGCTCGAATGTATGTACATCGGTTGCCATTCCGAAGGAATTCTTCCTGGCGGATTGAATGTACGCCGAAGAGCATTCGATATGCACCAACACCTCATAGGTTCTGCCCATTATGATTCGCCACAATCTTGGTTGGAACAGATTCGCTTAACAGAGGTAAAATTTCGCCAAATCCTGAAATGGGTTTCGTGTTTTGCCTTGGCTGTCAATGAAGTCAATGCGGCTTTAGGTCGAGTCGTAACTGCACCAACCAACGGAAGTGCGGGTGTAATTCCAGCCGTTTTGATGTATTATTTGGTCATCGAAAACCACAACGCAGGCGAAAAAGAAATCATACAATTCTTGATGGTTGCCGGAGAAATTGGCAGTATTTTCAAAAAAGGTTCTACCATTTCGGCAGCAATGGGTGGTTGTCAGGCAGAAATTGGGGTTTCCTCAGCGATGGCAGCAGCAGCGCTCTGCGAATTGATGGGCGGGACACCCGCTCAAGTTTTGATGGCCGCCGAAATCGCCATGGAACATCATCTGGGATTGACTTGTGATCCTGTGGGCGGTTTGGTCCAAATTCCGTGTATCGAAAGAAATACAATGGGGGCTATCAAAGCCATAAATGCCGCAGAATTAGCCTTAGAAACCGACCCTAAAAACGCAAAAGTACCTTTGGATAAAGTCATTGACACAATGTGGCAAACCGCCAAAGATATGAACAACAAATACAAAGAAACTTCTGAAGGCGGATTGGCAGTAGCAGTAAATATGGCGGATTGTTAGAAGATTGAACAATAAGTAAACTTCAATAACCAAAATTTTGTAAAATTCAATTTCTTTACTAAAATTTTATTGCTGTCCTTTGCAATTATAAAAAAGAAACTCGTGCATCAGACTAACCCAGAAGAGCACCCAGCAAAAAAAAGCATACTCGATAAAACCATTACCACTCGGGAGGTCATCTTTATGTTTTTTGTAGTGTTATGCTTGTCGCCACTAATCTCTCCTCCTGTTGCTTTGCTGATGGGATTGATCATTGCCCAGTTTATTGGTCATCCCTATCTGAATTTAAATCACAAAGCCACTCATATTTTATTGCAAGTTTCAGTTGTTGGCTTGGGCTTTGGGATGAATGTCAACAGTGCTTTAGAAGCGGGGAAAGAAGGATTCATTTTTACCATTGTTTCTATTGTGGGCACCATCATTATTGGAGTTTTACTTGGCAAGCTGCTTAAAATTGATGATAAGATTTCGTATTTAATTGCAACAGGAACCGCAATTTGTGGCGGAAGTGCTATTGCAGCTATTTCGCCAGTTATTAAAGCAAATGAAAAACAAATTTCAGTGGCTTTAGGAACTATTTTCATTTTCAATTCGGTAGCTTTAGTACTTTTTCCTATAGTTGGTCATTACCTGAATCTATCCGAAAGTCAATTTGGATTGTGGTGCGCCATCGCCATTCACGATACAAGTTCAGTAGTTGGAGCAGCCGAAAAATATGGCCCTCACGCTCTAGAAGTGGCAACAACTATAAAATTAGCCCGTGCTTTATGGATTATTCCTATTGCTTTTTTATCGACTTTAATCTTCAAAAGCAAAGAAACAAAAATTAAAATCCCGTATTTCATTGGCCTTTTTGTTTTGGCAATGATTGCAAATACGTATATTCCATTAGTTCAAAATTATAGCCATTACATCACTAGCTTCGCTAAAGCCACATTGACGTTGACGCTCTTCCTAATTGGTTGTGGTTTGTCAAAAAAAGTACTGGTTTCCGTTGGTTTCAAACCTTTAGTGCAAGGCATTCTAATTTGGATCATCATTTCAGCCGCAACATTATGGGCCATTTACTCATTGGTTTAATACAAATTTTATTGTGCTAAAAAACAGCCGAATACAATACTTTATTTCAACACTAATTGTAATTGCTCTTGGGATCACTTCTAGAAAAATAATAGGAGTTCCAACATTTTTTGGAGATGTACTTTATGCCGTAATGATATATTTTGGAGTTCGATTGGTGTTCATCCATTTAAGTATACAAAAGGCAGCATTTCTTGCTTTATCTTTTTGTTTCTACATCGAATTTCTTCAGCTCTATCAAGCCGAATGGATGTTGGAAATCCGAAACACAACATTGGGACATTATGTTTTAGGACAAGGTTTTCTTTGGAGTGATTTGGTATTTTACACACTTGGAATCGCAATTGCTTTTTTAATGGATTTTAAAATAATTAAAACAAGTTAAAGCCCGATTCACCTGAACAATATCGCCTTTAAAGATTTGACATTTAAAAGTAGTTATTTCCTTTGATTTTAGATTATTTGACTAATTTTGCATTTCAAATTAAATTATCAAAAAAAAAAACAATGTCAGTAGCCAAAAAAGATTATAAAAGAGTAACTACAAAGTCATTAATCGAAATGAAATTCGATGGGCAAAAAATCTCTATGCTCACGGCATACGATTATTCAATGGCCAAAATTGTTGATGCTGCTGGTGTTGACGTAATTCTTGTTGGCGATTCAGCATCGAATGTGATGGCTGGCCACGAAACTACCTTGCCCATCACTTTAGACCAAATGATTTATCATGCCTCAAGTGTGGTAAGAGCGATTCATAGAGCGTTAGTTGTTGTTGATTTACCTTTTGGAAGCTATCAATCCGACCCTAAAGAAGCCTTGCGTTCTTCTATCAGAATCATGAAAGAAAGTGGCGGACATGCCGTAAAACTAGAAGGCGGAAGTGAAATCAAAGAATCGATTAAACGAATATTGAATGCTGGAATTCCTGTTATGGGACATTTGGGTTTAACCCCACAATCTATATATAAATTCGGAACCTACACCGTTCGTGCCAAAGAAGAGCAGGAAGCTGAAAAACTGATTGAAGATGCTAAACTCCTTGAAAAATTAGGTTGTTTTGCCATAGTTATCGAAAAAGTTCCTGCCGATTTAGCTGCAAAAGTAGCCCAAAGCATTTCGATACCCGTTATCGGCATTGGTGCTGGTGGTGGCGTTGACGGTCAAGTATTAGTGATTCACGATATGTTAGGAATGAATAATGAATTTAGTCCCCGCTTTCTGCGCCGTTATTTGAATTTATACGAAGAAATGACTTCTGCCATTGGGCAATATGTCGCAGATGTGAAGTCCCGGGATTTCCCAAATGAAAAAGAGCAGTATTAAGCGTAAACCTCAAAGTGGCAATCAAATTTAAATATAGTAAAAAAATAAGATGCTATTCAAGTTTTTTTTAGAACACAAAACATTTTAATGTCAACATCTTTCAATACCAGCATTGTTATCCCCTGTTACAATGAAGAAAATGGAATTTCAAATGCTGAATATTCCAACTTCCTAAATAACAATTCGGAGGTCCTGTTTTGTTTTGTAAATGATGGCTCTACTGATGATACACTCGCAGTGTTGAAGACCTTAAAAGACAAACATCCAACACAAATTCATATTCTTTCCCTAAAAAAAAACTCAGGCAAAGCCGAGGCGGTTCGTGCTGGAATTCAGTACTGCAATTTCAATTTCAAACATCAGTACATTGGCTATCTCGATGCTGATTTAGCCACAACTTTAGAGGAATTCATAGATCTTAGAAATTTCTTAGATGAAGAAATTGTTTTTTGTTTTGGATCACGAATTCGCAAAATTGGTTCAATCATAGAAAGGCAAAACAGTCGTTTTTTGATAGGGAGAATTATCGCAACCTTCATTTCGAATATTCTTGACATTAAAGTTTATGACACCCAATGTGGGGCGAAAATATTCACTCGAGAAATTTCGGAACAATTATTTCAAAAAGAATTCATTTCAAAATGGTTGTTTGACGTAGAACTATTCTACAGAATGATTCTTCTTTTTGGTCGAGAAAAAGCCATTCAAAAAATGCTCGAAATCCCTTTGAAATTATGGGTTGAAAAAGGCGATTCTAAAGTAAAACTGAGCTACGGAGTCAAACTTTGGTTCGATTTGTATAAAATTAGACAGGAATACAAAAAAATTGAAAAGAATATATCCCAATGCAAACTTAAATAATGATTTCAGAAAAGCTAAAAAACAATTCTAGAATACTATCGATTTCGGTAGTTGCCATCTTGATTTTTAGATTGTTACTTACTATTACTATCCCTTTATTAGACAAAACAGAATCGCGCTATGCCGAAATTGCCCGAATCATGCAGGAAACGAAGCAATGGGTTGTTTTGCAAATAGATTATGGAGTACCGTTTTGGGCAAAACCACCTTTATCTACTTGGCTGTCTGCAGGAAGTTTTGAAGTGTTTGGTGTAAACGAATTTGCCGCCCGATTTCCTTCTTTTTTATTGAGTGTCATCCTAATAATCATTGCGGGTAAAATGGTCAAAAAAGAAGGATATTCCTTTTATCTTCCAGGTTTTATTTTATTAACAATGCCTGAATTTCTGATTCATACAGGAGTTGTCTCAACCGATACTTCACTTGAATTTTGTATTACTCTAATGATGATTTCCTTTTGGAAAACAATGCAAAGCGAAACAAAAACCTATTGGAATTATATATTCTTTATCTCTCTGGGATTTGGGTTTCTTGCCAAAGGACCACTAATTACAGTACTTACATTTCCACCTTTATTTTTATGGTGTTGCCTGGACGTAAAAAGATTTAAAGCCATTTTTTCTAAATTTTCAATAATTCCCGGCATTCTAATTACTGCAGTAATTGCCCTTCCTTGGTATTATTTTTGCGAGCAACAATCACCAGGTTTCCTTGATTATTTTATCGTTGGCGAACACTACAAACGCTTTTTAGAACCGGGCTGGAAAGGAGACTTATATGGCAGCGGTCATTCGCAACCCAAAGGAATGATTTGGCTACTTATGTTTGCTTTTATGTTCCCGTGGATTCTGCTTGTTTTGTATAAATTATGGAAAAACAAAGCCACCATTTTCAAAAATAATTGGGTTTCATTTTTGATAGCTTGGGCATTTTGGACACCACTATTTTTTACAATTTCCAGTAATATTTTGCATACGTATTTGCTTCCTTCAGCAATGCCAATTATGTTTTTAGTGGTGTATTTTTGGAAAGATTTTACTCGAAAAAAACTGCTAATAAATACGGCATTATTTTTCCCAGCGGTAGTTTTTATTGCCTATTTTGCCCTATTTGCCACAGGAAAATTAGACCATCAAATGAATTCTGATAAATATCTTTTGAGAGAAATCAAAGGAACCTCTGAAAACAATGAAATTCCCATTTATTATTGGAAAGACAAACATTATTCAGGTCAATTTTATACCCGTGGGAAAGTTCAAGTGGTAAAAACGGAAAAGCAATTGGATTCGGTTCTTAGGTTGAATAAAAAGCTGTTTTTTGTAATTGATAAAAAGAAAATGAACAAGATTTCAAAAAAACATTTTGATAGAATGACTTTAACCCAAAGCAATTCGAAAACTTATATTTTTATAACCAAGTAGTAGAATCCCAATTTTGATGAAAATAATTTCCGATAAAAGTAACCTTCAAATCCTACACGAAGACAATCATTTAATTGTGATTAACAAACGTGTGGGCGATATTGTGCAAGGCGATAAAACCGGTGACAAACCTTTATCGGATGTCGTAAAAGAATACATCAAAGACAAATACAATAAACCCGGAGAAGTTTTTCTTGGGGTTGTACATAGATTAGACAGACCAACAACAGGAATTGTTGTTTTTGCTAGAACCAGTAAGGCTTTGACTCGAATGAACGAATTGTTCAGCAATCGCGAAACCCAGAAAACGTATTGGGCGGTAGTGAAAAACAAACCTCAAAATTCAGAAGACAAACTCGTGCATTACCTGAAAAGAAACGAGAAAAACAATAGTTCGAAAGCACATTTAAAAGAAGTTCCAGAGAGCAAATTGGCCAGTTTAGATTATAAAATCATCAAAGAATTGAACAATTATTTTGCATTGGAAATCAATCTTCATACGGGAAGACACCACCAAATTCGTGCCCAACTTTCGGCTATTGGTTCACCCATAAAAGGCGATTTGAAATACGGATTCGATCGCTCTAATCCGGATGGAGGAATTCACCTTCACGCTCGAAAACTAGTTTTCAATCATCCTGTTTCTAAAGAAAAAATAGAAATTATCGCTCCTGTACCAAATGATGTAATTTGGAATGCCATTTAATTTGAAAAAAATGTATCTTTAGGACTTCATTTAAGTCCTAAATTATGGAACCCAAAACCAACATTGATTTCAGAAAAGAAACGCTCACAAAGTTACTTAATGAAGTAATCCTACACGAAAAAGAAATCATCGAGGCTTTATACTTCGATTTCAAAAAACCAGCCTTCGAAACGGTGATTTCTGAAACGGGTTATGTAATTGCTGAATTAAAGCAAACCATAAAAAACCTCAATAAATGGGCCAAACCCAAAAGAGTCTTTCCTTCCTTATTGAATTTTCCTTCCAAAGATTATATTTACAAAGAACCGTACGGCAGAGTATTAATAATTTCACCTTGGAATTATCCTTTTCAATTAGCCCTTTGCCCATTGATTTCAGCCTTTGCGGCGGGAAATCAAGTCGTGCTAAAACCCTCCGAACTCACGCCTAAAACCTCGGAAATAATCGAAAAAATAATCTCAAAAATATTCATCAAAAAGGATGTCAATGTTGTCGAAGGAGGAATTGAAGTGGCGCAACAATTGCTTTCAGAGCGTTGGGATTATATCTTTTTTACTGGCAGTGTCACCGTTGGAAAAATTGTTGCCAAAGCAGCTGCTGAAAACCTTACGCCTGTAACACTAGAACTTGGAGGAAAAAATCCTTGTATCATTGACGAAACCGCCAATTTAAAACTCGCTGCCAAAAGGATTGTTTGGGGCAAATTTATGAATGCCGGCCAAACTTGTATTGCTCCCGACTATATTTTGATTCAAAAGGATATGAAAAGTCATTTTGTTACCTATTTGAAGAAAGAAATTACCAAAGCGTATGGAGTCGATGCTAGCCAATCACCTGATTATGCAAGAATTGTAAATCGAAAAAACTGGCAACGATTGGTCGATATGATCGAGCCCGAAAAAGTAATTTTTGGTAGCAAAAGCGATATTGATAATTGCTACATCTCCCCAACAGTTATCGAGGAAACTTCATTGGACAGTGACCTTATGAAAGACGAAATATTTGGCCCTATTCTACCCATTTTAACCTACTCCACCGAGAAAGAAATCGAAAGTATCATTAGCAAATATGAAAAACCATTAGCATTTTATATATTTACCGAAAACCGAATTTTTTCCAAACAGATGATTCAAAAATATTCCTTCGGCGGCGGTTGCGTCAACGATACTATGGTACATTTCTCGAATAAACGATTGCCTTTTGGAGGAGTGGGTCACAGCGGAATGGGCGCTTATCACGGAATTTTAAGTTTTGATACATTTTCTCATAAAAAAAGCATCCTGATCAAATCAAACTTTTTAGATTTGCCTTTCCGATATGCACCGTATAAAGATAAATTAAGAACAATCAAAAAAGTATTGCGATGGTTGTAAACAATAATAAAATTATAAATTAATCAACAATTTTACACACTAAAAATGCTAAACACTAAACCAAACAATGACCGAATAGAAGAATTGAAAACCAACGGATACCAATTAGATTTTGGCATAGTTTTCGAAAATGCATTTGAAAATTATAAAAAAATTGCGTTGTACGCTGGACTAATGCTATTAGTCTTTTCTGTATTAACAGTAATTGTGATGATGGCTGGGTTAATTTCCTATATCGGAATAGAAAACCTAGAAAGTTTTGCCAACAAAATGAAAGAGTTTTCACAATTAAAAGTGATGCCATTAGATGTGGCTTTACCACTAAATGCGGGCTTAATTTTGTATTCTGCAATTGTAACACCATTTATGGCGGGTTTTCTAAAAATGGCTGATTGTGGCGAAAAAGGTGAAGAGTTTCATGTTTCGACTATGTTTTCCTATTACAAATTACCGTATTTAATTCATATAATTATTTCTGTAATCATTATTTCATTATTCGGCACGGGTCTGGCCATGCTGCTTGAGTATTCTGGATTGGGCTTTGTGGGAACAGTAGTGACAATGCTGGTGTCATTTCTAACCTTTTTATCAGCTCCCTTGATTATTTTTGGGAATTTAGATGCTATTCAAGCTATTCAATCAAGTATTATCATTGTTTCGAAACAACCTTTGACCCTATTAGGTTTGGTTATTGTGGCTGGAATTGCTGCAGCAGTTGGAATTTTTGGTTTTTGCATTGGAATATTTTTTACTTGGCCTTTTATGTATTCTATGACTTATACCATTTACAAAACCATTGTGGGAATCGATGAACCTAGTGAATTAAAGGAAGTAACAGAAACCGAAAATTAATTTTTAAAATAGTAATAATAACTAAAAAAGAAAAATTATGAAATGGATAGGAAGACGTCAGAGTGACAATGTTGATGACAGAAGAGGAATGTCAGGAGGAGGAAAAGCCATACTTGGTGGTGGTGCATTGGGAATAATTATTTTATTATTGAATGCTTTTGGAGGCGAAAACGGCCAAATGATTGGCAATATTCTGCAGCAAACTCAAGGACAAGCAGCTCCAACTGAAGAAAGAGCCTTAACTCCCGAGGAAGTAAAAGAAGGTGAATTTGTAAAAACACTACTTGCTGACAATGAAGATGTTTGGACCAAAATATTTCAAGAAAACAACCTCACTTTCGAAGCTGCTAGATTACAATTATTTAGTGGGCAAACACAAACCGCTTGTGGTGGCGCGAGTTCTGCCTCAGGCCCATTTTATTGTCCTGGCGACCGAATCATCTATATGGATATGAGTTTCTTTGAAGAACTGCGAACCAAATTTGGTGCCGAAGGCGGTGATTTTGCAGTAGCTTATGTTTTGGCACACGAATACGGGCATCACATCCAAACCCTACTTGGTACTTCTGAAAAAATGCGCCGAGCACAAGAAGGAAAAAGTGAAGCTGAAGCCAATAAACTATCGGTAGCTTTAGAATTACAAGCCGATTTTTATGCCGGACTTTGGACACATTACAACGAACAACAAAACGCTATGTTAGAGCCTGGCGATATAGAAGAAGCCCTCAGTGCTGCCAATGCCGTAGGTGACGATGCCATCCAGAAAAAAATGCAAGGACAAGTCGTTCCCGATTCCTTCACCCACGGAACTTCAGAGCAAAGGATGTATTGGTTCAGTCGCGGTTTTAAAACAGGTGATATTCGACAAGGAAATACTTTTGCGGAGTTGAATTAAGGTGGAAAGTAGACAGTAGCAGTGTTTAGTTTTCTGATGAAATCTGCCAGTAAAACGATTAAATTTTATGTTCAATATGATTTATTACTGAAGTCTTAAAAGCAGAAACATATTTTTTATTATGCCAAGGAATTTGTAACCAATTAAAATAAATACTTATATTTGGCATAACGAAAACCCACCAGAACCAGCAAATAATTCTAATGGGTTTTAATTACTTTACTTTTTTATACTTAAAACTAAAAAAGCAATTGAATAAACAAATTTGGTTAAAAGGTGTACACCCAATAAAACCATAAGATAATACAATATATTCATCTCGTTTATATTTTTAGATTAAACATTAATCTAACTTTAGAAAAACCAAAATTACAGTTTTGGTTTTTTTTATGGCTAAATTCCTTGGTGCTCAATAACAAATGTAAATACTTGTTTTCTAGTATAAAAGCTTTGTTAAAAAGAAAATGAAAACAAAAAATAAATATGACATTTATCACATTTTAGGGTTGTTGCGATGGATTTCACATCTAAAAATAAATTGTTACACTAGCGATAGATTGCCTTGAGTTTCGCTTTAGTTTGAAGAAAAATCATAGCGTTTGCAACGAGGTTATTAAAAACACAATAGCTCGAAAATGTATTTAGTTTTCATAACATCTTGCTATATAAAAACCATTTCCTTAACTTTGACATTATGGAAGCACTAAAAATTGAAATACTAAATCCGAAAGCTTTGCAACTTATCAAAGAAATGCAAGATTTGAATTATATCAAAGTCACTGACGCGCCTGTTTCCAAACTTCAGTCTTATCTAAAAAAGATGAGAAAAAATGCCAGTACTGCTCCAAGTTTAGAGGAAATTGCAAATATTGTTGCCGAAGTTCGAGCTGAAAGATATGGCACAAAATAAATCACTTAGACTGATTATTGATACAAATCTTTGGATTAGCTTCATCATTTCAAAAAAACTCAATTTACTTGAACCTATACTTTTTGCCGAAAATACTAGAATCTTATTTTGTAGTGAATTGGTCGAAGAACTTCAAGCAACAATTACAAAACCCAAACTTAAAAAATATTTCTCCGAGAATGCTTTAGAAGAAATGTTAACCGTATTTGATCCTTACATCGATTTTATTACTGTAAAAAGTAAAGTTTCAATTTGTCGAGACCCCAATAATAACTTTTTATTAGCTTTGGCCAAAGATGGAAAAGCAAATTATTTACTGACTGGTGATAATGATTTATTGGATATCGGAAAATACGAAAAAACAATAATTATAAAAATATCTGAATTCTTAGAGCAAAACAAAAGCTAAAACCTAAAATTCAATACTTCCTAAAATGAATTATAACTTCAAAAAAGCCAATATCAAAGATATTCCCGAAATATGGGCTATTTTACAAAGCGCAATCCTTAGAAGAAAAAAGGACGGCAGCAACCAATGGCAAGACGGCTATCCCAACCTGGAAGTGGTAAAAAAGGATATCGAAAATGGATATGGTTATCTTTTAAAGGAGGGAAGAACCATCATTGGTTATTGTGCCATTGTGATTAATTATGAACCCGAATACGACAAAATTGAAGGGAAATGGCTCACGAATTCAGATTTTGTAGTGATTCATCGTATAGCAATTTCAGAAAATTATCTCGGTCAAGGATTATCTAAAACGATCCTGGAGTTTGTCGAGGATTTTGCAAAAAACAGAACTATTTTTAGCATAAAAGTAGACACCAACCACGACAATTTTGCAATGCTGAAAATTTTTGAAAAGACAGGTTATGCTTTCTGTGGCATCGTGCATTTCAGAGGAAGCCCAAGAAGAGCCTATGAAAAAGTACTTGAATAATCTACTTTTGTAACAAAATCTAGCAATCCAAAAATTTGCTGTACCTTTGCGCCCAATTAAATAAGCACTCAAAATAGATAGTGTTTACTTCAGAAACACCATTTATGTCATTTAACTCATTAGGATTATCAGATGCTTTATTAAAAGCCATCAGCAAAAAAGGATACACAACTCCCTCTCCAATACAACAAAAAGCAATTCCACCCATCTTAGAAGGCAAAGATGTTTTGGCTTCTGCACAAACAGGAACCGGAAAAACAGCAGGTTTTACTTTACCCATATTGCAAAATTTATCACAAGGAAAACATTTAAGCCACAGACCCATTCGTGCCTTGATATTGACTCCGACACGAGAATTGGCAGCACAAATATTAGCGAATATAAAAGAATACAGTGAGTTTGTAAACATCCGCAGCGCCGTAATTTTTGGTGGTGTAAACCAAAATCCACAAGTAGCTCAATTGCGTCAAGGTGTCGATATTTTGGTGGCAACTCCAGGTCGATTAATTGATTTGCAAAATCAAGGTTTAATAACATTATCGAAAGTTGAAATCCTAGTTTTAGACGAAGCCGATAGAATGCTTGATATGGGTTTCTTACGTGATATCGAACGCATCCTGAAAGTATTGCCTCCAAAAAGGCAAAACTTGATGTTCTCGGCAACCTTCTCCAAAGACATCAAGAAATTGGCAATGGGGATTTTGCACCATCCCGTTCAGGTGGAAGCCACTCCAGAAAACACAACTGTTGACGCGATTATTCAAAAAATATATCCTTGTGCCAAAGAGAAAAAGACCAAATTAATCATCAAACTGATTACGGAAGGCAACTGGAAACAGATTTTGGTTTTTACTCGTACCAAACAAGGCGCCAACAAACTAACCGAAAGTATGATTAGCGCTGGCATCAAAGCAGCAGCGATTCACGGCAACAAAGGGCAAGGCGCAAGAACCAAAGCTCTAGCCAGTTTCAAAGATGGAAGTTTGACCGCTTTAGTAGCTACAGATATTGCCGCTCGTGGTTTGGATATTCCTTTATTGCCACACGTGGTTAATTTTGAATTGCCCAACATTCCCGAAGATTACGTCCACAGAATTGGGAGAACCGGAAGAGCTGGAGCCAGCGGAGAAGCTATATCGTTGTTTAGCCCAGATGAAACTGTTTTTCTACGCGATATCGAAAAATTGGTGGGTTTGAAATTACCAAAAGAAAACATCAGAGGTTTTGAACCGGATCCTAACGCCTCAACCGAACCTATAAAACAAGGACAAGGAAGAGTGCAACGTAATTCAACGCCTAGACAGCCCAAAACAGATACTACAAAAAGAAGCAGCAATAACAGCTTTGGCCCAAGACGCCCACAACAAAATAACGACAGACGTTCTAATAGATAATTCCGCGCTCCGCAAATTCGGTTCCGATAGCTATCGGAATTGCGGATCATATACTAAATTAACTAACCCAACCAACCATCACGATCCAAACTTCGATACTGTATCGCTTCTGCAATATGTTAAGACATTACAGTTGGTGTAGCTTCTAAATCTGTGATGGTTCGGGCTACTTTCAGGATTCTATCGTAGGCTCATGCCGAAAGATTCAAACGGTCTATAGCGGTTTTTATTAATTGTTTGGCAGTATCATCGCGAACAGAATATTCTCGGATGTGTTGCATTTATAAAAAAATACGAAAAACTTATTGTAATACAAGGTTTTATGCTATGTTTGTTGGGATATATAAAGTTTTTTTACAGACTGACCTTATCGGTAAGCCTAAAAAAATCCTTAATATCAGATAAATCCAAAACGCACCCACAAGCCATTTATTTGAGGGTTTGCAATTTATACTCTTAGTATTTTCTCAATTTTTTAACAATGAATTAATTTTTAAAATGAAAAAAAACATCCTTTTTGCCACAATCAGCCTCTTTATTTTTTTTGCAACAACAAAAGTGACAAGCCAATCTAACAAGGACGAGCTGCGAAAAGCTGAAATAGATAAAACCTATTGGAGCGTCATATCCAAAGCAGTAAAAGAAGGTGATTTTGAGGGCTACTCGGCTACCTGCCACGAAAATGCCGTTCTGGTCTCTTCAGCGGGAAAAAACAAGTTTTCCTGCATTATGCCCGCTGCCCTTGCTCGCTGGAAACAGGGTTTTATCGATACCAAACAAGGCAAGCAGATGGATAACGTCTCGTTTCGTTTTTCACAAAGAATAGGTGACGAAACGACGGCACATGAGACCGGGATTTTCTATTTCACTTCGCGTGATAGCAATGGCAAACTCATCGGAGAGTCTTATACGCTTCTGGAAGCTTTGCTACTAAAACAAGGAGAAAAGTGGGTATGCTTGATGGAGTATCAAAAAACTGAGGTAACCAGAGAAGAATGGGATGCTTTGAAGTGATTTTGTGTGCTGTAAGGTCATGGTAACCCAAAGGCGCGGATTTACAATTCGTGCCCATTCAAATTTAAAACCACTAAATTACCCCAACCAACCATCGCGATCCAAACTTCTATACTGAATCGCTTCGGCAATGTGGGAAGAAATAACTTTCGGTGCCGCTTCTAAATCGGCAATTGTTCTGGCTACTTTTAATATTCTATCGTAGGCTCTTGCCGAAAGATTCAGGCGTTCCATTGCGGTTTTTAGTAATTGTTTGGAAGTGTCATCGAGAGCGCAATATTCCCGAATATGTTTGGTATTCATTTGCGCATTGTAATGTATATTTTCCATTTGAATAAATCGTTCAGATTGAATTTCTCTCGCAGCGGTAACACGTTTCCTAATTTCGACACTGCTTTCCGCTTTTTGTTCTTCGGATAATTTTTCGAAAGGAACGGGTGTCACTTCAATATGTATGTCGATTCTATCCAATAAAGGTCCTGAAATCTTGCTCAAATAGCGTTGCATTTCGTGTGGCGAAGAAGTTTGTGGAGAATCAGGATCATTAAAAAACCCACTCGGACTCGGATTCATACTGGCCACCAACATAAATGATGAAGGATACGTCACAGTAAACTTAGCTCTCGAAATCGTCACTTCTCTATCTTCCAAAGGTTGGCGCATCACTTCAAGAACTTCACGTTTGAATTCCGGTAATTCGTCCAAAAACAAAACGCCGTTGTGCGCCATCGAAATTTCGCCCGGTTGCGGATAACTTCCTCCCCCGACAAGCGCAACGTTCGAAATAGTATGGTGTGGACTTCTGAAAGGTCGTTGATTCATTAAACCTACCTCTTTCAGCTTTCCGGCAACACTATGAATTTTGGTAGTTTCCAAGGCTTCTCGCAAAGTCATTGGTGGTAAAATACTGGGTAAACGTTTTGCAAGCATTGTTTTTCCTGCTCCCGGAGGGCCAATCAGAATCAATTTAGGGCTTGATTATACCCTAAAAATTACTTATATTTTTAAAAATAAGTTTAAAATATGGAAAATAAATCAGCCGTTTTATTGGTTAGGGTTAGTACCGATATTCAGGAATATGAACCACAAATTGAGGATCTTGAAAAATTCGCTAAGTCAAAAGGGTTTAAAAAGATACACATCATTAAAACTAAAGAGTCAGGTAGATCAGATTTTGACAGGAAGATGGGTGTCAATGAGCTATTTGAATTTTTAGAAGAAAACAGTGAGTATAAGACAGTTTTTATAACCGAATTGTCTCGATTAGGCAGGAGAGAAAGTGTTTTGCATCAAATTAAAGAGAGGTTAATAAAAAATAAAATTCAATTGTATGTTAAAGACATTGGATATTCTTTATTTGATGAAAATGGTAATCAATCACGAGATGGTTCAATGATGTTTACTTTTTTTGGATATTATGCAGAGTCGGAGATGAATCAGAAAAAAGATAGATTTAGAAGATCCAAACAAAGATTAATGGAGATGGGGTACTCAATATCTGGGCCAACACTATTTGGATATAAAAAAGTGACAAACACAAATGAAAAATCAACTTTAGTTATTCACGATGATAATTCTAAAATAGTTCAAACTATATATAATTGGTATTTGAATGGGATTGGAAAAGAATATAAAAATCCTTCAATAAAAAAAATAACACTTGAATGCATAAAACGTGGATTTCCACAATATACTCACAGTAAAAGAAACGTAAACAAGCTCTTAAAAGAAGAAGGATATACTGGATTTAAGATAACTAACAATAAAAGGAAAGTACAAGACTATGAAACAGGTGAAATATCACATACTATTTCACAAAATAAAATAAAGTATCCCACAATTATAGATATTGACACTTTTGAGTCAGTACAACAAAAATTAAAAAACAACAATACTAATGCTGATAAATCGACTAAACACATTACAATTTTATCCAAAATAATTCAGTGCCCTGATTGTGGTAGACATCTGAATGGGAACTATAGAATTAGGAATAATACTAATGTAAGTAGCTACAGATGTACAAGTAGAAGCGGAGCAACTCCTTGTAATTTTAAAAAATCTATTACAATGAGTTTGATAGATACTATAATTTGGAATTTGATCAAATCCGATCTATTTACATTATCTAAAGTAATTCTAAAAGAAGATCCCGATAGTGAATTAATGAGTTTGAAAGAATCACAAAGAAAGATACAAAATCAAATATATGAAATTGATGAAAAAGTAACCGCTTTAAACAAATCAATGAAAGGAATTGGTAAAATGAAAAATATCGATATTTCAGATTTTTTGGAATCGATACATTCAAACCTAAAGAAACTAAATAAAGACAAAAGGGCATTAGAAAATGAACTTTCGAAGATTGAGATCTATCTATCTTTAAAAAATGACAATAGTCCCGAAACATATGAAAATATTAAAGAAAACATAAATTCGATTGAAAATTCTAGAAGTTTACTTAAAAAGTATATCAATCTTTTTGTGAATCAAATCAGCATATTGTTACATAATCAGAAACACACAATACTTAAAATCCATTTTAACATTGAAAGTGATCAATATCAACGGGTTCCCAAATTGAATAAAACGGAAGTTGGCCCTCTAGAAAAATTCACATATCTAATAATTGATAAAAGTGTAACCCAAAAAATTAATATTTTTAGAACTTCGAGATCAATTACAAAATCTAATAGTCAATTTCTAGGATTGAATTATAATAAACAAGATGGGACAAATGTAAAAAAGAAAATCTCTCTGTCTGAGTTAACAAAAGCTGAGGAATTATTTCCTGTTCAATTAGGAAGGTTAAATCTCTATCAAAGAAAAGAAGTTCCCAACGATTCTCAATAACAACTTAATTGATTTTTAACAGACTTACTTTTGCATTACAGGAAGTGAATTATTATTAACCTGGGCATCCAGAAACCCGCTCTTCAATTATGTTTGGCTTATATATAGTTCTAACAAAGATTAGGTTTAACGTTAATAGAAATAAATGGGGTTAATTTCACAAATAGGATCAATTCTGGAGACTTAAATTCCAATCCAACAACTATCTCATATTGTTGATTTTAGACCCGCCACGTGGATATATTAGGGTCGAGTCCTAAATTTGAATACCCTTACCCCTTACGACAGATTATACAGCAATTGCAAGGTCATTTTCTCCCGTTTCGTTTAAAAAATATTCAAATCTTTTGTTAGAAAATACAATTGATTCGTGATCAACATCAAAGCCAATCACTTTTCTTCCCATTTTAAGTCCAACCCCGATAGTACCAGATCCAACAAAACAATCACAAATAGTATCACCAGGTTTTGAATACGCCTCAATGAAAGGTTGGTAAATTTCAACTGGTGCAGGGGCATCGTGTTTGAAATTGGGGTCAATTTTCTTTAACTCAATAGGATTAAAAACAGGTGTACGAATAACATTTGTAATTCCTGTTTCTGGATTTGCAATGTAAAACCTTCCACTTGAAGTTGGTTTAGCTTTGTAATTATTTACTGACCCTTTCTTTTTGGGTAAATTAAATGTTGGAATCCTCCCTGGTTTAACTGCAATAATAATTTGTTCTTTGACATTTTGGAATCTATTATTATGAGGAGTGTACTTTTGATTGATTTTTTCCCAAGTAACATCGTCTATCAACTCATAACCAATCTCTCTTAATTTGATTTGTGCATAAGCACAAACCCCTTGATAACCATTTTTGTATGACTCTCCAATTATTGTTACAAGTACACCTCCTGGTTTTAGTTTTTTGAATTTTTCTTTATTAAAATTTCCAAAATTTTCAATATACTCAGAGACTGATTTTTCTTGCCCGTGAAGTAATTTATCTTGATTACGATAGGTTCTTTGACTTAATGCGTATGGGTGAGAATCAATAAATAAATCAATTGTTTCATCAGGTATAACATCCATTTCTAGTGAAGATTGACAATAGAGTTTATATGGTTTTTCTTCACTGTTATTATATGACATCGAGATAATCTTTGCTTCTTTGGATCTCCTTTCTGCCTCAATTCTTTCTTCTTTCTCTTTTATCAACTTATATGCATAATTAATTGATATTTCTCCAGAATCAATTAAATCCAAGACCCCAGTCCGTTCATTCTTATTTAGGATGATTTCACTCTGATAAACTTTATTTAGGTTTCTCAGAGTTGAAGATGAATATTCTCCATCAAGTAATAAAGAAGCGTAGTCAAAACGATCTAGTTTATTTGATTTTTGTTTACCGTTAAAATATTTCGAAAAATCTCTTTTTTTACCTTGTTGTTTCCCAATGAAATCTAAAATTTCGATTAATTCCTTATTAATCTGAATAATTGACTTCTTCCCTCTAGTATTCTCAATAATATGAGTCATCTTAATATCCTTCATAGATATTGTTCGAATAACACATTCTAAATACGGAAACTGTTCAGGAAACTCCTTCGCAACCTTAAGTCGGGCTAATCCATCAACAACAAAGAAATTTGAACCATCTTTAACTACTGAAATAGGTTGAAATTGACCAAATTCTAACATAGTCACCCGAACAGATTGTATTTTTTTAGGTTCAGTCATTTCTAACAATTCGAATGGAATCTTCAGACTTTCAATTTTGATTTTTGTAATTTTCATCTTATTTAGTTTTGATTAATAATAAATTGTGACTATAATTTTGGTCATAATTTTAGAGCAAAAAAAATACCTACTTATATTCTATCATATTCATCCTGATATTGTCTCCACATCATTCCTTCCAACTCTTTAATTATAACATTTAGCTTTGAATCAGGAATTTTTCCATTAATCATCACAGATTCCTTAGCCCCTAAATTTTTTGAGAACTTCCTAAACTTCTTACCCTTTTTATCTATCCAATATGCCCTTACTACGATATAGAAAATATCTGATGGCTTGTGATGATGTTCTGCAATTAAAATATCGCCTTTAATCATTAGCCTGACTTTTTCGATTCTCTCTTTATGCCCTTCAATCAATTTGTAGATTTCAAGAGGAGATAAGGGTTTATTACCTTCATCATTTAATACCTCTTTTTCATTCATATCCTTTACGAATCGATCTTTTAGCTTGTTCAACTCAATAAATAGATAGGACTTACTTTCATCGTTATAATGTTCCTCTCTAAAACCATCATTATTTAACCAATCTGACCAATCATCATCATTAAGAAGATGCGGATGGAGTAATAATAAAAGCCCCTTTACTATTGCCATTGTTTTAAATGCCATTAATTCTACCATAATCCTTTTTTTTGACAAAGATAATGGTCATAAATTACAATTCCTAGAGTTTGACCAAAATATTTTCCATAATTAAAACTTCCTGTAATAAAAAAGTATGTAAGTAAATCACTATCAGATACTTAATGTTTATTTTTTCAAATAACCAGTAGTAATGCCTCTATCAGTGAACTTGTTTAAATATATAGATGTGTTTTTAATTCCTTTTATTGTTTCTATATAACCTCTACCCATTTTTCCCTGTATCTCATAAAATGGAATAAACTCTTTCTCAAAATACTCCTGTCGAATTATCTGATTATTCGGACCAATTAAATTCCTAAATGTTTTGTATTCGATCATCCTTTTATTTTCATTGTTTGCTAGATCATAAATTATCTTTTTCCCACTTGTTTCTTTTGAATTACTACAGTTATATGCAGTTGTATGGTTTGACTTATAACTTATTTCTTTACCATTAACTAAGTATTTAGAAAAGTAAACGACAAGTTCATTAATAGTAATAAGGTTATTTGTGTCTACTAATAGATGTGTATGATAGATACCATCACTAAAATTACTTTTCTCACAAGACCAATAGATTTGACAAAAGTCATTATCATTCATAATAATTTCCATCTCTCTTTCCCATTGATTAACAGTTGTTCTTTTCATTTTATTTAGTGTAATGAAATAATCCCAATTAAGTAGGGAGGTATTAATACCATTATGTATACTAGTTTTCATAAGAATATCTTTTACTTGGATATAGAAAGGGTATGGGGGTCTTTCACCCACTCTTAACTTTCTTGTTTCAAATAAGTATCACAATTATTGATAAAAATCAAGGCTTAATGAAATTTTGTATCACGTTGGTATATTTATTAATATGAAATATAGAAAACAACTAAGAATTAGGTTAAGTGAAGATCAATTTTACAGGCTAATAAATAAGGTCAATGAAGAAGATTCTACAACAAGTAATTTAGTTCGAGAAGCAATTGATCAAAGAGTTAAACGTGTTTTAAAACAGACTTATGATGAGAAGAAGAAATAATAAAATCACTTTTGAAAACTGGTGCAGTTATAATCTATCAGATTTAAGTGTATTTGAGTTACCGGACGACACTACTGAAATCGAATATCAGACTGGTTTAGAATCAATAAAGAAATTAGGAATAAGAGAGGAAGATGAAGTTATAATTGAACTTAAACTTAGTCCTGAACAGTTGATAGCTTCGGTTATTAATCTAAAACGAGAAAACACATTTACACCTAAGTCAGAATAATTTCGATTTTTTTGGTAAAATTTTTTTTTTAGTTTGGAATAGTAATTTGAGTTATTAAGATTAATTCTTTGAGAATAGTATCCCCCCTATTGGAGGTCGAAAAGATTGTTTCCAGCAAGGGAGGTTTTGAGTCCGTCCGGCAGGGGGCTATATCTATACTTTAAATCAAATATTTGTTAGATAAAATGTCATAATTGAATGATTTCACAAATCTTAAACGAACGTTTGGTATTTGTGAAATATGCGCTTACATTAGCTAAAACAAAGATTTATGGAAAAGTATGTAGGATATATTCGAACATCAACTGGACGTCAAATACTCGGATTAGAAGAACAAAGATCAAGAATAAATCAATTTATTGAAGCAAATGGAGATGAGCTTGTTGATATAATTTCTGAACAAGAAACGGGTAAAAATAATTACAGAGATAAATTAAATCTTGCAATCAATCTTTGTACAAAATTTGGATATACTTTGTTATTCACAAAATTAGATCGACTTAGTAGAGAAGTTGAATTTCTTTTTACTCTCAGAAACAAAGGAGTCAAATTAAAATGTATTGAATTACCTGAATTAAATACGCTTACTCTAGGGATTTTCGGAACTGTTGCTCAGTTTGAAAGAGAATCCATTTCGATTAGAACAAAAAATGGTTTAAGAGAACTTTCAAAAACAAAAAAACTTGGAACACCTTCGAATTTAACTTTAGAAGCTAAAAAAAAGGGATTAGAGGCTATCAAAAAAAATCGTATTGAAAATGAAAATTGGAGATTAGCGAAAACTTATATTGAACATTTTCAAATGAAAAATGGATACACTTCTCTTACTGAAATATCTAAAGAATTGAATCTTAATGGTTATAGAACTAGGAGAGGTTGTTCATTTTCTCCGGAGATTGTAAGAAGGTTAATTGCTCAATAGAATAATACTTCCTTTAAAATTAGAGGAGGGTCTTTTTCACTATATTTGTCGAATAATGTGAACAAAATGAATAGTGAGAAATTAAAACAGCATATTGATTCAAGTAAGACAATTAAATATGATGTTACATTCAAAGATGCCAAATACCAATCAATCCATAGGTGGTTCCCTTATTTGGAAGGGTTTTCGGAGACTTTTATAGTTGACATACTTAAACACATTAAAATTCCAATACAGACAATTTATGAACCATTTGCTGGGTCAGGTACATTACCAGTTTATTGTATTCTAAACGGGTATGATGTTTATTACAGTGAAGTTAATTCATTCTTGCAGGATTTAATCAATCTTAAAATAGATGTTTTAAAGCTCGATGACAAAAACAAAAATTTATTGATTTTAAATTTAGAGAGTCTTACTAATACATTAATAGAATCTGTAAATGAATGTGAAATTAGTGAAGATCTTAAAAAAACATATGTTGACACTTTTGGTGATTCAATATATTTCCAAGAGGTTAATTATCAATTAGTTTTAAGATTTAGAACCTTTATTGATAACCAAAAGTCCGAATTAGTTAAAAAGGTTTTAGAAACATCCGCTTGCGAAGCATTGTTACATTCTTCATTGTTAAAAAGGAACGGAGATATTAGATATCGAAAAGGAAAAGAATTAGAAAAAATTACTAATTTTTTAGAAAGGTGTCAAATAAATTTAAATAAGATAACGGATGACCTAAAGTCGTTTAACAAACTGGAATCGAACTCGTTTTATAAATTTACCCCAAATGCAAAACATTTTGATCCTGCAATAGAAAATAAGATAGATGTTATCATAACATCTCCTCCATATTTAAACGGCACAAATTATATTCGAAATACAAAATTGGAGCTTTGGTTTCTGAGGTATTTAAAGTCAAAAAGTGACTTGAGTAGTTATAGAAGACTTGTTGTGACTGCTGGAATTAATGATGTTAGTCGTGAAAACAAAGAGATTTTGTTACCATCATTAGAACATTTATTAAAAGATCCAAAGATTTGGTATGACAAGAGGATTCCGAAAATGGTTAATGACTATTTTTTTGATATGAAAGTCGTCTTAGAAAATTCATACAAATATCTTAAGACAGGTGGTTATATTTTTATAGATATTGGAGATAGTATTTATGGTGGGATCCACATCCCCACAGATGAAATCCTAATTGATCTATGTAAGTTAATTGGTTTCAAGTTCAAAGAGAATATAAAACTCAGAGAAAGGAAATCAAAAGATGGTTCAATTGTAAAACAAACACTTATAATCGCCGAAAAAATATGAACTATCTAGATAATTGGAATAATTTTAAATCGAACAAGCCATTCCGAGAACTCCCATTTTCAAAACGAAATTGGGGACATCCGAATCATTCGATATGTTCTTTTTATGGAAAGTTGAAACCTTCAATTTCTCATTTCTTAATCGATACATTTACAAACAAGAATGATATAGTTCTTGATTGTTTTACAGGTTCGGGGACAATCCCTTTTGAAGCTGCATTAATGAATCGAAAATCTTTCGGAATTGATATTAATCCAATTGCAGTCGCTATAACTTCCTCTAAAATTGGAGAAACAAACAAGGACTCAATCATAAGAGAATTAGATTTACTTCGAGATTTTATAAAAAATACCACTGTTGGAAATGAAGTATTAATAAAGGCCCAAATGTTTGGATTCAATAAAAAATTAGAGGAATACTATCATCCAGATACACTTAAAGAAATTATTCTTGCAAGAGAATATTTTCAAAAGAACAAAAATCACAATACAAATCAGAATCTAATTATATCTTGTTTACTACATATTCTACACGGTAATAGACCTTATGCGTTAAGTAGAAACTCTCATCCAATTACTCCTTATGCTCCTACAGGAGATTATATTTACAAAGATTTAATGGAAAAACTTAGTGTTAAAGTTTTGAAGACCATTGATAATGCAATTTTAAATCCAATCCAACAAGCTGGAAAAGTCTTTGAGGGTGATATTTTAAATGACTGGAATTCTGAAATACAGAATGTTAACGCAATAATTACATCTCCACCATTTTTTGACAGTACAAAGTTTTATTTAACTAATTGGATCAGAAACTGGTTTATGGGGTGGGAGTTTGAAGATTTTGAAACTGAGAAGCTCAAATTTATTGACACTCTCCAAAAGAAATCATTTGATCCGTATGATAGAATACTTGCCCAATGTAAAGATCGGTTGACCAAAGATGGGATTGTACTTTTTCACCTAGGAAAAAGCCACAAAAAAGATATGGGAGATGCAATTATCCCTTATGCTAAAAAATACTTTAAAAAAATAGAACTATATAATGAAGATGTTTCAGATATAGAAAAACACGGGGTTGAGGACAAGGGTAGTGTTAATGTTCATCAATACCTTTTGATGAGTTAATGTTTTCGAATTTCATATTCTTTAATTAAATCAAAAGGAATTGAGCTTTTATTTACAACTTTCTGAAGTGAATGAAGAATACTATTTGCAACAGTTTTACCTTCTCTAACTTTTGTATATTCTTCAAACGTTAAAAATTCTTCAAAAAACCACACGATATTTTCTTTAAGTTCAATAATTACCTTTTCGTTTGACCTTTTTGATTGTAATAACTCAAGGCTTAATCCTGTAATTTTTGATAATTGTACTAATTTCTCTGGTGTATAAAAATCAACAGGAAAGTGATCACTTTTTGAACTATTACAAGTCGAACATAAACAAGTTGCGGTTTCGTCAAGTGGATATAAGTAGGCTAAAGGCATAGTATGATCTAAATCCATCTCATTAGATGTTTTTATTTCTTTTCCACAATTGAAACAAGATTTATCAAATTTCTCCCAAATAAATTTATCGAACTCTACTTTTTGTTCTTCTAGGAATATATGGTATATCCACTTTAATGACAATAATTTTCTAGTTAATAGCTCAAAAGACCTTCTTCTTAGTGAGTCCTCTCGATGTTGGGTAGAAGTGCGTAAATGGTTAAGAGCAGCATTTACAAAAAACTTTTTACAAGATTTACACTCCAACTGATGTCCATAATAAGAATATATAAAATCATCTTTAAGTGTATATGGTGTGGTAGATATAAAGTCCTCTAAATCTTTACCAATAACTGCACTTTCTTTGATTTGATAATTTGAGAAATTACCGTGTGTGCAAGGAGCTTTTGCTGAACAATGATTTGAAAAGGCTAATTGTACTCTTTCATTAATGTGATTAATCGGTAAAAATCGTTGACATCTGTTACAAGATTTTATAATAGTCAAATCTCCATCAATTGATTCATCTAAAATAATTTCTTCATCAAAATAAAACTGTTCAGGGTAACAAATCTCTTTTTTTGAATTATAAAAATGACTATAAACGTCATTTTCTTTAAAATACTCATACGAGATATAACCCATCCCTAAATTTGTATATTGTAAATTTGCTTGTTCGTTTGTAGATATATTAATTTCTACTTCTATTTGGCAATTATCATCAATAGAATCAATATTAAATTCAATTTCGAGTCCAATTTTTTGGTAAACTCCTTCTTGCAAATTAAACACCTTCTTTGTTACAACTTCAAGTGCAGTAATTTTAATCTCAATATCTAGCTCACTATCAGAGATAAAATAACCCCCAATTCCAAAAATTGATATATCTCTTTGAAATAGATTAATTGGTTCATCTTGATAGATGATTTTAACAGATCTGTTCTGATTAATTACTAATCTATTAAATCGCACTATTTTACAATCACCTCCAGATAATTTACCTCCAACTTTGTGTCCTGTAACATTATTTGTACTGCGTCTAATAGGCGTAGTAAATCCGTAGCTTTTTTGCTTAATTTTACTCATTTAATACATTTTGATGATTATTGCGTCATCAAATGTAGCGATAGCTCTAGAGGTGAGCAAGAAAAATGAATATTATTGCAAGAAGGATTAGTAAATAATAAATGATTGTATCCTTCAGGATATAGTGAACTTGAATTTTGAATATGTCAAAAAGAAATAAAACGAAACTTGGTAAATGTCAGGTGTGTTCAAACACAAGACAACTAACTTATGAGCACATTCCACCAAAATCCACTTACAATAACAATAAGGTGTATTATACTTCAAATATTCATCCATTGATGGACAAGAGAGATGCCAAAACATTTGATGAATTAACTTATTTTGATAAATCAAAAGCGACTAAAAAACAAGGAGGAATTGGGTTTTATTCAATTTGTGGTGCTTGTAATAATTTTTTTGGCACTTGGTATGTTAGGGCTTATAAAGATTGGGTTAGTCAATCTGTAAACTATTTTTCATTAAGTACTTTGAATGATAGGGAGGAATTTAAAGTTACTATCCAACCTTTAAATGTTTTAAAGCAGATTATTGCGATGTTTTTCTCGATTAACGATAAATTGTCCAAATTATCTCCAGACTTAAAGGCGTTTATATTAAACAAACAGAGTAAAGAACTTCCATCAAATATTAGAATATTCATTTATTATAATATTGAAGGAGTGATCAGATATGAGCCTAATTTAGTAGTTGGAGATTTCTCAAATAATAGAGTGATAATTGCTTCAGAAATAACCTTCCCCCCATTAGGGTATGTTCTTGTTACAAATGGTGAAAATGTAGACGAACGACTAAGAGAGATAACTCATTTTTCAAAATATGAACTAAATGAAGTAGTTACAATTGATCAAAATTTGAATATTCTTCCAACGCATATCAAATTTATTTTAGACTATAGAACTAAAGAAGAAATAGAATTAGGGTTGATGAACAATTCAGAAAACTTACCATAATTTTATAGGAAGAATTGATCGTTGTTCTACTTTTATTTAAAATACAATTTTAAAATAATTGATTTTTAAATGTAAGTATTTGATTTACAATTATTTAATATAAAATTAGTTAGAGGTATTATCGTTACCTAAACTGATAATATTGTGACCACCCGCTGCCGCAATTTCCATACATCTTTTTATAGACTCCTGCCCTTTCACATCACTAAAATCAAATTCTGGAAAGTCTAATGTTTTATAAAATTCGGCACGAGTATCAATTATTGTGGGTTCTAAAGTTGCTTTACCTTCAAAAAAATCTATCACTTGCTGAATATTTTCAACCCCATAAACATCTAAACCTGTAACAATGGCAGCTTCTTTCACATTTTGAATGGGTAGAAAAAAACCTTTAAAACCTTCTTCTTTGGCTTTAATAGCTATTGGCAAAGCGCCACGAATGGGTTGCAAACTACCATCGAGAGAAAGTTCTCCCATAATAACATACTTGTCTATATCGTCTCCTTTGATTTGCGAAGAAGCGATTAGAATTCCAATGGCTAGCGTCAAATCATATGCCGAGCCTTCTTTCCGCAAATCGGCAGGCGCCATATTGATCGTGATCTTCTTGCCCGGCATTGCGTAGCCATTGTTTTTGAGCGCAGCTGCAATTCGATAACTACTTTCCTTAATGGCATTGTCGGGCAGACCAACTAAATGGTAACCAATTCCTTTGTCGATATTTACTTCTACGGTAATTGTGGTGGCTTCGACACCAAAAACGGCACTTCCAAAAACTTTGACTAGCATAATTATAAAATTAAGAATCTAAATTTAATATAAATTTCCTTTCAAACTGAAATTTACTTATTAATAAAGTTTGTTTTCACGTAAATATTAATTTACTTTGTTACAAATTTAACATTTACACAATAATAAGTCATAAAAATGAAGTTAATTATCCGAACCTACGACCTTAAATTAAAACATCCATTTACAATTTCAAGAGAAACTCATACTATACAACCATCCCTAATAGTCGAATTACAAAGCGAAGGCCATTCAGGTTTTGGCGAAGCTACTTCAAATCCTTACTATAAAATTACTGTAGATTCAATGCAACAGAATTTGGAAAGAATTATTCCATTTATCGAAAGTGTGACTAATGAAACTCCAGAAGAATTTTGGCTAAAAGCACATTCTTTTTTACAACACGATATGTTTGCACTTTGTGCCTTGGACATCGCTTATAATGATTTGTATGCCAGAAAACAAGGAAAGAAGCTATATGAATTATGGGACTATTCAATAGAAAGAAACCCAATGACCGATTATACGATTGGAATTGATACCATTGAAAAAATGGTGTCTAAAATGAAGGAGTTGCCTTGGCCGATATACAAAATTAAACTAGGAACGCATGAAGACATTGCAATTGTAACCGAATTAAGAAAACATACTAACGCTATCTTTAGAATTGATGCCAATTGTGGATGGAGTGTTTCTGAAGCGTTAAATAATGCCATTGAGTTAAAAAAATTAGGCGTGGAATTCTTAGAACAACCACTGAAAGCAGACAATTGGGAAGGACACAAACAATTATTCGAAAATTCGGCATTACCTATTATCGCAGATGAGAGTTGTATAGTTGAGGAAGATGTTGCCAAATGTCACAATCATTTTCACGGTGTGAATGTGAAACTAGTTAAATGCGGAGGACTTACTCCTGCAAGACGAATGATTGCTCAAGCCAAGAAACTGGGAATGAAAACGATGGTGGGCTGTATGACTGAATCTACCGTAGGTATTTCGGCTATTGCTCATTTATTGCCTGAATTAGACTTTGTAGATATGGACGGCGGATTATTGCTCGCCGAAGATATTGCAACGGGAATAACGTTAAACGATGGCGTCATTCAATATTCGGAATTAAACGGAACAGGAGTTACTTTAATATCCAAATAGATGACCGTAAACGAGTTTCCAGATCGCCTAATTAATGTTGATGGTGTAGAATATTTATATTTTGGTGGAACCAATTTTTTAGGAATTTCAGCAAACACTGATTTTCAAACTATCCTATTCGAAAGTATCAAAAAATGGGGAACTGCCTATGGAAGTTCTCGAAATTCGAATATACAACTGTCTATTTATAAAACTGCTGAAAATTTATTAGCACAAAACCTTGACACAGTGGCGGCGTTGACTGTTTCTTCGGGAATGCTGGCAGGCAAATTAGTTGTGGACTATCTTTCGAAAACCGCTGATGCAATGTTTCATTTTCCCGAAGCACATCCGGCATTGATGAATCCGCCGAGTTTGCCCATTCTAATTGATGGTGAGTTGCATCCAATTCTATTTGATAAAGAGATTTCAAAAATTACCATTTTAACTGACGCAGTTCCTTCTCAATACGTTCAACCAATAGATTTGAGTATCTTACTTACAATTCCGAAAGAGAAAAAAATTGACTTGGTTATTGACGAGTCGAATAGCTTTGGACTTATTTCAAATGACTGGCAAAGTTTCTTGAAGCAAGACAATATCAATATCATAAAAGTGGCATCATTAGGAAAAGCTATAGGAATTTCGGGCGGTGTCATAGCTGGAAGCGATTCCTTTATTTCCGAAATTCGAAAGCAAGAATGTTTTATTGGTGCAGCAGGTATGAATCCCGCTTTTTTAGAAACTTATGTCAATGCACAAAAAATTTATCGTGCACAAAAACATAAATTAGAGCAAAACCTAAATTATATAAAGGACCATTTTTCAAAAAAAAATAGTTTTACTTTTCATCCCTCCTATCCTATTATTTATTTTTACGATAAATTAATTTCAAAAAAATTAATTGAAAACAAAATCATAACTACTTCTTTCAAATACACGAATGAGTCGGGAATACTCAATCGCATCGTTATTACTCCCAATCATATAATCGAAGATTTGGATCAATTAATAGCCAATTTATAGCAATTTTTCTTAAAACTAACTTTAACAAATCATAAATTTAAATTAAATTTTATCTTATACCCTTAATTTTTTAGGGGTTAAAATACGTATTTAATAAAAATAACCTTCGAAGTTATATTTTTTATGGGGGGTGTTACATGATTTAATACTTTTATCGAAAATTATAACTAAAAAAACTAAAATTATGCGAAAGATTATTTTAAGTGTGATTCTAATCACAATTCTGGTACTATCCGTTTTTTCAATTTATTTATTCCCTGAATCGACAGTATTGGGTGCTCACGTAGTCGAATTAAAATTAGATACAGGTGATACTGCTTGGATGTTATGCGCTACAGGTCTTGTATTGTTAATGACTCCAGGTTTAGGATTCTTCTACGGAGGAATGGTAGGCAAGAAAAATGTTATTAGTACAGTACTACAAAGTTTTATTGCAATGATAATTGTAACTGTTCTATGGGTTGTTGTTGGATTCGGATTGTGTTTTGGGCCAACTGTAGATGGTATTATTGGTAATCCTTCCAGCAACATATTGTTTAATGGGGTAAACTCAACCACTGCATGGGAACTAGCCCCAACTATTCCTTTTATATTATTTGCTTTATTTCAAGCAAAATTTGCAATCATCACACCAGCCTTGATTACAGGAGCCTTTGCAGAACGCGTTCGTTTCTGGGCATACATGCTTTTTATGGTTTTATTCATTATTTTCATATATTCACCATTATGTCATATGACCTGGCATCCTGACGGTTTATTCTTCGGATGGGGAGTATTAGATTTTGCTGGAGGAACAGTAGTACATATGAGTGCTGGTTGGGCAGCTCTTGCTGGCGCAATGTTCTTAGGGAAAAGAAAAGTTCAAAAAGCAAATCCTGCTCGTATCACTTATGTATTATTAGGTACTGGATTATTATGGTTCGGTTGGTTTGGTTTCAATGCTGGTTCCGCTGTTGGATCAAACGGTCTTGCTGCACAAGCTTTAGGGACAACTACAGTAGCTGCTGCTGCTGCTGCAATGGGTTGGGTATTCTTGGATAAAATTTTAGGACACAAATTATCTGCAATGGGAGCTTGTATCGGAGCGGTTGTTGGTTTGGTTGCTATCACTCCTGCTGCAGGTTTTGTAACAATCCCTTCTGCCTTAGCAATCGGACTCATAGCTAGTATGGTTAGTAACCTAGCGGTTAGTAAATTCCCTAAAGGAAAAATCGATGATGCTTTAGATGTATTTGCTTGTCACGGTGTTGGAGGTATGGTTGGTATGCTTTTAACAGGTGTATTTGCTTCAAAATCTGTAAACGCAATTGTTGGTGACAATCAAGGTTTAATTTACGGAGATGCTACTTTGTTTTTAATTCAATTAAAAGCTTTGGTATTAGTTTCTGTATTTGCCTTCTGCGCTTCTTACGCTTTATTCTTCATTGTAAACAAAATTACTCCACTACGTGTTTCTGAAGAAAAAGAAGAATTAGGATTAGACATTTCTCAACACGGAGAATACCTATAAGAATAACATTTATTTAATTTTTGAAACACGCTAAAACTTCGTTTTTAGCGTGTTTTTTCTATGCATAAATGCTAATCGAATTAGTTTGCGCATAGGCAAACTATTTATACCAAACATAATTATCTGACTGATCCGTTTGCCACATTGTAAAGCATCTCTTCTCTCGTGCATAGCGACTCCTACGGACTGACAAATAGCATAGCACTTTGGACTATTGTAAAAATGCGATTGGTATTACAACAACTATTAAAAAAAACTCCTAACCTTTATTCAAGGCTAGGAGTTTTAATTAAAACTTACAAATAATGAATTATTTTTTGAAGTTTGTAATTCCTGCTTTTAACCAATTTACATAGTCTGTAGCACTAGAAAAACTTATCGTTGGTTGTTGCTTGTTAAGATTGTTTCCATTTAAATCCGTCAAAACATACAAAGGTTGCGTATTGGTTTTGTATTTAGTAATCATAAAATCGGTCCATTTGTCTCCAATAGTTTCTATTTCGGCAGCTGTGGATTTAGATACAAATTGTTCGCTTTTCGGCAAATCCCGTTTGTCGTCAACATAAAGCGAAATCAAAACTACTTCATTTTTCAAAATTGCCAAAACATCATCTTCTGACCACACATTGTTTTCCATTTTTCTGCAATTTACGCAAGCAAAACCTGTGAAATCAAGCATAATAGGTTTGTTTACGGTTTTGGCATAAGCCAAACCTTTATCATAATCATCAAAAACTACAATTTGATGCGGACCTAATTTAGCTCCATCCGGCAAAACTGCAGTCAAACTGCTAGTTCCTGAACCTCCAAATCCTAGAGGGCTTTCGCTATATTCCATAGGTGGAGGAAAAGCATTAATTAATTTCAAAGGCGCTCCCCAAAGTCCCGGAATCATATAAATTGTAAAGGATAAAACTACTAAACCAAGTGATAATCGACCAACAGAAATATGAGTCATTGGACTATCGTGAGGCAAAGAAATCTTTCCGAATAAATACAGTGCTAAAGCTCCAAAAATGGCAATCCAAATAGCTAAGAAAACTTCTCTTTCTAGTAAATGCAATTGAAGTACCAAATCGGCATTGGATAAAAATTTGAATGCTAATGCCAATTCTAAAAAACCTAAAACCACTTTTACTGTATTGAGCCAACCGCCTGATTTCGGTAACGAATTCAACCAACCCGGAAACATAGCAAAAAGCATAAACGGCAAAGCAAGTGCTAATGAAAATCCAAACATTCCAATGATTGGAGCAATTCCTCCTTTAGATGCTGCTTCGACTAAAAGTGTTCCAACGATTGGTCCTGTACAAGAAAATGAAACAATTGCTAATGCCAAAGCCATGAATAAAATCCCAATGATTCCACCTCTATCCGCTTGACTATCCACTTTGTTTGCCCAAGAATTAGGTAACACTATTTCAAATGCTCCCAGAAATGAAACCGCAAAAACAATCAATAAAAGGAAGAAAATAAGATTGAACCAAACATCGGTGGACAAAGCATTTAATGCATCGGCACCAAAAATCCAGGTCACAATTAATCCTAAAATCACATAAATCAAAATAATGGCAATTCCATAAAAAATGGCATTTCTAATTCCCTGCGACCTATTTTTACTTTGTTTGGTAAAAAAACTAACCGTCATTGGAATCATCGGAAAAACACAAGGTGTCAGCAATGCCGCAAAACCAGACAAAAAAGCAATAAAGAAAATAGACAACAACCCTTTTTGTGATTCCGTTTTATTAGGGGATGAAACGGTAACTTCTGGCTCTGCAACCATCGAATTACTTGGCCCTAAACTTGGCTCCAAGGAATCAGCCTTAGTTGCACTCGCTTCGGCAGGAGTTTCAGCTCCTTTATCTGTAGCAATAACAGACGTATTTGAACCAAGCGGTGCAGGCACTATAAAACTGAATTTTTTCTCGATATTAATACACGATTCTTTGCAAACTTGATAATTAAATTCAACTTCGATGGTCTTCACATTGGGATTTGTCAAAGCAATCTCTTGTTGTATTTGAGCGTTTTTTACAAAGAATGTTTCATTAACTTCAAAAACATCGTTATAAGCAGTCGTAGTTTTTCCTTCTTTGGCTTTGCCAATCAAATTGAAATTTCCTTTCTGATTTTTAAAAGTAATTTCCAACGGCAATGGCCCACCATCTGGAGTAAACTGCGAATACATATGCCATTCATTTTCGATAACTCCGCTAAAAGTTAGAATATAATTGGTATCTGATTTTTTTTCAATTTTGGTTGTCCATTTTACTGGATCCAATATTTGAGCATTTCCAATCCCGAAAGCTAAAAAAGCAAAAAGTGTAACAATAATTTTCTTCATTATTTCAATTGTATTTTAAGTATATTTTTAGTTGTGTTTTTAATTTTAAAACGCTCGTCCTGCCGTTTTCCAACAATCCAAACGATTTGATTATCAGAACATAAAAGCCAAGTTTTTTCTTTTTCGATTAATGATAATTTTTCATCTTTAAAAAACTTACTGAGTTTCTTAGTTTTTCCATCCATACCAAAAGGCTGAAAAGTATCCCCATCCTGCCATTTGCGCAATACTAATGGATACCATAATTTATCTTCGTCGACAAATATAGTTGTATTTGATTCTCTCGAAATGTCATCTATGTTACAAAACGAAAGATTTAAGGGAATATTAACTTGTTTCTGATTTTTATTAATAAAAAACTCCTCGTTTTCATCCTCAGAATTCAAAGGACTTAAGATCAAATATTCTCTGTTTTTGAGCAATCGAAATTCACTCGAGAAGACTTGCTTTCCCGATTGGCTATCAATCAAATCATAAATATCATCCCAAGCCGAAAAACCAAATCCATTGAACCAATGATACAAATACGATTTGTAATTGGGCAATTTTAATAATTGATTCAAATCAAAATGAACTTCGGTTCCTTTCTCTTTTGCCACTTCCTGGTACACCAAAAAGGATGCGTCATCCGCCATCGCCTTCGATTCTTGCAAGTATTTTTGAGTTTTTTGAAAAGAAGATAGAAAATCAGAATTTAAATCTTTGAAAACAGGAACCAAATGATGTCTGATTTTATTTCGCAAGTATTTATCCGAAGCATTGCTGCTATCTTCGCGCCATTGAAGAGCATTTTCATTGGCATATTTTTCAATTTCTGCTCTAGAAAATGCCAAAAGCGGTCGAATTACTTTATCATTTTGCGGTGGAATTCCAGTCAAACCATCTAAACCTGTTCCGCGAACTAGATTGATAAGAACCGTTTCTAAGTTGTCATCTGCGTGATGCGCCGTTAGAATGTAATCGTAATTTTCTGTTTCCAAAAGTTCATAAAACCAACTATAGCGCAATTCACGAGCAGCAACCTGAGTCGATAGTTTATAATCGTTGGCGAAAGCCTCTGTATCAAATTGAGTGAAAAATAATTTTATAACGTTGGCTTCGGCATAATTTTGAACAAAATTTTGGTCACCAAAACTTTCCATTCCTCGGAGTTGAAAATTACAATGCGCAATCGAAATATCGAATGATAATTTATGAAATAAATCGACCATTACCATACTATCTAAACCTCCGCTAGTCGCCAAAAGGAGTTTTTTTCCAATTAAAAAAGGGAAGTTTCGATTGATATGGTTTTCAAATTTTTGTTGCATAGCCAAATTTAGTTATTTCTGCTGAATATTAAATCAATTTTGAATTAACAGAGGAAATATTGTGAATTAACAAAGACTATATTCAACTCAACACTTCTCGCATTGCCTTTGCTTTGAGCAAGCATTCTTCATATTCTTTCTCAGCCACAGATTGCGAAGTTATTGCACTTCCTACCGAAAAGGACGCGTATTTCTTTTCTTGATTATACAAAATACTTCTTATTACTACATTAAAATCAAAGTCTCCGCTTGGTGTAAAATAACCAACCGCTCCACTGTACAATCCCCGTTTGGTTTCTTCGAGTTCTTCAACGATTTTTAACACTGACAACTTGGGAGTTCCCGTCATACTTCCCATAGGGAAAGTACTTTTAATCACATCGACAGCTGTGTATTGACTATCTAGTTTTGAAGTGATAGTCGAAATCATTTGATGCACTTGCTCAAAAGAATAGATGCCACATAATTCCTCCACTTTAACCGAACCTTTCTGCGCAGTTCGTGATAAATCATTGCGAACCAAATCAGTCACCATAATGTTTTCGGCTCGTTCTTTTGGGTCTAAAGCCAATTGATTTTTTGAGTTTTCATCTTCAATTGGATCTTTAAAACGCCTTGCTGTTCCTTTAATAGGTTGCGAAACAATCAAGTCTCCATCTTTTTTTATATACCGTTCAGGCGAAGCACAAAGCAAAAATTGAGTATTGTTTTTGAAAAAGACCGCTTGTGGAGATTTTGAAATTTCATTTAGTTTTAAATATTTTTCCAATGGATTGATTACGGCATTTTCAGCAAAAAATTCCATACAAAAATTGGCCTCATAAAGATCCCCACGATGAATATGTTCTAGTAAATCTGAAACTTTATTAAGATAACTTTTTTTTGAAACACGTTGTCTAATCTCAACTTCTGAATACTGAACACTTGAGACTGAATACTGAGCACTAATTTCTTTAAAATCATCATTAACTTCATCATCACACATATTTAGATATTGAATCTCGAGTTGGTTCCCTTTCAATAAAAATAGTTTTTTAGGTTGAAAGAAAAACAAATCTTGAAAATCCAAGCCATCAAAATTATCAGACTTCAAAAATTCAATATCGTTTTTCAAATCATACGATAAATACCCAAACAACCAGTCTTTGGTCACTTGTTGGTACTGTTTCAAGTCTTCAAAAGCGTTGTGATAATCGGTTTTTATTGAGGTAAAAGCATCTATTGCCAGAAGGCAATCGTAACTGGAGAAGCGTTCTGGATAGTCGTTGCTGTCTAAGAAAACAACTTCCCTGAATTGTTGCGCCCAAGCCAATAATTGTTGCTTGAATTGGGTTGGGTTCTCTATTTGTTTTAAAATGGAAGTTCTCAAAGAATTGAAATATATTTAAAATTCAAAATTACAATAAATTTAGTTTATATTTTTCGTTACATTTATAGCGCTATTAACCACTAAAACAAAGAAATATGAAAATCACCACCATTATTATCCGAACATTAATTGGCGCATTATTACTTTTTGCTGCAATAAGCTATTTTTTTCAATTATTTCCGGAGCCTCCTTTGGTAGGCAATATGAAAATTTTCAATGACGGAATAAAAGCTTCCATTTACTTGATGCCTTTGGTAAAAATAGTAGAACTTTTGTGTGGGTTATCTTTTATTACTGGCAAATTTACTCAAATTGCCTATATCATTTTGATGCCAATCTCCATCAATATTCTATTTACTCATTTTTTTTTGGCTCCAGAAGGGAATGTGGTTGCAAGTTTTTTATTCTTAGGAAATGTATTTTTAATGTATACCAAATGGGACAGTTATAAAGGGTTGTTTGTAGCATAATCAGAATATTTCCATAAAGGGAATTAAATCAAAAAACCCCGAATGAATAAAATCTTTCGGGGTTTTTATATTTTTAAAAACTGACTAAACGTGCAAAGCTCTATTATCTGTTGCAGCCAATGCAGCTTCTTTTATAGCCTCGGCAAATGTTGGATGCGCGTGACTCATTCTAGAAATATCTTCGGCTGATGCTTTGAATTCCATTGCAGTTACCGCTTCAGCAATCAAATCGGCACAACGAGCGCCAATCATATGAACACCTAAAACTTCATCGGTCTTTGCATCGGCAAGAATTTTTACAAATCCATCTAAATCTCCTCCGGCTCTCGCTCTTCCTAAAGCTTTAAACGGGAAACTACCTGATTTAAAATCTACTCCAGAGGCTTTCAATTGTTCTTCCGTTTGACCTACAGCAGCTACTTCTGGCCAAGTGTACACCACTCCCGGAATTAAGTTATAATTGATGTGTGGTTTTTGACCTGCCAAGATTTCGGCAACCATAGTCCCTTCTTCTTCAGCTTTGTGTGCCAACATAGCGCCACGAACTACGTCGCCAATGGCATAAATATTAGAAATATTGGTTTGCAAATGATCATTAACTTCAACCATTCCTCTGTCTGTAATTTTTACACCTGCTTTATCAGCATTTAGACCGTCAGTGTAAGGGCGACGACCTACAGAAACCAGAGAGTAATCTCCTTCAAGAGTTATCGTTTCTCCCTTAGCGTTTTCAGCTAGAACCGTCACAGCATCTCCATTTCTTTCTACCGATTTCACTTTATGAGAAACATAGAATTTCATTCCTTGTTTTTTCAAGACTTTGGTCAATTCCTTTGACAATGAAGCATCCATTCCTGGAATAATTCTATCCATAAATTCAACCACCGAAACTTTTGCTCCTAAGCGCAAATATACTTGTCCTAATTCAATCCCGATAACACCACCACCAATAATTACAAGGTGTTTTGGCACTTCTTTCAAAGCCAAAGCTTCTGTAGAAGTAATTATTCTTTCTTTATCAATTTTTATAAATGGCAACGAAGATGGTTTAGAACCTGTCGCAATAATAATGTTTTTAGCTTCAATAGTTTCTGAAGTTCCATCCGCTTTGGCAATAGCCACGTGAGTAGTATCTACAAACGAACCCAAACCATTGAAAACAGTCACTTTATTTTTATCCATCAAATAATTGATTCCGCCCGAAGTCTGATCCACAACGGCTTGTTTGCGTGCAATCATTTTTTCTAAATTCACTTTCACTTCACCAGAAATCTCGATTCCGTGTTCCGCAAAATGGGCAATCTCGCTATAATGATGCGAAGATGCCAGCAATGCTTTTGATGGAATGCAACCCACATTAAGACAAGTTCCTCCTAGTGTGGAATATTTTTCGATAATAGCGGTTTTGAAACCTAGTTGTGCGCAACGAATGGCCGAAACATATCCTCCCGGACCAGAACCTATAATGACTACGTCAAATGAACTCATAGTATTTGTGTTTTTGTTTAAGTGTGGCAAAAATAAGTTATTTTGTCTGAAGTTAAAGTTAAAATTATAAAGATTTAGTAACGTATTTCCCCTTAATTGTTATCAATTTCTAAATCTCAATTACCGTTGTGTTTTTGACTTCACTTATCATAAAAGTACTGTGTGTGCTGCCAATGTGGTCTAAAGTAGTGAGTTTTGTAACCAAAAATTCACGATACGCCTCCATATCTTTTACCAAAATTTTCAAAATATAGTCATAATCACCACTTACGTGATGGCATTCTAAAACTTCTTTTAGTTTCACTACCTCACTTTCGAATTTCGTCAAAAATTCTTTGGTATGTTGAATAAGCTTCAGGTGGCAGAATACGACGAATCCTCTTTCTACTTTTGCACGATTTGCCAAAACTACATATTTATCGATAACACCTTCTCTTTCCAGTTTTTTGATACGTTCATAAACAGCCGTAACGGACAAATCAAGTTTTAAAGACAGTGCTGCGGTCGTTTTTTTACAATCATTTTGCAGGAGAAAAAGCAATTTTTTATCAATAGCATCTAAAGCCATACGCAAGGGATTTAAGTTTTGAAATAAAATCTATAAAAATTAAGTATCATTTGTAAAAATAGATAAATAAATTATATAAAATAAAAAAATTAGATTTAAAAACTAAATTTTTGTTATACCATTGACATTACGACTATAATAATCGAATTTTGATTGATAATTAAAAATTAGAAATTATGAAATTCAATCCAGCCGATGACATTCAAGATTTACAGTACTTTGGAGAGTTTGGCGGAGTAAACCCTTCTATTTCAGACAGTTCTACTTATACATTTCTGTCAGCGAAAACTATGTTCGATACTTTTGAGGGCAATGCCGACGGTTGCTATTTGTATTCCAGACATTCTTCTCCTAGTAATTTGTACTTAGGCCAAGCCCTAGCTGCAATGGAAGGAACAGAGGCTGCCAATGTTTGCGCCTCAGGTATGGGAGCAATTACTCCTACCCTTTTGCAATTATGCGGTTCTGGCGATCATATTGTTTCGAGCAGAACAATTTACGGGGGAACCTATGCTTTTTTGAAGAATTTTGCACCTAAACTCGGCATCAAAACAACGTTTGTCGACATCACCAAAATGGATAAAGTAGAAGAAGCAATCTCTGCCAATACGAAAGTCTTGTATTGCGAAACTGTGAGTAACCCATTACTCGAAATTGCAGACATCGCAAGTTTGGCAAAAATTGCAAAAAAACACAATATCAAATTGGTTGTGGATAATACATTTTCTCCTTTATCAGTTTCTCCTGCCAAATTAGGTGCCGATATCGTCATTCACAGTTTAACAAAGTATATTAACGGAAGTAGCGACACTCTCGGCGGTGTGACTTGTGCCACCCAAGAATTTGTTGATAGTCTAAGAAATGTAAATACCGGAGCCAATATGCTTTTGGGACCAACAATGGACAGCTTGCGAGCTGCCAGCATAATGAAGAATCTGAGAACTTTGCACATCCGAATGAAACAGCACAGCTATAATGCAATGTATCTTGCAGAGCGTTTTGAAAAAGATGGACTGAAAGTAGTTTATCCCGGTTTGAAAAGTCATTCGGGGCATCTTTTATATTCAAGTCTGATCAATCCCAAATATGGTTTTGGTGGAATGATGACCATAGATGTGGGAACTTTAGAGAAAGCCAATGAATTAATGGAATTGATGCAAAGCCAAAAATTAGGGTATTTAGCAGTTAGCTTAGGATTTTACAAAACCTTATTTAGTGCGCCTGGAACATCAACATCTAGCGAAATTCCTTTAGAAGAACAGATCGCAATGGGCATAACAGACGGATTAATTCGTTTTTCAATTGGATTAGACAACAATATTGAAAGAACCTATCAAATGATGAAAGAATGCATGATACAACTCGGAGTTTTAGAAACTGAAAGCTCCCTCTCATAAAACTTTCATACGTCAGTTGACTTTTAACATTTTGTAAGACAGTAAAAAAACACATAAAATTAGTGATTTTATGTGTTTTTATTTTTTAAAAGATATGGATTTGAAATTGTTCGATAAAATTTAAATCATTTGTTATGAATGTTTTATTTATTTAAAATTCATTTGTAGATTTAACAAAATTATAAAAAAACAAAAAACAAAAAACATTAAAATATGAAAAAATCAACCTCTGTTTTATTTTTTATAGCATCATTTTTTGCAAATGCACAATCATTTAATAATTTTCCAGTCACCACACAAAAACCACCACTGCACGGAAAACATTGGATGGCCATAACTGGCAAACCTCTTGCAGCAACGGCTGGAGCAATGATTTTTTCAAAGGGTGGTAATGCTATCGATGCATCGTGTGCTATGCTAGCCGCCACCTGCACAATGTGGGATGTTTTAAGTTGGGGTGGAGAAACGCAGGCACTAATCTACAATCCAAAAACAAAAAAAGTGATTGCCATCAATGCTCTTGGAGTTGCTCCAACTGGAGCCACACCTAAATTTTTCAAAGACAAAGGAATGAAATATCCTCCACAATACGGAGCGCTTGCAGCAGTGACACCCGGAACAGCAGGTGGACTAATGACCATGCTAGCAGAATATGGCACTAGGAGCTTAAAAGAAGTGTTGAGCCCAGCGATGCAAATGGCAGAAGGATATCCTATAGAGGCTCAAACTGCAAATTCGATTGAACGCGAAAAAGAACGCATCAAGGCTTGGCCGTATTCCAAAAAAGTTTTTCTACCACATTTAGGGCAAACTAGAGAAGCTCCTGATGCTGGTGAGATTTTTATTCAAAAAGATTTACTTAAAACCCTTCAAAAACTTGTTGAAACCGAAGAACTCGCTTTAAAAAAAGGAAAATCCAGAAAAGAAGCTATTTATGAGGCTAACGATCGCTTTTACAAAGGAGACATATCAACAGAATTTGTCCGTGGTTGTAAAGAACAAGGAGGTTTAATAACCAAGGATGATTTGGCGCAATGGAAAGTCAAAATTGAAGAGCCAATGTCAACTAATTATAAAGGTATTGAGGTTTACAAACTGCAACAATGGAGTCAAGGTCCGGTAATGCTACAAACATTGAACATTTTAGAAAACTTTGATCTAAAAAGTATGGGATACAATTCAACTCGATACATTCATACTTTATATCAGTCGATGAATTTGGCTTTTGCTGATCGAGATTTTTATTATGGTGACCCTGCATTTGCTCCTGAGGAACCGATGAAAGGATTATTATCTAAAGATTATGCCAAAGACAGAAGCAAATTAATTGATCTAACAAAAAACAATCCCAACATAGGCCCTGGTGACCCCTATCCTTACCAAGGAGAATTGAATCCTTACCAAAACACACTAAAATCGTTTGGCAACGTTGATTTTGAATCGAAAAAACCGCTGACTGAGCAGTACTTTAAAGATTTTACTGCTGGAACCACTTCGATTGAGGCGGCAGACAAAGAAGGATGGGTAGTTTCTGTTACACCAAGTGGCGGTTGGGTTCCGGCTTGTATCGCTGGAAACACTGGTATTGGGATGAGCCAACGTATGCAAAGTTTTGTATTAGAGGAAAAAGAAAATCCTTTTAATGTTGTAGCCCCTGGAAAACGTCCAAGGGTAACGCTTACGCCAACATTGGCTTTAAAAGACGGCAAACCTTTTCTTTCTTTTGCAAAACAAGCAGGCGATGAACAAGACCAACTATTGATACAGTTTTTTCTAAATATGGTTGAGTTTAATATGACCGTTCAAGAGGCTTGCGAAGCTCCAAGCTTTATTACTAACCAAATGTACTCCAGTTTTGGAGAACACGAAAAAGCGAATGGCTCGCTAATTTTGAACAATCAGATACCAGCTTGGACTAGCAAAGAATTATCAAAAATGGGGTATCGTACCTCCTTTAGAGAACGAACTAGTGGTCCGATAAACGCCATATATTTCGATTGGATACACGGCAGTTTTTGGGGAGGCTCAAGCAATCATGGAGAAGATTATGGATTGGGATGGTAGTTGTAAAAACAGACCATACAAAATAATACAAATAACTCTTAAAAAAAGTTGTTGTTGATTTAAATGCAGCCTAAATTTCCTGAACTGGTTTCAATTGATACTAATCAAATGTATACGTTCTATTTTATTTAAATAGTCATTCCTTAAAAACAAATTAACAATCTGATTGTTAATAACTTATGATAAAATAATATTAAAAAAGGCTCTGTTAAATTGCCAAAAAGTGTATATTTCGGTATAAAAAAGTGGCAATA
>NZ_JBIKRX010000067.1:0-15712 GCF_044348915.1 Flavobacterium sp. | reverse complement strand
GAAAGTACAAAATATAAAAAGATTCACCTAATAAATCCAATGACTATGTGGCATGAATTCGAATTTTATTTCACGTCATTTTGACATGAAATAAAATCCCTATATTTGAGACTGATTAGTTACAAAATTTTTAAAAGCGAATACCGTGTGCAACTAGTTACTTTTCTTAGTTTCTCCTTCGCCCAACAGCAGGGCTAAGGCCTCTAAACCTTTAGTTCTATCGGCAATTAATTTTATAATACTAACGAAAGGTATAAATAAAATCATGCCTGCAGCGCCCCAAATGATGCCTCCAAGTATAATGACGATCATGACTACTAAGGTATTTATTTTTAAACGGCTTCCCACTGCCAAAGGGAATATAACATAGGCTTCTAGAATTTGGACGATGCTAAAAACCAGTATAACACCCAAGGGATACCAAATGGAGTTGTAGGTGATCCAAGAGACGGCGATAGGCAAAAGCGACGAAATTAAGATACCCACATAGGGAATGAAAGTCAGTATTGAGGCAATAAATCCGAATAAAATAGGATGGGGAATGCCCAAAATGGCGAGTCCTATGCTGTTTAATACTCCCACGATTAAATAAACCAAGAGCATTCCTTTGATAAAATCGTAATACGTATGGATAGTTTCGATCAGGATTTCACGAATGATTTCTTTTTTTTCAGTTGGAAAAATATGGTAAAGCACCTCGACTAATAGCTTGCGATAATACAAGATTAGCATCGAATAAATAGGAACGATTAGCAAATAAAAAAAGGATTCAGACAGGGAATAAAGTGCATTTTTAATAAATGAAAACGCTTGTGTCCCGGAATTGCTGATGGTGTTTTTGAAGAACGCAACTTGCTTTTCGGAGCTAAGATTAAATTGTTCTGCGAGGAAAGCACTCAATTGCGCTATGGCTTCCAATAGTTTTAGTCGTAAGGAATGCCACTCGCTCGAGAAGGCTGCTATTTGCAAAAAAAGCAAGTAGGCAAGTATTCCAAACAAAAGTAATACTCCAAAAATGGAAAGGAAGATCGCGATATTTTTATTGATTCCATTATGCTCCATCCATTTGCATACGGGATAAAGACTAAAAGAGATCAGGATTGCAATACTAAGCGGAATAAATAGTGTTTTTCCAAAATACAGCAAGACCGATATCAATAGGGTATATTGAAGAATCTCAAGAGGAGAAAGCTTCTTGTTGGTTGTGATTGGTATCATAATGTTTGAGAATTTGTGACTTTATACTGCTTTAATAGACTTTAATTCTTTTTGAATACATAATCACGTGAACTAATACCAATTGTAATTTTAAAATGGTCTAATCCATTTAAAATTTTACAATGGTTTATGCCGATAGACAATATATTGAGTACAATTTATTGGACTCTTATATATTGCTAATCGGTATAAGGCGGAAACAATGCTTAACAGCCGTTTCAATAGTTCCACCTATGTTCACATAAATCATTTGTTTTTAGTATGGTAGGGGCAAACTAATTTATTTTCTAAAATACGTATGTATCAACTTACTCAACGAGCCAATATTGATAGGTTTTGATATGTAATCGGTACATCCTGCCGCAATAGCCTCATCGTGATCGCTTTGCATACCGTTTGCGGTTTGAGCAATAATTACCAAATCTTTGTTGAATTTTCGTATGTGTTTGGTGGCTTCATAACCACCCATTTCTGGCATATTGATGTCCATCATCACAAGATCTATATCGGGATTGTTGCGACACGCTTCAACGGCCTCATATCCGGTGCTTACTTTTAGAATTTCATTACTAAAAGGTTTTACAGCAATGGTAATGAGTAGTTTTGAAATGGCGTCGTCTTCTACGATCAAAACTTTGAGATCATTAATTTTGTTTTCCTCGTTCTCAATAGAAATGGTGTTTTTGACAATATTTTTTTCTTCTGGTATATAGTCCGATTGATACGGTAAAGTAAAACAAAAAGTACTTCCAATACCTTCTTGGCTTTCAACCCAAATCTTGCCGCCAAGCATCTCGACATAGGCTTTCGATATTGCTAAGCCTAGGCCTGAGCCTTCGTGAGTGCGCCCTATTACATCATTTGCTTGTCGGAATCGCTCGAAAATTATTTTTTTCTGAGAATCGGAGATGCCTAAACCAGAATCTTTTACGAAAAATTCTAAGTAATCCCCTCTCTTTTCACATCCAAATTCAATGTAACCTTCATTCGTGAATTTTAGAGCATTTTTTATCAGGTTAGTAAGAATGGCATACAGTTTTTCGCGGTCTGTCCGGATAAAATTGTGAATGGAATCTAACTCTTTAGTCAATCGAAGGTCGATGTTTTTATGCGAGGCTTCCGGTTTGAAGAAAGTATGCAGGTACTCAATTTGTTCATTGACATTGGTTTCTGATGTAGTAACTTCTATTTGCCCTGATTCCACTTTAGAAATATTGATGATATCATTGATGATATTGAGCATCCGTTTTCCGCTTTTCTCAATGATTTTTATATAGTCCTGTTGGATGTCAGCGGTCAAACTTTTGTCTTTCAATAATTCAGTAAAGCCAAGAATGCCATTCATTGGAGTCCGAATCTCATGACTCATATTGGCAAGGAAGGCCAATTTTAATCGGTCACTTTCTTCGGCTTTTTCCTTAGCTTTGATTAATTGCTGTTCGATCAACTTGCGGTCCGTTATATCTTCTTTGATTGCAATATAATGAGTTGTGATTCCTTGAGAATTTAAAATAGGAGAAATAGAAGCTGATTCCCAATAGAGTGTCCCATCTTTTTTCATGTTATGAAACTCTCCAAACCATTCGTTACCTGAGGAAAGCGTATTCCATAAATGTTTGTATTCCTCCTGACTGGTATGTCCAGATTTTAAAATCCTTGGGTTTTTTCCAATTAATTCTTCATAGGAATACCCTGTTGTTTCTATAAATTTTGGGTTTACATACTCGATAATGCCTAAAGTATTTGTAATCACAATAGCCACAGGGCTTTGTTCGACCGCTTGTGAAAGCTGTTTGATTTTATCTTGGGTGCGTTTGCGTTCAGTTATATAATGAATAATTACCTGAACAGCATTCTGATGCTCAAATATGGTTGGAATCGCCTTTAGTTCTGCGTAAATGGTTTCACCAGTTAGGGATAAAAGTTTTTCTTCCACAATTTGAGAAGCATTATCGCTTATGAGAACATCTTTCATTCTTTGGATTACACTTTCCAAACAATCGGGATGAACAAATTCTAAAACAGATTTTCCGACGATTTGTTCAGCACTGCTCGCACCAACTATTCGCAGGGCTTCAGCATTCACATAAGTAACTTTTTCCTTGACGTAGGTAATGATACCGTCGGGAGAATTTTCGACAAGGCCTCGATATTTTTCTTCACTTTCTCTTAATAACTCTTCGGCAAGTTTACGCTCGGTAATGTCGGTGACGATACCAATTGTACTAGTGATTTGATTGTTTTTGTTTTTAATTGCAGAAACAGATGATTCTCCCCAAAAGATCGATTTATCTTTTCGTACATATCGTTTCTCAATTTGGTATTTCTCAATTTCACCACTAAATATTTTTTGCAACCACAACTTGCTTTTCTCAAGATCATCGGGGTGAGTAACTCCAAAGTTTTTCATTTTACTATACTCCTCACGAGTATAGCCAGTCATTTTTAGCCACCAATTGTTGAATTCCAAGAAGTTACCCTCTACATCAGCCAATATAATTCCCGAATTGGCCAAATTGAAAATGTTTTTTAATTTTTCATCGCTTTTTCGCAGCGCTTTTTCGGCTATTTTTCGTTCCGAAATATCGCGAGCGGTTACAATAAGGACGTCTTTGCCCATATGTTTACCTCTGTTAGCAACGACTTCCTTGGGAAAAATTTCACCATTTTTGCGGACGGCCCAAAACTCAAGTGCTTGTGGAATTCCGTTCTCAAAGACAGATTGCATTATGCTATTGACTTCTTCAAGATTATTCAATCCTGGTGCAGCAACAGTTTGTGGATTTTTTCCAATGAGTTCTTCTCTAGTATATTGGTACATTTTTTCAGCACCTTTGTTTACATCTATAAAAGTGCCATTTTGGTCAATGACATAGATAGCTTCAGAAACGGAATCGAAAATAGATTGCAAATTATCCCGGTTTTCTTGCAATTCATTTTCCGCAAGTTTTCTATCGGTAATATCCCTTCCTACTGCTATAACTCTAGGTACACCATCAATTTCTGTTTTTTTTAGCATTATTTCATTCCAAAATAGTGTGCCATCTTTTTTTTGACACATCCATTCAAAAGTTTGATCACCCTCATTAATTGTTTTTTGAATGTATTTTAATGCATTTTCATTTGTATAAGGTGGAATATTTGAATTCAATACGTTTACGGTATTTCCTATAAATTCATCTTTAGAATGATATCCAAAATTTTTAATTGCAGTATCGTTGATATCAAGAATAATTCCCGTTTGAAATTCATGAAGAAAAATATTATCGGTTGAAGTATTAAAAAGGGTTCGATAATTATTTTCGCTATTTTTTTGTTTTTCTTGAGCTATTTTACGTTCTGTTATATCTTGTATGGAACCTATCATACTCAAGGGGTTTCCTTGGTCATCAAAAGTGACTTCACCCATTCCGTGAACCCAACGTTCCTCTTTGGTGTCTGATTTAATAATTTTATATTCTTTATTAAAATAAGATTTATTGCCTATTACCTCTTTATAGAGATATTCCGTCATAATTGATTTCCATTCTCGATGAAGAATAGATACCCATAGTTCTATATTTTTTTCGGTAGTAGTATCAATACCAAAAATGGAGTTGAGAACAGCTGAGCTAGTCCATTCCCCTGTTTTGAAATCTAAAATATAAGAGCCGAGATGGGCAATATTTTGGGTTTGATTTAACAAATATTCACTAGCCACAAGCTTTTCTTCTGCTAGTTTGCGCTCAGTAATATCTCTTGCAAGAATAATAAAACGTTTGCTTGCATTACTTTTATCGTGAATAGGGGATACCGAAAGTTCAAACCAATGTTTTCCGTGTGGCAATTGGAGTGAATATTGTTTTCCAATAGACCATCCTTTTTCGTCGGCTTCTTTTAAGGCGGACAAACAAATTTGGGTAACATCTGCTGGCATAATGTCTTTGAAATATTTTCCAATAATCTCGTCTGGAGCTATGGCCAGTAAATCTTGGCGATGAGCCTGATAGTAATATATTTTGCTATCCATCCCAACTTCAAATAGCAAATCAGGAATGGCTTCCAGTAATGTAGTTAGATTTTCTTGTGCTTTTCTGGAGTTTTCCTCTAACTGTTTGCGCTCTGTAATGTCTCTAGTAATGTTCATCACAGCAGGTTCATTTTCGTATTCTATAAAAACAGTTTCAATATCGACAAATCTATAATTTCCTTTTTTATCCCTTATAATAGTTTCAAAATCTAATTTTCCGTTTTTGAGCAGGGTATTTACTCGTGTTTTTCGCAACTCTTCATCAACTATTTCTACATCAGAAACACTCATAGACAAAAGTTCTTTCTGTGTATAACCAAAGATTTCTGTCGTAGTTTTATTTGCTTTTATAATTTTGCCAGGATTCCCTTCTGAATCTAATCGGAATATGGTTATACTATCACGATTACTTTCGTAAAGATTATGATAGTTTTCCTCACTAATTTTTATATCTAATTCTGCTTTTTTGAGTTGGCTAATGTCATGCATAGTAACCAAACATTGTTCTTCATCATCGCTAATGATTCCTGATAGATTTAAATACAAAGAAGGATTAGCCAACGCTATTTCGTAGGTTTGTCTAGTTTTAGTTTCAAATAGGTCTTCGAGAAATACATTGAATATTGGTCTTGTTTGGTCTGACACAAATATTTCAAAACGGTTCTGTAGCAAAAAGGAACGCTCTTTTCCTAACAGATTTGCACCGCTGAAATTGAGTTCTATAATCTCCCCACTTTTTGAAAGGGTAAAATATCCCGAGGGGGCAAAATCGTATAAATTAGTGTATTTTTTAGCTTCCTCTTCAGCTCTAGTCTTGGCTAGATAAAGTTCATCGTTCTGAAGTTCGAGTTCAATCTGATAGACCTCGAGTTTGTGAGTGAGTTTGATAATATCGACATCTGAATAATGATTTTCTTCGGATGCCAATCTATTTTTAAGAAATGCTTCCGCTTTTTGACCAAGAATAGTTGCTGTTGTTTTTTTTAGTTTGTCTTTCATAAATAGTTTGTCTTTCATAAATAGTTTGTATTTTTGAAATGGTATTTTTGATCGATTGTTTTGAAATTAAGCAGTTAGGTGTCATTCAATTTTACTATTTTTAAAAATTTAATTTCTCTAAGGTCGGCTTCTTTTTTTTTGCCACTGATTACTTCGTCTATTCGACCTTTGGTCTCGGGTCACATATTAAAAATCATTTTTTAAAATCTTTGGCTACAATTTCGTTACTACCTCTGGGGCTCTGCCAAGAGCTAGTATATTCTCACTTATTAACCAAAATACTTTTGTATCAAAGTTCCCAAATCTATAATGTTTATAGGTTTCGAAATATAATCTGTACAACCTGCCGCTATGGCATTGTCACGGTCAATTTGCATTCCGTTTGCTGTTTGCGCAATAATAACTAAGTCTTTATTGAATTCTCGGATGTTTTTCGTGGCTTCATAACCACCCATTTTTGGCATATTGATATCCATCATTACTACATCTATATCAGGGTTATTTCTACATGCTTCTATCGCTTCAAAGCCAGTGCTCACTTTGAGAATTTCTTTGCTATAGGGTTTTACGGCAATGGTAATGAGTAATTTGGATATGGCATCGTCTTCGACAATCAAAACTTTCAGGTCTTTTACTTTGTTTTCTTCTTTTATTTTTGAAATTGCTGTATCAACATCAGGGTCATTTTTATGGTCAGTATCAGAATGGAATGGAATGGTAAAATAAAAAGTACTTCCTTTTCCTTCTAGGCTTTCGACCCATATTTTACCATCTAGAATTTCGACATAAGCTTTTGAAATTGCCAATCCTAAACCGGATCCCTCATGTGTTCGGCTAATGCTTTCATTGGCTTGTCTGAATCTTTCGAAAATAATTTTTTCCTGGCTTTTGGGAATGCCTAAGCCGGTATCTTTTACAAAAAATTCTAAATAGCCTCCTTTTTTTTCACAACCAATTTCAATGGAACCTTTATTGGTAAATTTAAGGGCATTTTTGACAAGATTGGTAAGGATAGCATAGAGTTTTTCGCGGTCTGTTTTTATATAATTATTTTCTGACGGTAATAGTTTCAAAAGAGTAAGATCAATTCCTTTAAGTTTAGCCTCAGGTTTAAAGAATGTATGAATGTATTCTAGTTGTTCATTTATATTCGTCTCATTATCAGAAACTTCAATTTGTCCTGATTCTATTTTTGATATGCTGATGATGTCATTGATGATATTGAGCATTCGTTTTCCACTTTTCTCAATAATCCTGATGTATTCCTGCTGTTCTTCACCGGATATATGTGGTGCTTTCAAAAGCTCAGTAAAGCCCAGAATACCGTTCATTGGGGTACGAATTTCGTGACTCATATTGGCTAGGAAAACTAGTTTTAAACGATCACTTTCTTCTGCACGTTCTTTAGATTTAACTAGTTCTTTTTCAATATTTTTGCGATTTGTGATGTCTTCTTTGAGGGCAATAAAGTGTGTTATTTTGCCTTCGGCATTTTTAATGGGCGAAATCGACGCTGATTCCCAGAAAAAACTTCCATCTTTTTTCTTGTTATAAAACTCACCGTGCCACTCTTTGCCGCCAGAAATAGTTTGCCATAACCCTTTGTATTCGCGTTGCGATGTATGCCCTGTTTTTAAAAAACGTGGATTTTTACTCATAACTTCTTCGAGAGTATATCCAGTTGTTTCAACAAATTTTGGATTGACGTATTCGATTTCACCTAAAGTGTTTGTAATAATAATTGTAACGGGACTTTGCTCAACGGCTTGCGATAGTTGGCGAATTTTCTCTCCGGTTTTTTTGCGTTCTTCTTCGACATGAATTTTTTCAAGAGCAAAGGATAAGTTGAGAATGATTTTTTCGAGCAATGAAATTTCTTCTTCTGACGAAAAAAAGTTGCTTTTTTCAGAATACAAATTGAATGTACCAATTATTTTGTTGCTAACGATTATAGGAATCGATATTGACGAATAATAGTTTCGTTCTAAAGCATCTTTACGCCAAGGTTTCATCATAGAATCATTGGCAATATCATTGCAAATTACGGTTCGTCCTTCTCGAATCGCTATTCCTGTGGGGCCTCTTCCTTCAGTAACATCTTGTTTTGTTGTAATATTACTTTTTGTAAAATAGCCTTCTTCATATCCTGCAAATGCTGCAGTAATAATTTTATCATTGTCATTAAGCAACCCTATCCAACTCATACGGAATTGTCCAATTTGTACTGCAATATTGCATATCTCCTGAAATAATTCTTCTTGATTATGAGTTACGATAATTAGATTATTGATTTGGCTAATCAAAGCATAAACCCTGTTAATTTTGTTTAACAGTAACGATGATTTCTTGCGTTCTGTTATGTCTTGAACAATGATTTGAACCCCTTTTTTATGTTCATAAAGGGTTGGAATTCCTTTGATTTCAACATCAAAAGCTGTTCCGTCTAATCTCATAAATTTTTCCTCTACACTTTTTGATATATAATTATCTTTTACTATTTCTTTCATTCTTTTCGCTACATCTTCAAGACTATCAGGATGGATAAATTGTAAAACAGGTTTTCCTATTATTTCATCCTTGTTTTTTGCTCCTAACATTCGAACGCCTTCTTCGTTTATAAAAGCAATTTTGTCCTCAATATATATTACAACTCCATCTGGGGAGTTTTCTACCAGACTGCGATATTTCTCTTCGCTTTCGTACAAAGTATTTTCAACAATTTTCTTTTCGGTGATGTCAGTTATATAACCATGCCAAAGCACGGATCCATCTTCTAGCTTTTGTGGTTTTGCGTTGCCGTTTAGATGACGAACTTCACCATCTTTATACTTGACGCAATATTCTTGTTGCCAAGGAGTCAAGTATTTTGCAGATTTTTGAATAGAAGCTACAACTGCGTCATAGTCATCAGGATGAATATTTTCAAATACTTTGGATGCATCTTCACGGACTTCTTCAGGGGTAACACGGTAAATTTCTTTGATTCCGTCACTAGCATAAGGAAAGTAGGAACTGCCATCCGGATGCAACAAATATTGGAAAACGACTCCCGGCACGTGGCTGGTGATATTATTGAAAAGATTTAATGCTTCTTCTTTAGCTTTTTCCGCCAGTTTTCGCTCGGTAATATCTAGATGCGTTCCTGACATATAAAGTGGTTTGCCATCTACATCCCATTTATTTATTTTACCTCTGTCTAGAACCCAAATCCAATGGCCGTTTTTGTGTTTCATTCTAGCTTCGCACTCATAATAATCCTGTTTCCCTTGGAAGTGTTTTTCTAAGATTTCTTCCGAATGTTTTAAATCATCAGGATGCGTATATTTATTCCAGGTATCGATAGAAATTGGTGCTAATTCTTCTAATGTGTAACCAATTATTTCGGCCCATTTTTCGTTGAAAACGACGGCTCCAGTTTGAATATTCCATTCCCAAGTACCTGCACCAGTGCCCATTAGGATTACTGCTAATCTTCGTTTTTCATTTTTCAATGCTAGTTCTGCCTGTTTTCGATCTGTAATATCATAAATTGAACCTATCAGAGATTTATTTCCTGCTGCATCTATAAAGCGGGTTTTACTGGTAATAATTGTGTGTTTACAACCTTTTACGGTAAGTGTTTCTTCTCTAATATCTGTAACACCTGTGTCAAGAACTTTTCTGTCTATGCTGAGGAAATGTTCCTTTTCGTTTTCTGGGACGTTTTCGCTTAGTGTTTTACCGATTACACTTTTTTCATCGAGACCAAAAAGAGTATAAAAGGAGTTGTTTGCATAGGTAACTCTATGTTCATTATCCTTGAGGAATATTGGGTTTCCAACTAATTCAAGAATGGTATGAAGGCGCTCTTTTTCAAATTTCAGTATTTCTTCTGACTTTTTTCGTTCGGTAATATCTCGTGCGGTTACTATTAAAACCTCTTTGCTAAAATAGATGCCTTTATTAATTACAACTTCATTAGGAAAAATTGCTCCTTTTTTTCGTTCTGCCCAAAATTCAAACGTAATCGGAATCCCAGTTTCAAAAACGGATTTTATGATTCCCTTTACTTCTTCAAAATCATTGAGTCCCTTGGCTGAAAATAATTCAGGTGTTTTGCCTATGAGTTCTTTTCGAGAATAATGATACATTTCCTCGGCACCTTTGTTGACATCTATAAAAGTGCCAGTTTTGTCCATTATGTAAATGGCTTCTGTAACAGTATCAAAAATAGATTGAAGGTTTTCCTTGTTTTGCTGCAATGATTTTTCTGCCTTTTTCCGTTCTGAAATATCTCGGGAAATGATAATAAAATGGGGGTCTATGCTTTTAATATCTTGTATTGGAGATGCCGAAATTTCAAAACAACATTTCCCCTTTGGTGAGTTGTTTATTGAGTATTGTTTTCCAGTTGACCAGCCTTTATCCAGTGCTTCTTGCATTGCTTCTTTAAAAACATTTGCAGCATCGATTGGAAATACTTCTTGCAATGTTTTTCCCATAATCGCTGTTGCAGGAATAGCAAGTAGATCAGCGTGATAGGCTTGATAATAATAAATATTGCCTTGAAGATCTGCTTCAAATAATAAATCGGGAATGGCTTGAAGTATGGTGGCTAAATTTTCTTGCGCTTTTCTTACATTTTCTTCTGTTTGTTTGCGTTCTGTGATATCTCTAGCAATATACATTATCGCAGGTTCATTGAGATAATCTATTACTAAAGCTTCAATCTCAACGTATCTTTGGTCTCCCTTTTTATTTTTTATGATAGTTTCAAAATCTATTCTTCCTTTAGCAATTAAAGCTGCAATTCTTTCCTTCCTTTTTTTATCAGATAATATTTCGATATTGGCAATATTCATCCCCAGAAGTTCCTCTTTTGTGTAACCAAAAAGAGTGGTAGTGGCAGGGTTTACTTCAATAAAATTATCGAGTTTATTGTCATTATTTATTCTAAATATAGTAATGCTATCGCGGTTTGTTTCAAAAAGAGTACGATACTTTTCTTCACTGATTTTTGTTTCTTCTTCTGCTTTTTTGCGTTGACTAATGTCAAGCATTGTTATCAAGCATTGATTGTTTTCTTCGTCAACAATTCCGGTAAGATTTATGAATATTGGGTTTTCGAAATTATTGGCCAACTTTACTTCACAAGTTTGCTTTGTTTTACTTTCAAAAATTTCTTTTAGAAATAAAAAATATGTTGGTTTACTTTTATCATCAATAAAAAAGACAAAACGTTTATTTAGGAGTCGCGAACGATCTTTTCCCAAAAGAGTAGCTCCGCTAAAATTGAGTTCCAAAATCTCGTCTTTTTTTGAAATTGTCAAATAGCCAGAAGGTGCAAAATCGTATAAATTAAGATATTTTTCAGCCTCAGCTTGAGCTCTAATATTTGCCAAATAGAGTTCTTCGTTTTGCATTTCAAGTTCAATCTGATGTACATCAAGCTCGTGAAGGAGTTTGAAAATCTCGATATCAGTGAAATGGGTATCAGTAGATATTGATTTATTCTTCAGAACTTCTTCGGCTTTTTGACGTAGAATACTATCTGCTTTGGCGGTATCTTTATCTTTCATAAATGCGATCTATTTTTGAAATATTATTGGAACAAATGGCATTCGATTATCCTCATTTTTTGTTTTTAAGCAAAATTTCTTCTGCTAGTTTTTTCTGAGTGATATCACGAATAAAACACTGAATGACTTTATGATTATCGACTGTATATTTATTGCTGATGAATTCGACATAAATCTTTTTTCCTTTGGAAGATTCAAGCGGCAAATTGTCGTAACGTATGATTTTTTTCTTCTGTAATTCTACAAATTTTTCTTTATTAGTAACAATATCTTTAAGAAATCCAATTTCCCAGATGCATTTTTCAAGAAATTCTTCTTTTGTATAACCTAAAAGTTTTATCAAGAACGGATTCACATCGGTAATTTTTCCTGTTTCTTCATCTAGCATCAGAATTCCATCTTTGGCAGATTCAAAAAGGTGGCGGTAATGGGTTTCTCTATTTAATTGGAGGGATTCATTAGCTTCTTTTAATTCTATTTCTAGTTTTTTGGCTTTGGTAATATCGTTAAAGGTGAGCACCAACCCATCAATATGATCATCAATAGTGCGGTAAGGCAAAATTTTAGTGTCAAACCATCTTCCATCTTGTGTTTCGTTTTCAGTTTCTATTGCTGTCAGGTTTTTGATAACCAAATTGGCATTATATCCAATTTCTGGATATTTCAGTTTAGTAACTAAATCAGTAAAAGGCCTCCCAATATCAGAGGCTCGTACTTTGAATATTTCCATTATTGGATCTGTAAACCGGCGAATATTGAGATTTCTGTCTAAGAATAGTGTGCCAATTTCAGTGCTATTGAGCAGATTTTTCATATCGTTATTTGCGCGTGAAAATTCGGATAACTTATTTTGAAGCTCACTGTTTACGGTTTGCAATTCTTCGTTTAAACTCTGCATTTCTTCCTTAGAAGTGGTCAATTCCTCGTTGGTGGATTGTAATTCTTCATTAGTAGATTGCAACTCTTCATTTGTCGATTTTAGTTCTTCCTGCGACAATTGCATTTCTTGACGAACGGTTTGTAGATCTTTATAACACTGGAGGAGTTCCATTTCGAGTTCAGAATGTTGTACAGTAGAACCCTCTTTATTTATTTTTGGATTCTCCAATTTAGAACCCTCATTTTCTGGCTCATCTCTGAAAACAATCAGAATCAAATCTTTGATAGTTTCGGGTTTTTCTAACCGCTGAATTGTGGCATTTACATAACTAACATTGCCATTTTCTATTTTTACATTATTTAGTTTTATTGCATCATACGTTTTTAATGCTTTTTGAAATGCTGCGGGAAAGACTATTCGTAATCCTTCGCGAAGTATGACATAAATATTCCAATTTGCTTTTCCGGCAACGGGTTCCAGATATTTTCCGGTTCGACCAGTGATATAAATAATATCACCTTTTTCGTTTACCAGCACACTAGCGGGAGTAAATTGCTGAAGCAAAATTTGATCCGTGAGAGTTTCTATATTTTCAACAACTTTTTGAGGAGAATTCATCTGAGGTTTAGTTTTATTATTTATCGAAAAGGAGCTGGGAAAATCGAGAAGACCTAATTCTGGTGATAGTAAAGAGCGTCTGTATATTTTTAATTTGGTGTCAAGTACCTCAAAGCCTTCATGGCTTGTGCCTTGAGTTTCGGCTGATCCAAGAACCATAATTCCGCCGGGTTTAAGGCTATAATTAAATAGTGCCATCAATTTGTTTTGTAATTCGGCTTCCATATAAATCAACATATTGCGACAGCTAAGAATATCGAGTTTTGTAAATGGAGGATCTTTGATTACATTATGTGGAGCAAAAACCACCATTTCGCGTATGACAGCATTGACACGATAGCCTTCGTTGTCCCCAATAAAAAATTGGGAAATACGTTCTGGGGAAACATCGGCAACTATGTTTGACGGATAAATACCTTTTCGTGCTTTTTCTATGGATTGAGTATCAAGATCAGTGGCAAATATTTGTAAACTCAGGTTTTTTTGGGTTTTAATTTTTGCCAAAGCTTCTTTAAAAATAATCGCTAACGAATACGCTTCTTCACCGGTGGAACATCCTGGAACCCATGCTCGGAGTTTGTAGCCATTTGGAAATTTTTCCAGTATTTCGGGAAGTATTTGCTCTTGCAGTTTTTTCCAGACTTCAGGATCACGAAAAAAGTTGGTTACACCTATAAGCAATTCTTTGAAAAGTATTTGGGTTTCATTAGGGTTTTCCTGCATAAAACGAACATAATTTTGAATCTTGTCTATTTTATGAATGCCTTTACGTCTTTCGATACGGCGAAATAAAGTATTTTTTTTGTACATCGAAAAATCGTGGCCCGTTTGTTCGCGAAGTAAGATTATTATTTTATCAATATTATTTTTATTACTTGCATCTAATTCTAAATCTTTTTTGGGTTGCGGCATAAAATGAAGAATCTCAATTAGTTTGGCTGGTAATTCTGGAGCTGATGCAATAATATCTGGTGTTATTGCTTGTATTGCATTTCTGGGCATTGAATCAAATTTTGCTGATGACGGTTCTTGTACCAGCACTAAACCATTTTTTTCTTTAATAGCTTTTACCCCTAAACTGCCATCAGAACCCATTCCTGAAAGAATAATGCCAACGCTTTTTTCCTGTCTGTCATTGGCAAGCGAGCGAAAGAATATATCAATAGGTAAACGAATTCCGTGGGTTTCCGCTGTGGCAAAAAGATACAGCGTGTTGTTAAGAATCGACATACTTTTGTTAGGCGGGATGACATAAATGCAATTGGGTTTTATTTTTAGACCATCAGTAACTTGAAAAACGGTCATAGAAGTCATTCTTTGCAACAACTCCGGCATCATACCCACGTGATTTGGATCAAGGTGTTGAACAATGACGAAAGCCATGCTTTTGTCTTCCGGCATATTAGAAAAGAACAATTCTAACGTTTCCAATCCGCCAGCAGAAGCTCCAATGGCAACAATAGGAAAATCTTTATTTTCCTTAGCATTAGGAATACTATTTTCGGATGTTTTTGAAACCGAAATGTCTTCTGTTTTTATTTTAGCTGTGTTCATCTTGTAAATACTATTCTTTAGTTCAGAGGTAATGTATGACGTTGTTTTGAATTCATTGTTCAAAACAGAACCAAAAACAATCAAATATAAGTAAAAATTCCTGAAATTATAGCAATATTTACGACATTTTTTGATAAAATAGTACAGTTTATCAAAAACATCATAGAAATGAAATATTATTTATGCTCGTTCGAGGGATAAACTATTTAATTAGGAGAATTCTGGATTTAAATTTTTTTTCTTTCGCTGTACTTATTTAGAGCCATTCGGGCTTGTTTTTGAATATTATTCTGCATAAAACCAGTCCAGCCCAAAAGCAATCCTTTCAGACCTAGCGCTTGTTTAGCCCATTTCCAAATATCAAAATCATCGGTATGTTTTATGATTAAACCCTCTTTAAAATGGAATTTTGAAGTTATAGTATTGACTACTTCTCTGTTTGTTTTGCTAAAATTATATTTTGCAATCCAAAAAGCTGAACCAAGATGTTCGTTAGCTTTTACTTGGGAGAAATCGATTTTTATATTTCCTTTACTTCTTTCGATTAGCATTTCCCACATTTGGCAAACCTCTTTTCCTTTTAATATTCCAAAAGCAGGGTCACTGAATTCAACGTTTGGGTGATAGCATTCACACATTTTTTCCGCATCTGCATTGGCAAAAGCGGTGTAGAATTTATGGATGGTGTTTTCGTTTGCTGTCATTAAAAAAATAATATATAGTAAAACTAATAATTTATTTTATAAAATTATTTGTAACTAATCAGTTTATAATTCAAACTCAAATTTAGCTATTATTACCAATGCTTCCAATACATTTAGGCCATTTTTTATAGTTGTATCAATGACTGAGCGTATTTTAGCAAAGTTTTGTGCT
>NZ_JBIKRX010000139.1:0-4496 GCF_044348915.1 Flavobacterium sp. | reverse complement strand
AGTTGATATTTTTAATTACGCAAAAAATCACAATCAAGCGGTTTTTGATGCGTATGATAGTGAAATTAAAACTTATAGATCAAAACACGTTTTAACGGGTTTACCTGATAATTATGCAAGAGGAAGAATAATAGGTGATTTTCGTAGAGTAGCACTTTATGGAATCGACAGATTGATTGCAGAGAAAAAATCAGATAAAGCGCATGTAGCTGGTGAGATGAGCGATTCAAAAGTTCGTTTGCGTGAAGAAATTGCTGAGCAAATTAAAGCCTTGCAGGATATGAAAATCATGGCACTTTCTTATGGAATTGATATTTCAAAACCAGCAGTTAGCGCTCACGAAGCAGTTCAGTTTACTTATTTAGGATACTTAAGTGCTGTTAAAGAACAAGATGGAGCTGCAATGTCTTTAGGTAATGTTTCTTCATTTTTAGATGTTTACATTCAAAACGATATCGAAGCTGGAATCATAGACGAAGAACAAGCTCAAGAATATATTGACCAATTTGTAATGAAATTGAGATTAGTACGTCACCTTCGTCCAGGAGCTTACGATGCTATTTTTGGTGGAGATCCAACTTGGGTAACTGAAGCTATTGGTGGTCAGTTACACGATGGAAGAACTAAAGTTACCAAAACTTCATTCCGTTTCTTGCAAACCTTGTATAATTTAGGTGCTTCACCTGAACCAAACTTGACCGTTTTATGGTCTGAAAAATTACCACAAGGGTTCAAAGATTTTTGTGCTCAAGTTTCTATCGATACTTCATCTCTTCAATACGAGAATGATGATTTAATGAGAGACAATCGTGGTTCAGACGATTACGGAATTGCTTGTTGTGTTTCTTACCAAGAAATTGGAAAAACAATTCAACATTTTGGAGCACGTGCCAACTTGCCTAAAGCGCTATTAATGGCGTTGAATGGAGGTAGAGAAGAAGCAGAAGGCGAGCAAGTTGTAAGTGGTATTTCTGAAATGGACGACGAAGTATTAGATTACGATACTGTAATGAAATCCTTTAAGAAAACATTAGCCGAAGTAGCTCGTGTGTATGCAAAATCAATGTACATCATTCATTATATGCACGATAAATATTACTACGAAAGAGCTCAATTGGCTTTGATTGATAGTGATCCGAAAATTGATATTGCTTATGGAGCTGCGGGAATTTCGATTATTGCCGATTCACTTTCAGCTATTAAATACGCTAAAGTATCTCCAATTAGAAATGAATTTGGATTGACTTCTGATTTTAAAATTGAAGGTGATTATCCAAAATTTGGTAATGATGACGATAGAGTAGATAGTATCGCTCAAGAAATTACTACCATTTTTATCGAGGAATTGAGAAAACACAAAACGTATAAAAATTCGACTCCTACATTATCTTTGTTGACTATTACTTCAAATGTAATGTACGGTTCTAACACGGGTGCTACTCCTGATGGTCGTAAAGCGGGTGAATCTTTTGCTCCTGGAGCGAATCCAATGCACGGTAGAGACGAAAATGGTGCTATTGCCTCTTTGAACTCAGTAAGTAAACTGAATTACAATGATGCTCAAGACGGAATCTCTTATACGTTCACAATGGTTCCTAAATCATTAGGGAACAATTTAGAAGAGCAAGTAGGGAATTTGACTACTACTTTAGATGCTTATTTCGGAAGAAATGCACACCATTTGAATGTGAATGTTCTGAACAAAGAAACTTTGTTAGATGCATACAATCATCCAGAAAACTATCCACAATTGACGATCCGTGTTTCTGGTTACGCTGTGAACTTTGTACGTCTTTCTAAAGCACACCAATTAGAAGTAATTAGCAGAACTTTCCACGATACTATGTAATTTCAAAATTACAAAGTACTTTTATAAATTCTATTTCTTTAAATGAAAATTTAAAGAAATAGAATTTCATTTTGATACCAACACCTATGTATTTTCCAGAGCAAGATAACCACGATATTATTTTAAACGAATCGGATATAGATATCCTAAGAATTCACTCTTTAGAAACTTTTGGTACCCACGATGGTCCCGGAATTCGAATGATAGTATTTGTTCAAGGGTGTCAATTTCGATGCCTGTATTGTCAAAATCCCGATTCGATAGACATTCACGGAGGAACATTGGTCACTATCGACGAATTGGTTTCGAAAGCATTAAAACAAAAAGCCTATTTTGGAAAAGAAGGTGGTGTAACCGTTTCTGGTGGCGAACCTTTGTTGCAAAGAGCCAAATTAATTCACTTTTTCGATCGTTTACACGAAAACGGAATCAAGACTTGTTTGGATTCGAACGGACGCGTTTTAGATGATTACACCAAAGATTTGTTAGATAGAACTGATTTGTTGCTGTTGGATGTAAAACACATCAATCCAGAATGGCATAAGAAACTCACGAGTTTAAGCAATACTACTACTTTGAAAATCGCGGAACATCGTGAAAGTACAGGGAAACCAATGTGGCTTCGCTATGTCTTTGTTCCTGGGTATACCGATCAGGAAGAATATTTACACGAATGGACTCAGCATTTTTCAGAGTATAAAACTGTTGAAAGAGTTGAGATTATCCCTTTTCACCAATTAGGCAGACACAAATGGGAGTTACTGAAAATGGAATATGCTCTGGCAGACACTTCTTCACCAACCACTGAAGCTTTAGAGAATGCAAAAGCTATTTTTAGTAAGTATCTAAATAATGTGGTTATAAAGTAATCACTTCGACGAATTGGTTTGCATTGTAAACAAAGGCTTTGCGGTGTTTTCTTTACGAGAATAAGGTTTAGTCTAGTTAGTATTAGTTCGTAGCAGAAGCAGCTTTAAAGTGATTATTAGGCGCATATTTTACTTAACATTACACATTTCAATCTTGTACAAACAAAAGAAGGAAACCAATACGGTTTCCTTCTTTTGTTTTGGTTAGTATATAATAAAAGCTATTTAATACCGATATTCATTTGGACTATTATAAAAATGCGTTAGATATAAATTAATGATAACAAAGTGTTCAAGTGAACTATGGTCATTCAGTTGAACAGGGAATATTGTTATTCAATATGTCCGCATCCAAAATGGGCTTTTATCGGTTTGTTTATGCCTTTTCTGGAATTAATTCCCCTTTTTCCGCATTCAAATGATGCTGTGTGATATATCTCTTCATCAATAATGAAACGATCAAAGCGACTACGAAAAATCCAGCAAATATATTTAAAGTGATGTCTAACGATCCAGTCTTTTTCATTACAATATCATAAACTGATGGTCCTACGACTCCAGCTAATCCCCAGCAAGAAAGAATCAATCCGTGAATGGCTCCTAATTGCTTGGTGCCAAATAAGTCTCCTAGGAATGCGGGTAAAGTTGCAAAACCACCACCATACATAGTAATTACAGTAAATAAAACAAATAAGAATGCTATTTCCGAGCTAATTTTTGATAAGAAGAAGAAAGCAAATGTTTGAAAAACAAAGAAGATAATATAAGTATTTGCTCTACCTAAATAATCAGAAGCGCCAGACCACAATAGTCTTCCTACTCCATTAAAAACACCTATCAATCCCACGATTGCAGCTGCTTCCATAGGCGAATAGTTTAATTTAGATTGGATCAACGGGCTTGCTGCAGAAATGATTGCAATACCACAAGAAATATTCACAAACATCATAATCCAGATGTAATAAAAACGAGTTGTTTTTAGAGCTGAACCCGCATCGATATTCGAAATATCTGCTTTGAAATTTTTATTTTCAGCAGGATTGTAACCTTCTGGAAGATAACCTTCAGGTGGTCTTTCTATGTAAAGTGCCGATGAAATGATGATTACCATATATAGTGCTCCTAGAATATAGAATGCATTAGAAACTCCTACTGTGTCGAATAATTTTTGCATTAAGGGTCCAAAAATTAGCGCAGCAAAACCAAAGCCCATAATGGCCATTCCTGTTGCTAAACCTCTTCTGTCTGGGAACCATTTTACCAAAGTGCTCACAGGCGTGATATATCCTAATCCTAATCCGATACCACCTATAAAACCATAACAAAGGAAAAACAAGGGTAAAGATTGTAATTGTACAGCTAAACCTGAACCTAATATTCCAACTCCATAAAGTAGCCCTGCAGTCATACCGCTTACTTTTGGTCCAACTTTTTCAACCCATCTTCCTAAAAAGGCAGCTGATAACCCCAATAATAAAATGGCTATTTTAAAAGCCCATTTGATATCTCCTTCTTCTACTCCAAAAATATCTTTAACGGGGTTTGTCATAATAGAATAAGCATAAACTGAGCCTATAGAGATATGGATTCCTACAGCAGAAGCTGCAATAAGCCATCTGTTTTTTAATTTTTTTGTGTTCATTGGTAATTTATTTTATAGGTATAGGCGCTTAGAGCACCCTTGTTATCTATTGATTTTATTGATATTTATTCAAATTTCACCATCTTTTTCATTAACACATCGAAGATTGTCCCCATATTTGACCTTCTATTGTATC
>NZ_JBIKRX010000161.1:0-4530 GCF_044348915.1 Flavobacterium sp. | reverse complement strand
ATGTGATCTTGAATTCTTTTAGATCAGACGGACAGATCAATTGTTCGACAAAGATCGGTTCGGTAAAATATCGCGACGGCTTGGCAGGACATGATGCCGTCAAATGACCATATTGCGCACAGGTAGAGCAATATCGACTATTTCTGATCGGACACACAGACTCACTATGAGAGATCCGAACGTCCTTCAAGATCGGTTTACAAATGCTACACATGATATACGGGGTTGTTGGTGATCTACTGGCCGTGATCCATTTATTCAATTTTATTTCAGCGATCTGATCATAGATGTCAGCAGATCACATTCATTTCTTTTTACAGTTACGAAATCAGATCAAACTCTACCATTGGCAGACTCGTATCTATGCTCGTCATATTGCGACCGATCAGATCCTTGAAAAGCTGGATAAAAACATTGACTCCTTCGTTGAAATTTACATTGGAAAATACGGACGTCCAAGACTAACAGGTGCGAATGCCGCTCTTACGCTACAGAATCTCACTGAAGCAGGTGCATCACGATTGATCAAGGCTGGTATTAAATACCTACAGGGGCTTTCCAAATCACTTCGCGCAGGCAGCGATTCCGATCTAATTAATATACGTGATGAAATGGTCGCCGATCTCAATCAGCTACAGTATCTATTCACGCTTCATTAGTACAAGTCTCTTAGACTTTTAAAGTGGGAACGGGACAATCCACCCCAATGTCGAACCATTTATATTTGCCCCACTCGTCATGGCCTGAAACGGGTACAATTTATTGACTAACGCAACCGATGATTTAAATTCAGTGTGCTCTTTATAGGTTTGAAAACGATAATAGGCCGGTATGGTTCCATTCTTCACATAATTGACATAAGCATTTGAATTATAAGCATATACTTGTCTAAACAAATTCATCTGTTCTGTGTATCTCATCAGCTGAAACTGAGACATGGTTGTTACATTTGATGCAAGTGGTACTTTTTCAATATCGTAACCAGAAATTCCATTATAACTTATTACGTTTGTATTCGAAAGCAATGTAGTAAACACATTTGGATAATTAATAAAGTATTGCTTGTATGTGGGGTTATTATTTAACCAATTCGCCAGTCCTCGTATATCATAAAAAAAAGGAGGAGGAATGGAATTGGTACTGGGAAACGTAGATGGGATGGACATCTCTATAATCTAAAGATATTGTTACGTTCTCTTTATCAGATGGATTACCTTCCTGGTAATACGGTTCTGCCCTCCGAAGAATATGAAACAAATCCAGCAACCTCATTGGATCTACCATTGACACGTAAAGTCATTATTTTAGCAACAAATGAAGTAAACGATCAGACCCTTTTTATTAATGGTCTCACACAAAACATTGTTGTTCTTTATCATTTGTTTGAAAGTCTCGGATACCGTGCCTATTTACTACAACATTCCGTTCAAGCCACCGAAAAGAAAGCCTTTATTCAATCTTATCGTACTATTACTACACAAGATATGGTCATGAAACAGCTTCCCATTCATGCGTTCATTGAAATCGGAATGAGTTTGGATTCAGTGACCCGTGGATACCTTCGTACCATCGGTGCCAAGATTGTAAAACTGTATCTCGGAAATATTCTCAATATCGACATTGAAACCATCCAGAACTACAGTACCATGTTTTTCAATCATCATATTGTCGGTGAAATTGATGAGATTTGGACAAGCCCTCACTACAAACAACATGTCGAATATGCCGCTATTCTTAATCGTACTCCCATTGAAAACAGCCGCGTTGTTCCTTACGTATGGGACTCATGCTTTATGACTCAATATGGAAATAAGGAGCAGTTTGAATGGATTCCTCCTACTGATTGGCGTGATGTAGATGTTGTTATCGTGGACCCCAATATCTCTTTTCAGAAATGTACGTTCTATTCTCTGCTACTCGTGGAAGCATTTTCGAAGAAATATCCTGAATGGCGTGGAAAGGTTCAAGTCATCAACGGCGATCGACTCAAACTCTCTTCTAATGCTCATAATAATCTACTTCCTTCTTTGGAATTGTATCGTTCAGGGCGAGTGATGTTATATGAACGCAAAAAGATTCATACCATTCTTAACGAGAATCGCTCTGCTTGTTTCTTGACTCATCAATGGAATAATGACTACAATTATATGACGCTTGAACTTCTATATGCCAATTATCCAATTCTGCATAATTCAGAGGGATGGAGCCAGTATGGATATCATTATTCCATTAATGAGTGGGAGAAAGCAATTCAGACGTTAGCAAACGCCATTCAGAATCACCAAGAAAACATGCGCATCTACCAGACGCACGCGGCTCGTTTGATCTGGAAACATAGTGTTCATCATCCTGATATCCAGCGTCGCTGGAAAGAACTGCTATAAACGGGGAAGCCCGTTGAATGGGTACCATTCAGCATAAAGATTAGACTCGATTTGATTCTAATAGAATGCCACGTGTAGGAATTTCCTACCGACCCAATGACGAGCTCTTTTATAGTGGCTTGAACCAAACCTCCCTTTTACTTGTTGAACTATTTACCCTACTGGGATATGATGCTGTTCTCGTTGATTCTAGTAATAGTGATACCAAATGGTGGGCTGATTATCCGAAACGCGTTTCTACCGCTAACTTGTACGAAACGAAACAACTTGACCTTTTGATCGATATCGATGGTCTCATTCATCCTGATTCACGTGTAGCAGCCTCACAGAAAACCATCGTCTTTCTTCGAACCTTTCTTCAATTTACAGAAATGGATGCGTCAGTCTATATCGAAACTCCTTATGTCGCGCGCAGCATGAAGAATGTATATGAAATTTGGTGCTGGGACCTTCTGAATCCTGAGAATACCATTCCATCTATTCAAACCCTGTTTCCCTGCCCCATTCGAAGAGTCCCTTTTATTTGGTCACCCGTTGTTGCCGACCATTATTCAAAGAATGAAACTGCAGCATGTACAGGCGATAAATACACATCATGGCGTGTCCGTGTTGCAGAAAAGAACAAGGAAAATACCAGCTCGGCAGTACTCCCGCTCGTTGCTATCAAAGAACTCTGCCAGAAAAAGGTATTGAATGCCCGCTATTTGATTCATAATATGGATGTGATCAAAGATAATCGATTCTTGAAAGAGAATGTCCTGGATAATATTGAAAGTGCGAATCTGCCTCTTGAGATGGCACCAAAGGAGCCTTTTCATTCATGGCTAACAGATCACTCCATTCTTTTCTCTCATTCTCGGTTTACTCCTCTTCGCATTGGACTTCTCAATGCAATCTGGATGGGTATTCCATTGATCCACAATAGCCCTGTCCTACGCGATCTCCATCCCTTTCTTCAGAAGATGTTCTATACTGGAAACGAAATTAGCGGAATGTGTGCGGCTTTTTCTGCGTTTGTCAATGCACCTTGCTCATTTTGTGCCGCTCTTCCTGATATTCGTACCACCATCTTAGCACAGTATGGGATCTTTGCACATCGTAGTGAATGGAAGGCAATTATTGATCAGGTGATCTCCACACCATCCTCTATTAGCATGCCGATCTCTTCCCCTGCGTTTACTGATCAACTGGTGGTTGCGTTTTCAGACATGTGGCCTGGATTCAATTATGATTCCAATTTTATTACCGATACCCTTCGAAACCATCTTGGTAAACCTGTCCGCGGTGTCGCATATGAACCGTCTCTTTCTCCACATTTGATTCTATGCGGTCCCTACACTGAATCCTGGAAGGCCATATCGTCTTCCGCTCCTAAAGTATTCTTCACTGCAGAACACTGGGCAGCGCCACCTGGATTTGATTTATACCTGACCTCTTCCCGCGAAGAAGATGAGAAGCATTTTCGTCTTCCTATATGGATGACGTTTATTGACTGGTTTTCAGGATCTGCCACCCTTCCCACCAATACAGAAGATAATCCTATTCGTATTCCTCTTCATTTCGCGACAACTCCTCATCCAATTGGATATGGTGATCGCAACGCATTTTGTGGATTTGTTGTCACCAATCCCATTTGTACCTTTCGAAATGAAACATTTCACGCAGTAAATGCCTATAAAACAGTAGATAGCGGTGGCGCACTGTATAATAACATTGGAGGCCCATTGGCTTTGAAATATCCAGGTGGCGGTTGTGGTGATCTTTCCAAGCACTCTTTTTTTGCGGATCATCAATTTACCATCAGTTTCGAGAATGCACAAGTTCCTGGTTACATTACCGAGAAAGTGCTTCATGCCAAGATGGCAGGCTGTGTTCCGATCTATTGGGGTGATGCGAATACCGATACCGATTTTGCACCGAATTCGTTTTTGAATCTGTCCGCCGTGTCAAAGGCAGAGAAGGTGGTCGATGTCATCAAGAAACTAGAAGCGAATCCTGCCATGTGTGCGGCAATCGCCTCGACACCCATTCTGGATGCTCCAAAGAAAGAGAAGGCATTGGGTCTATTGACACAGATGTGTCAACGCTTGATGTCACTTGTCGTTGTACAGGCGCCCCCTTCTGTAAAGGAAGTTCCTATTAAACC
>NZ_JBIKRX010000066.1:0-16181 GCF_044348915.1 Flavobacterium sp. | reverse complement strand
TTAGATACAATAGAAGGTCAAATATGGGGACAATCTTCGATGTGTTAATGAAAAAGATGGTGAAATTTGAATAAATATCAATAAAATCAATAGATAACAAGGGTGCTCTAAGCGCCTATACCTATTTGCTTTTAGTTGGGAGAAGAAAACAGTAGAGATGAATTGGAAGGAAGCCTTGCGTAATTTACTGACTTGGGTTTTGCTCATTTCGGTATCAAAACCCAAATATCTTCTATCTAGTGCCAAATCAATATCTTCCGAGAATCGTTCTATTGCGTTCCAAGCTTTACTTAATGATGTACCTCCTTTGAAAACAATGTGAGGCGCACATTCCATTGCAAAAATTAATCCCAAAGTTTGTGTGACCCACCAATCTTTTTCAATAGCTTGAATGGGAAGTCCTGTTTTTTTCTTGGTTTCTTCAAAAATCTGGAGTTTATCTGTTTTTGATAACTTTTGCCAGTGTAAAATGTATTCTCTATTCATTTAACTAATGCTTTTCTCATTATTTTTCTAGCCCATTCTGGAGCCAGCGCCATATCGTGTTCTAAAACGTCTTGTTTCTCTTGTTGGAGTAATGTTATAATTTTATTTTCTTCTTCGGGGATTATCTTGTTTTTGCCAATTGCTTTCAAAGCTTGTATCACCAAACTACTGATGGTTCCTTTTGCGGATAGATTTTTAGGCGTTACTTTCTTTAATAGTATGGTTTGTTTACCCAGAACAATCTTTCGTGCTGCACCATCGGTAAGATAGATTAACTTCATAGGAACTTGTGTGGAAAGTCCTAATTTGTTTAAGGCCAAATAGCCTGTTGGTACAATACGTGCTTTATCTCTTTTGGCAATAGCCCGAATGACTTCTTCAGCACTAGGTAAAACAACACCAAAAAGGCGACTCTTTTTCGGTCGCGTATAAATTCCGAGTGCCACTCGTGCTATTTCTCCACTAGCTGCTAATCGTTCTAGGGTTTTGTTTGCCGTTTTTGCATTGCTTTTAGAGATGAAATTCTCCGAAAAAAAAAGCATGCCTCTTCGGTATTTTTTGATTTCTAAAAGGATAGTTTCTTTCGCAATTTCCTTCATTTTAGCGTGATTTTATGTCACAAATATAGTAAATATTTGTGATGCTAATGTGTTTTATATGAAAACAGTTTTAATTAGTTTGAAATCTTGTTTATTATGGTTTTATTGGTAGTTTTTTGTCGCACATTTAGGATAAATTTGCGACAAAAATTAAAGTATTTTTTGAAATTTATTCTTGGTTTTGAAATTCTTGGTTTTGTCACAAATACATCCTTTTTTTGTGACAAAAACTTTTAAGGTTTATACTTTTTTTCAAAAGTCTTTCTAAAATCGCAAACCTGTCGTTAGCACAATTCCCTAGCCCTGATGGTAGCGGCATCCTTTTTCTGGCTTTTTCTGCCAGAAAAAGATACAGCGGACAGCAGGAAACAGCTCCAGATTCCCACGCAATTCGTTCCTCATTGTTCGCAATGACAATCTCAATTGAAAGCCTTGTATTCTACAATCTTTTCACTAAATTTGCACTCCAATAAAAGGAACAAGAATATGTTAGATAGACTTCAATATGTAAAGCAGCGTTTCGACGAGATTTCGGATTTGATTATTCAACCCGATGTGATTGCCGATCAAAAGCGTTATGTGCTACTGAACCAAGAGTACAAAAGCATCAAAGCTTTGGTGGAGAAAAGAGAAGAATACATTTTAGTTTTAGCTAATATTGATGAAGCTAACGAGATAATTGCTGACGGAAGTGATGCGGATATGACCGAAATGGCCAAGATGCAACTGGATGAAGCCAAAGAAAGATTGCCTTCGTTAGAGGAAGAAATCAAGTTTATGTTGATTCCGAAAGACGAGGAAGATGCCAAGAACGTGATGGTCGAAATTCGTGCCGGAACGGGTGGGGACGAAGCTAGTATTTTTGCCGGAGATTTGTTCCGTATGTACACCAAATATTGCGAAGGAATGGGTTGGAGAACTTCGGTTGTGGATATGAACGAAGGAACTTCGGGCGGTTTCAAAGAGGTGATTTTTGAAGTTACGGGCGAAGATGTTTACGGTACGTTGAAGTTTGAAGCGGGTGTTCACCGTGTGCAACGGGTACCACAAACGGAAACTCAAGGTCGTGTTCACACTTCGGCAGCCACGGTTATGGTGCTTCCGGAAGCCGAAGAATTTGATGTACAAATTGATATGAATGATGTTCGTGTGGATTTCTTTTGTTCGTCAGGACCTGGTGGACAATCTGTAAATACTACGAAATCAGCGGTTCGTTTGACGCACATTCCAACAGGATTGGTAGCGCAATGTCAGGATCAGAAATCGCAACATAAGAATAAAGACAAGGCGTTGACGGTTTTGCGTTCTCGTTTATACGAAATGGAATTGGCCAAAAAACAAGCGGAAGATGCCACAAAACGTACTTCGCAAGTGAGTTCGGGTGACCGTTCGGCTAAAATTAGAACTTACAATTATGCTCAAGGTCGTGTAACGGATCACAGAGTTGGTTTGACTTTGTACGATTTAGGAAATATTATGAATGGCGACATTCAGAAAATTGTTGACGAATTGCAATTGGTTAACAATATGGAGAAACTGAAAGAAGCTAGTGAGGTTTTTTAAACAATAAAGATATTTTACTCTTGAAACCATTAAGAAAATTAAGGTTCATTAAGACTAAAAACTTGATTCTCTTAATTGGAGAAATTGAAAGAAGCTAGTAAGGTTTTTTAAACAATAAAGAAATTTTACTCTTGAAACCATTTAGAAAATTAAGGCTCATTAAGACAAAAAACTTAATTTTCTTAACTTTCTTAATGGTTTAAAAAAATAGAATGATTTTTTTGGTTTGCTTAGCAGACCGTTAGAAAAAGAAATATAAATGTCAATCTAAATAAGTTTGGCATTTTTTTTTAACACTTTGTGAACTTTGCGAAAAACTTTGCGAACTTTGCGGTTAAACACACAACAATGACAACTAAAGAACTAATCAACCAAATCAAAATCAAGAAATCTTTCCTTTGTGTTGGATTGGACGTTGATTTGAATAAAATACCGCAGCATTTATTAGAACTTGAAGACCCGATTTTTGAGTTTAATAAGGCGATAATTGATGCTACCCACGATTTGGCGGTTTCTTATAAACCCAACACGGCGTTTTATGAGGCTTATGGGATTAAGGGCTGGCAATCTTTGCAAAAAACCATCAATTACATCAACGAAAAACATCCTGACATCTTTACGATTGCGGATGCGAAACGTGGCGATATTGGGAATACTTCGTCGATGTATGCTAAAGCATTCTTTGAGGATTTGAATTTTGACAGTGTGACCGTGGCGCCTTATATGGGGAAAGATTCGGTGGAGCCCTTTTTGGCTTTCGAAAATAAACACACGATTATGTTGGCTTTGACCTCGAATGAAGGAGCTTTTGATTTTCAGACTTTGACTGTGGACGGAACCGAATTGTACAAACAAGTTTTGGAAACCTCAAAAACTTGGAAAAATTCTGAAAATCTGATGTATGTTGTTGGTGCAACTAAAGCGGAATATTTTACCGAAATTCGTAAAATTGTTCCGGATAGCTTTTTGTTGGTTCCCGGAGTTGGTGCACAAGGAGGAAGTCTTCAGGAAGTTTGTAAATACGGAATGAATGCCAATGTTGGTTTGCTGATTAATTCATCAAGAGCTATTATTTATGCATCGAATGGAACAGATTTTGCTGAAAAGGCCAGGGAAGAGGCTTTGAAGATGCAACAAGAGATGGAAGAAATTTTGAAATAAATTTGCGACTAGAATTTTTATATATTGCAACGAATTAAATTTGTTACATAAATACGTAGCATCCCGCGTTCTATTCATACAAAGATGATAAACTACATTACATACAAAAATGAAAACAGCAAGCAGTGGGTGACTTTTGTCCACGGAGCTGGCGGTAGTTCGTCTATTTGGTTCAAGCAAATTCGGGATTTCAAGAGTCAGTATAATGTGTTGTTATTGGATTTAAGAGGTCACGGTAATTCGAATTCCCAAATTAAAAAAGCTTTTAAACAAAAATATACTTTCGAGGCCATTGCCAATGATGTTCTGGAAGTTATCGATCATCTCAAAATCGAAAAATCGCATTTCGTTGGCATTTCGCTAGGCACGATTCTCATTCGACAATTGGCCGAAATGCATCCCGAACGTGTGCAAAGTATGATTCTGGGTGGAGCTATTCTCAAAATGAATTTTCGCTCACAAATACTAATGAAAGTGGGCAATACGTTCAAATATGTATTACCTTATTTAGTTTTGTATAAGTTTTTTGCATTTGTGATTATGCCCAGAAAGAGTCACAAGCAATCCCGTTTGCTTTTCATCAATGAAGCCAAAAAATTGTATCAAAAGGAATTCATCAAATGGTTCAAACTCACTGCCGAAATCAATCCCGTGTTGAAGTGTTTTCGTCAAGTAGAATTAAATATACCTACGCTTTATGTAATGGGAGAAGAAGATTATATGTTTTTGCCTTCGGTTCGACAAGTGGTTGAAAAGCATTATAAATCTTCGAAATTATTTGTCATTGAGCAATGCGGCCACGTTGTGAATGTAGAGCAGCCGGCCATTTTCAACAATGCTAGCCTATCGTTTATCAATTTAGCTCAATAAAAAATGTCTCGTGCTAGCGAGACATTCTTTAACTAACCAAAACCAAAATAATAAATAACCAGTTTATTACTCTGCAAAGATGCGACAGTTTGCGATTTTTTGCTGTTAAACGAATGTTATTTGTTTGTTGGCAATACGTTAATTTTTTAAAAACTTTTTTAACATTTAAGATGGAAACACTATAAAGCACTCTTAATTAGTGGTTTGTTGGGCTTGTAATGTTTAACTTCTAAATTTTGGCAAATGTAAGTTGATTGTTTTTTTTACATCAAAAAAAATGCCCCACGAGATGTGAGGCATTCTTTTACTAACCAAAAAACCAAATAATAAATAACCAGTTTATTACTCTGCAAAGATGCGACAGTTTTCGATTATTCACTGTTAAAGGTCTGTTATTAGTTTGTTGGAGTTTCGTTAACTTTTAAGAGAAAACAACAGTTTTGTTGTCATAAACCATCGTTTTTCGCTCGGCGTGCAGCTTTATGGCTCTAGCCAAAACAATGCGTTCCAAATCACGTCCTTTCATAATAAAATCTTCAATTGAATTAATGTGTGAAACGCGTGTAATATCCTGTTCAATTATTGGACCTTCGTCCAATTGCTCTGTGACGTAATGGCTGGTCGCTCCAATAATTTTAACTCCTCTTTTGAAGGCCGAATGGTAGGGTTTTGCGCCTGGAAACGCTGGTAAAAAGGAGTGGTGAATGTTGATTATATTGTTTTCGTAAGCAGCAATCATTTTTGGAGTAATGATTTGCATGTAACGGGCCAAAACAATAAAGTCTATTTCGTATTTCTGCAGCAATTCCATTTGCTGCTTTTCGCCTTCTTCCTTAATATCTTTGGTAAATGGAACGCAATGGAACGGAATGTCAAATCGATTGGCAATCGATCTCAAATCCCAATGATTGCTTATAATCATCGGAATTTCCACATTGAATTCTCCAGCGCTGTAGCGACCCAAAATATCAAATAAACAATGGTCATATTTCGAAACAAACAGAGCCATTTTCAATTTTTTCTCTTTTGGATGAATCTCCCAAGCCATCTGAAAGTCGGTCGCAATAGTTTGTTCAAAAACGTGTTTTATGGCAGTCAAATTCGAGTTTGGGTTGGTCAATTCGCATTCCAAACGCATAAAAAACACATTTTGCTCAAAATCAACATGTTGGTCAATATAGGTGATATTTCCTTCAACTCTCACAATAAAATCAGTCACTGCGGCAATAATCCCTTTTTGGTCTTTACAATGAATGAGAATGGTAATCTTTTGCATATTATTTTATTTTGAAGCTAATCCTGCTGTTCCTTGCAAGTCCTCACTATAAAAACTGTTTTTCTAAGGCCTAAAAAGAGTCCCGATAGCTATCGGGATTGGTCGCTTTTTTCTGCCAAGAAAAACAACTTTTTATAGTTCCGGGCTTTCCATTTACATCAGGGCTAGGTAATCCGTATTTCAGTATTTTTCATCAAAACTAAACTTATTTTTTTAGATTCAATACCAAGTTCTTGCATTTTATAGTTAATCTAATTTTCAATGAGCATTACTTAAAAAATTCCGTAAATTGCAGCGATAAATTATCATATTCATAAAAATGGAAACTGTTAAACCTTATATTCCCGAAAATAAAGTTCGAATTGTAACCGCTGCTTCACTATTCGATGGCCACGATGCAGCCATCAATATAATGCGAAGAATCATTCAATCAACAGGCGTTGAGGTTATTCATTTAGGGCACGACCGCAGTGTTGAGGAAGTCGTTAACACCGCTATTCAAGAAGATGCCAATGCCATTGCAATGACTTCTTATCAAGGAGGTCATAATGAATATTTCAAATATATGCGTGATTTATTATGTGAAAAGGGCGCTTCGCATATCAAAATTTTCGGCGGTGGTGGAGGCGTGATCCTTCAAACTGAAATCGCTGAATTACAAGCCTACGGAATCACTAGAATTTATTCTCCTGATGATGGTCGCGCTATGGGCTTACAAGGAATGATTAATGATTTGGTACAACAATCGGATTTTGCTATTGGGGATGTATTAAATGATGAAATCGATCATTTAGAAAAGAAAAATCCAAAAGCAATCGCCCGAATTATTTCTTCGGCAGAGAATTTCCCCGAACTTGCCGCTGACACTTTAGATAAAATCCATAAAATAAATACTGATTGCAAAACTCCCGTTCTAGGAATTACTGGAACTGGTGGAGCAGGAAAATCTTCGCTCGTAGACGAGTTAGTCCGTCGTTTTCTGATGGATTTCCCTGAAAAGACGATAGGGATAATCTCGGTAGATCCATCCAAGCGCAAAACAGGCGGAGCCTTATTGGGTGATAGAATTAGGATGAATGCTATCAATAACTCTAGAGTTTATATGCGTTCCTTGGCCACACGACAATCTAATTTGGCGTTGTCTAAATACGTTGCCGATGCTATTCAGGTTATCAAAGCGGCAAAATACGACCTTATTATTCTTGAAACTTCTGGTATTGGGCAATCGGATACTGAAATCACGGAACATTCCGATGTTTCCCTGTATGTGATGACACCGGAATTTGGCGCAGCCACTCAATTAGAAAAAATCGATATGCTCGACTTTGCTGATTTGGTAGCGATCAATAAATTTGACAAACGGGGTTCTCTCGATGCTTTGCGCGATGTCAAAAAACAATTCCAGCGCAATCATAATCTATGGGACACGAATTTAGAGGAACTACCCATTTTTGGAACCATTGCTTCTCAATTCAATGATCCGGGAATGAATACTTTGTACAAGGCTGTAATCGAAAAAATTCAAGCAAAAACGCAGACTGATTTGAAATCTACTTTTGTAATTTCGAATGAAATGAGCGAGAAAATCTTTGTAATTCCACCACATAGAACCCGTTATTTATCTGAAATTGCTGAAAACAATAGAAAATATGATGCCAATGCGTTGACTCAAGTGGAAGTGGCTCAAAAATTATATGGTATTTTCAAAACGATCGAATCTGTTTCGGGAAGAATCCCAGAAATTAACAAAACCGGTATTAATGATGATTCTGTTTTGCCAACGGTATTGGAATTAGAAAAGTCGGGAGCAGCCGAAAATAAAATCTTCTTGAATCTTTTACTGAGTCAATTCGACAAGGTGAAAATGGATTTGGATCCTTATAATTGGGAGATCATCCTAGGTTGGCATCAGAAATTGAACCAGTACAGAGAACCGTTTTATACTTTCAAAGTTCGAAACAAAGAAATTAAAATTGCCACTCACACCGAATCGCTTTCGCATACGCAAATTCCCAAAATAGCCTTACCAAAATACCAAGCTTGGGGTGATATTTTAAAGTGGAGTTTACAAGAAAATGTGCCGGGAGAATTTCCTTTTGCGGCAGGTTTGTATCCATTCAAGCGTGAAGGCGAAGACCCATCACGAATGTTTGCTGGTGAAGGCGGACCCGAACGAACCAATAAGCGTTTCCATTATGTAAGTGCTGGTTTGCCAGCAAAACGACTTTCAACTGCTTTTGATAGCGTGACTTTATACGGGAATGACCCTCACATTCGTCCTGATATTTACGGAAAAATTGGTAATGCGGGAGTTTCTATTTGTTGCCTAGACGATGCCAAAAAATTGTATTCTGGTTTCGATTTGGTCGATGCTTTGACTTCAGTGAGTATGACCATCAATGGTCCAGCGCCAATGCTCTTAGGTTTTTTTATGAATGCCGCTATCGATCAGCAATGTGAAATTTACATTAAGGGGAATCATCTCGAAGTAGAAGTAGAAGGTAAAATCAAGGCCATTTATAACGCAAAAGGTACTGAACGTCCGCATTATCAAGGAGATTTACCCGAAGGGAATAATGGTTTGGGATTGCTGCTTTTGGGCGTGACTGGAGACCAAGTTTTGCCTTTGGATATTTATAATGATATAAAAGCTAAAACACTTTCCCAAGTTCGAGGAACAGTTCAAGCGGATGTTTTGAAAGAAGACCAAGCCCAAAATACTTGTATTTTCTCGACAGAATTTGCTTTACGTTTAATGGGAGATGTCCAGGAATATTTCATTTCGAAAAAGGTGCAAAATTTTTATTCGGTTTCTATTTCGGGTTACCATATTGCCGAAGCGGGAGCCAACCCAATTTCGCAGTTGGCTTTCACGCTTTCGAATGGTTTTACTTATGTGGAATATTATTTGAGTCGCGGAATGAAAATCAATGATTTTGGACCTAATTTATCTTTCTTTTTCTCGAATGGAATCGATCCAGAATATGCAGTAATTGGTCGTGTAGCTCGAAAGATTTGGGCAAAAGCGATGAAGTATAAATATGGAGCCAACGAAAGAGCGCAAATGTTGAAATACCACATTCAAACTTCGGGACGATCGCTTCACGCACAGGAGATTGATTTTAATGATATCCGGACGACTTTGCAAGCTTTATATGCTATTTATGACAACTGTAATTCTTTGCATACCAATGCTTATGATGAAGCGATAACCACGCCAACCGAGGAAAGTGTGCGCCGAGCGATGGCGATTCAGTTGATAATCAATAAAGAATTGGGATTGACCAAAAACGAAAACCCCATTCAGGGTTCTTTCATTATCGAAGAATTAACCGACTTAGTAGAAGAAGCCGTTTTACTGGAATTCGACCGCATCACCGAACGTGGCGGAGTTTTGGGCGCGATGGAAACGATGTACCAACGAAGTAAAATACAAGAAGAAAGTTTGTATTATGAAACCTTGAAACATACGGGTGAATTCCCGATTATTGGTGTGAATACTTTCTTGAGTTCAAAAGGTTCGCCAACGATTGTTCCAGCTGAAGTGATTCGTGCTACCGAGGAAGAAAAAAGATATCAAATCACTATGTTGGACAATCTGCATAAAACAAATCGAGAAGCCGTCGATTTCAATTTGAAAAAACTTCAAGAAGCGGCGATTCAAAACGAAAACATATTCGAGCATCTAATGGAAGCTACCAAAGTTTGTTCTTTAGGGCAAATCACAACTGCTTTGTTTGAAGGTGGCGGTCAGTATAGAAGAAATATGTAAGCAGACACTTGTTCTCGCAGAATGTGAGGACTTAGTGGTCGCTTATCCCGCCTTTTAGCGGGATCTCAGAGAGCCATATCCCGATGAAAATCGGGATCTATTTAGATAATTTTTTGAACCACTCATCCCGATGAAAATCGGGATCTCAGAGAATCATATCCCGATGAAAATCGGGATCTATTTAGATAACTGTTTGAAGCACTTATTCCCATAAAAATCAGAGTTTTTCCAGATTTAAAAAGGGATCTTATCGATTTTCAGGTACCCGATGTGCAGGTAATCTTCAGTTGATGATTCAATTTTAGATAGTTTCAAAGAGTACAATTCTTTGTGTTGTTTTGATAAAATATCAGTGACATTGTAAATATCATCCACATCAATTCCGTAGGTATCGTCAATGTGCGAGGTGGCTCTTTTGAAGCTGCAATGTTGATAGAAAGCAGTCGATTTGGCATTTCTAGCAGCAACACTTAAATTTTCGGCAACAGTTAGAATTTTATAGTGATATTCTTCAAATTCATTTTCCTTGTAACCGCCAAGATTGATGAAAAATAAATGATCAAAAACTGGTTCTGCAGATTCAGATTTCTTGGACACAATTTCAATGGAGAAATCATCGACAGTTGTAACTTCCCGCCAAGCATCAATATGTAGTTGCCCTTTGGCTTCTGGCCAAAAGATTTTCATTTCAGGAATTAAATCTTTTAAGGATTTGGCAATTCCAAAAAAAATATCGTGCTGTTCTGTAAATCTACCTCGCGGTTTACAGCCCAGCAATACCATATATAATTTAAGACTGTCGCTCATGCCTACAAATATAATTCAATTTATTTTTATTAAATTTAATAAAAAAATGTACTTTGGTTTGATTTTTGGAATATCCAACACGAACCCTTTAAAAAATTAGAAATCATGAAAAAATTAATTACTCTTTTTGCTATTGTCGGCATGTTAGCGTTTCAAGGTTGTACTGGGCCAGAAGGACCTCCAGGACCTCCAGGTGAAGATGGTTTAATCGCAGAAGTATTCGAACTAAAAAACATTAACTTCACTTTTAGTTCAACCAATGGATATACAGTTTACCAGAAGCTTACTCCAAATATTTTTGTTTCAGATGTCGTTTTGATTTACAGATTGTCTGGAACCATCGATTCAAACACTCCAATTTGGCAATTGATCCCTAGGACATTGTATCTTACTCAAGGGGAATTAGATTATGATTTTGATTTCAGTAAAGAAGATTTTACCATTTTTGCTAGAGGAACTTATAACATAGCAACTACTCCGCAGTATATAAACAATCAGACCTTTAGAATTGTGATCCTTCCAGGAAGTTTTTCGGCTTCGTTGAATGTTAGCAATTATGCGGATGTGATGTCGGCTTTGAATTTTAAAGAGACTCAAGTTCAGAAGATAAATTTCTAAAACTGAAGTTTAAATGTATTAAAAAAAGGAAATCTACCGATTTCCTTTTTTTTGTGAATAATAGATTTTACTTGGTTACCCTATATCTTCCCGCAACCTTCCCGCAATGACTGGCAATAAACTACAATCAATTGACACACAGAGAAAAGTTAATCGCGAATTGTTTACTCTTCTTTTTTACTCATTTTCAAAGAAACCAAAACCCCTATTATAAGTGTCAGGACAATAAATCCAAGTGAAAACCATTCAGGAAATACATAATGATGAATAATCAACATCTTGATTCCTACGAAAGTCAAAATGGCAATTAAACTGTATTCTAAATAGCTAAATTTCTCTAACATATTAGCCAGAAAAAAATACATAGAACGAAGCCCTAATATTGCTAAAATATTGGAAGTAAATACTAAAAATGGATCCGAGGTAATAGCAAGAATTGCTGGAACACTATCAACAGCAAACATAACATCCATCACTTCTATAATAATCAAAGCAACAAAAAGTGGTGTAGCAACTGTAAGATGTCGTTTTTGTACAAAAAAATGTTCGCCTTCCATATGCAATGTGATGGGTATTATTTTTCTTATATTTCTATAAACAAATGATTTCTTTGGATTAAAATTTTCGCTTTCTCCTCTAAAAAGCATCTTCAAAGCAGTAAACAATAAAAAAGCACCAAAAACATATGTAATCCAATTAAACTTATTTATAATGGTTACTCCAAGCCAAATCATCAATCCTCTTAAAACAATTGCCCCAAGAATTCCCCAAAACAAAACCCTATGTTGGTATTTCTGCGGAATTTTGAATGAAGCAAAAATGATTGCTATTACAAATATATTATCAATACTTAATGATTTTTCTATTAAATAGCCTGTAATAAACTTCAAAGCAGCATCGGTTTGAGAAAGTGCTGTAGGATTAGCAATATAATCAGTCCCATACAACCAATAAACGACTCCTGAAAAAAGAAATGAAATTGCGACCCAAATTCCTGTCCAAATCCCCGCTTCTTTGGAGCTAATTATATGAGGGGTTTTGTTAAAAACCCCTAAATCTAGAGCTAAAAATAGTGCAATAAGAGCTAAAAATAAGATCCAGGCAGTCATAAATTAAATTATTTAAGTTCTTGCAAATATAGTTTTTGATTTTTTGACATCGAAATATATTGACATATAATATCAAATAAAATAATATTTTAGTCCAAAGGTATTGGCATAATGCAGTTGTATATTTTATTTGGTCCAATATTTATTGAACTAATTTGAAATGACAAAAAGGTAAAATCAGTTTTTAAAAGTATTTATAAAAAAAGCGCCTTCATTTCTGAACGCGCTTTTGATTTATTATTGAATGAGAATTACAGAGCTGATTTTACAGTTTTGATGATTCTTGCAGCAATTTTGTATGGGTCACCGTTTGATGCTGGTCTTCTATCCTCAAGATATCCTTTCCAGCCATTATTTACAGTGAATAGTGGGATTCTAATAGAAGCTCCTCTATCAGATATTCCATAAGAGAAATCGTGGATAGAAGCAGTTTCGTGCTTACCAGTCAAACGTTGGTCGTTGAATGCACCATAAACAGCGATGTGCTCTGCAACCACTGGACGGAAAGCTTCACATATTTTATCGTAAGTTTCTTTTGAACCACACGTTCTTAACACTTCGTTAGAGAAGTTAGCGTGCATACCTGAACCATTCCAGTCGGTATCTCCAAGTGGTTTTGGGTGGTATTCAATGTAGTAACCATATTTTTCAGTCAAACGATCTAACATATAGCGAGCAACCCATATTTCATCACCAGCTAATTTTGCTCCTTTTGCAAACAATTGGAATTCCCATTGTCCACAAGCAACTTCTTGATTGATTCCTTCGAAATTAAGACCTGCAGCAATACACAAATCAGCATGCTCTTCCACTAATTTTCTTCCGTGAGTGTTTTTACCACCTACTGAACAATAGTACATTCCTTGTGGAGCTGGATATCCACCAATTGGGAATCCTAGAGGCAATAATGTCTTAGTGTCCATGATGAAATATTCTTGTTCGAAACCAAACCAGAAATCACCGTCATCATCAATAGTAGCTCTACCGTTTGATGGGTGTGGGGTTCCGTCAGCATACATAACTTCAGTCATTACTAAGTATCCATTGATACGAGTTGGGTCAGGGTAAATTGCAACAGGAACCAACATACAGTCAGATGAACCACCTTCTGCTTGTCTAGTTGAAGATCCGTCAAACGACCAATTTCCAATTTCTGCTAATGTTCCTTTAAAGTTTTCGTGCTCTTCTACTTTAGTTTTACTTCTAAGATTTTGAGTTGGTTCATAACCATCTAACCAAAGGTATTCTAATTTGATTTTTGCCATGATATTATAAATTAATTGTGTTTTTTTAAATATGATGCAAATATAAAATAAAAGTATTGTTTGTGTAAAAAAATGGGGTGCTAAATACTATATAGAATGTTATTTTTATGAATACCCCATAATAATAGGGGTAATTTTATAATATTTAAATTTTTTATATGCTAAAATTAATAATTACCTTTGTTCAAAATTATTCAAATTATGGCAACTTTACGATTTCAAGCTTTGAATGAAGCTTCCAGCAGAAAACCGGTCCAATTTGCAGAGACTAATCGAAAATCTCTCATTTTTGGGTCCAATGTTTTTAATGAAAAAGCGATGAAGCAATATTTGACTTCTGACGCTTTAAAAGCAGTGCAAAGTGCTGTTTTGAACGGCACTAAAATTGACAGAAAACTAGCCGATTATATCGCTATGGGAATGAAAGAGTGGGCCTTAGCAAAAGGGGTTACTCATTATACCCACTGGTTTCAACCTTTGACGGGGAGTACTGCCGAAAAGCACGATGCATTTTTTGAAACTTCCTATGATGGTAGTGATCCTGTAGAAAAATTTGGTGGTGGTCAATTGGTTCAGCAAGAGCCGGATGCATCTAGTTTTCCAAATGGTGGGATTAGAAACACTTTCGAAGCTAGAGGGTATACCGCTTGGGATCCTACTTCACCTGCGTTTATTTACGGAACGACTTTATGTATTCCAACCGTTTTTATATCTTATACCGGAGAGGCATTAGACAATAAGATTCCATTATTAAGAGCCTTATCCGCTATTGATGAAGCGGCGACCGATATTTGTAAATTTTTCGATAAAAATGTAAAGAAAGTCACTGCAACCCTGGGCTGGGAGCAGGAATATTTCTTGGTCGATAGTGCCCTTGCAAGTACGCGTCCTGATCTGATGATGACGGGCAGGACTTTGTTGGGTCACACTTCTGCCAAAGGGCAACAATTAGACGACCATTATTTTGGTTCTATTCCGAGTCGCGCTTTGACTTATATGCGTGATTTAGAGCAAGAATGTATGTTGCTTGGAATTCCCGTAAAAACACGTCATAATGAGGTTGCGCCCAATCAATTTGAGTTGGCACCCATCTTCGAAGAGACAAATTTGGCTGTAGATCATAACTGTTTGTTGATGGATGTGATGCAAAAAGTGGCCGAGCGTCATGATTTCAAAGTGCTGCTACACGAAAAACCATTTAAAGGGGTTAATGGATCAGGGAAACATAATAACTGGTCTTTAGCTACAGATACAGGTGTGAACTTGTTGAGTCCAAGTAAAACGCCAATGAGTAATTTACAGTTTTTGGCCTTCTTTATCAATACCATCAAGGCGGTAAATGATTATGAAACGCTGTTGAGAGCTGCAATTGCAACAGCCAGTAATGACCATAGACTGGGTGCCAACGAAGCGCCACCAGCTATTATATCGGTTTTTATTGGTGAACAATTGACCAAAGTTTTGGCCGAATTAGAAGTGGTGACCGATGGGAAATTATCTCCAGAGGAAAAAACAGATTTAAAGTTGAATGTTGTTGGAAAAATTCCCGAAGTGATTTTGGATAATACCGACAGAAACAGAACTTCACCCTTTGCTTTTACAGGGAATAAATTCGAGTTCCGGGCTGTTGGTTCTTCTGCGAATTGTTCTAATGCAATGACTACTTTGAATACCATTGTTGCTAAACAATTGAAGGACTTTAAAGCCGAAGTTGATGCATTAATTGATACTAAAGCAATGAAAAAAGACGATGCTATTTTCAATGTTTTGAGAGAATACATCAAAGTTTCTAAAAATATTCTTTTCGAAGGAGATGGCTATAGCGAGGCTTGGGAAAAAGAAGCTGCTAAAAGAGGTTTGAGTAATTTCAAAACGACTCCTGAGGCCTTGAAAGCTAGAGTTTCAAAACAAGCTTTGGACTTATTTTCTGAAATGGGAATCCTGAATCATGTAGAAATGGAAGCGCGTTACGAAATCGAATTGGAAGAATACACCAAGAAAATTCAAATCGAAGGTCGTATTCTCGGAGATCTTTCGATTAATCACGTGATCCCAACCGCTATTCGTTACCAAAATACTTTGATTGAAAATGTGAAAGGTTTGAAGGATATTTTCGGAGATGAATTTAAAACTCTCGCCAAGGAACAAATTTCAATCATAAGAGAAATTTCGGGTCATATTGAAGGAATCAATTCAAAGGTGGTAGCGATGACTGACGAAAGAAAAAAAGCGAATAACCTTACAGATGCTCAAGCGATGGCCGAAGCCTATTGCAATAAAGTGAAACCTTTTTTCGAAGAAATTAGAAATCATTGCGATAAATTGGAGTTATTGATCGATGATGAAACTTGGACACTTACTAAATACCGAGAATTGTTGTTTACCAAGTAAAAAAATAGCATTCTCAATTACAACGCATCGATTTTAGAAAAAGCCTACGAAATATATTAAGTTTTCGTGGGCTTTTTTTGTTGTGCAAAAAAAATAAAGTATTGATTAGCGGCATTATAATTATACCAAATACGCTTATAAATAGTCATTCCTTAAAAACAAATTAACAATCTGATTGTTAATAACTTGTGATAAAATAATATTAAAAAAGGCTCTGTTAAATTGCCAAAAAGTGTATATTTCGGTATAAAAAAGTGGCAATAT
>NZ_JBIKRX010000015.1:0-50524 GCF_044348915.1 Flavobacterium sp. | reverse complement strand
ACTACGATTCAACCAAATCAAAGAGCAAATTGTTCTTTGGCTCGAATTTTTACTGCTTATTTTTGCAGATGTATTTTTGGTAAAAAATCTAAAAACTCAAAAAGTGGGTTCTTAAGGAATGACTAAAATAGCGAAGGGATTTGACTGTATTTCGCTTTTCACCAATGAGAGAATCTTGATTGCGTTTCAACTGAAAACCTCTCGCAAAACCGGCATCAACAAAACCTTTTTTAGCACTAGGTGCCAAATAACAAAACGGCTTTTTACGAAAGTAGAAATAAGGTATTCCCCATTTGAACAACAACTCTAGTTCAGGGATTTCTTTTTCGAAAACAGCAATCAAATGCAATAGTATCGATTGATACTTTTCTGATTGTCTAAATATATATCCGTCTGTAAGTCTCATTTTGTAAAAATAATTAAAAAAACAGTTGTTTTTTCCTTAAATTAGTGCAATCATAATTTTCACCACTATGAACTCGAAAATCGGAATTCTATATGCGACTGTAGATGGGCAAACCCTGAAAATTTGCAAAGTAATTGAAGAAGTTTTAGTCGAAAAAGGCAATACCGTCGAATTGTTTTCTATTGATGATTTCACAGGAAAACCAAGCGGCTTCGATAAGTTTATCATTGGCGCAAGCATCCGCTACGGCAAACACAATGCGAAAATAATTGAATTTATAAACCAAAACAAGACGGCACTCGATAATACCGAAAACGCTTTTTTCTCGGTCAATTTGGTAGCCAGAAAACCAGAAAAAGCAAGTCCTGAAACCAATCCATACTTTATCAAATTTCTAAAAACTATCGATTGGGTTCCCAAAACATCAGCTGTTTTTGCTGGCAATCTTGAGTATCAAAAATATCCCTTCACCGATCGATTGATGATTCAATTGATTATGTGGATGACAAAAGGCCCTACTGATTCAAAAGCTAAAATCGAATACACCGATTGGAACAAGGTTCGTGAATTTGCCGTTACTATGAATAATTTATAAGTTTTAGAATATTATTTAAACTATATTTGTTTTGTTAATTTCCTGCCTTATATTTGAGATTTCAAATTATTACCAATTAAAAACACATCAAAGTCGTTTTTTTTTTAGAATAGACAGTTGGCTTCAACTCTAATTATATATGATTAAACCTTTAAATTGGTATTTACGGCGACATCCCTTATTATATACAATTCGATTCCGATTAGTATCAAAAAATGCTTCTTCAAAAACTTTAGAACAATACAGCTACAATAAAATCAACAAAAAAGACAGTATTCCACCCTTATATTTTGAAATTAACAATTTAATTTTTAGCCAAAAAGTAGAAGGCTTAAATGATTTTGAAAAAGCTAAAACTATAGCCGTCTGGCTAATGAACAATATCAAAGGAGGCCCCGGATTGGGTAAATCTTCAACAATTGCTTTACAAAAAATGATTGCTGGTGAAGGTGGCGTATGCAGCGATTTCTCACAGATTTACAGCAATTTTTGTGTAATCAATGATCTGAAAGTTAGGGAATGGGGAATGAAAAATTTATCCACTGACCGCAGTGTTTCGGGCGGACATTCTTACAATGAGGTGTATTGCAAGGAGTATGATAAATGGATTATGATTGATGTATCCAAATCAGTCGTATTTTATCACTTAGATCCAAATATACCTATCTCAGCTCTAGAATATATTCGTTTAAAAAAAGATAACAAAAGGATAGACATCAAAAACATCAACGAAAATAGTGCTTTAGACATTGAGAACATCACTAAAATTTACATTGGTACAAATTCTCTACCCTTTCTAATAACCAACTACAACAATAAAACTATTGATGAATTCTTGGAAAAACTTGATTTTTTTCCAGTATCAATCATTCACGGATTAATTATGCTGACAGGACAAGGATATACTTTTGAGTTTCCATCCCAAGAAAATTAACAAAAAAAAACGGTGCAAAATAAGCACCGTTTTCTTATCATAATCATTATTATTTTTTTGGTGGCATTGCAGCCATAATTGGCACTCGATCCACAAAATGGTTCACCTGATCTATTTTGTCATTATCATCAAAATGGTACAGAATATGCATCCATTGCGTCATCGAAGAACCACCTTTGTATTTTGCCGTTACTTGATACCAACCCATCAGCCAAATCCCAGGCTTTTCAGTATTTTGCGGTTTATTCACTTTTACTGGCAACCAAACATCATTTTTAAACGAAATGGTTTCAATAACGTTCATTCTTCTGTCTCTCCAATATTTGTCAATTGCAGGCTTTCCTATTAAACTGTCGCCAGCGTTCCAATAGTATTTCGCATTATCAGCATAACTGGCTGTCCAACCTTCCATCTCACCGCTAGTCATCGCAGCAAGCGCTTTTTTGCCGATTTCAATGTATTTGCCATCTGCAATTTCAGCAGGTGCTTCTGTTTTTGCAGTATCTGCAGTTGCTGTTGCAGTTTCCTCGCCATCTTCTTTTTTGCAACCTAAAAATAAGGAAGCACATAACACAAATAAAAATAGTTTTCTCATAGTTAAAATGATTTAAGTTAATAAAATACAATTAGTTAAAAATTCTCTTTGAAAAAATATTTTAGGGCAAACTTGAAATAAATGTAACAATAAAAAAGTTATACTTCCGATTTTTACTAACAAAAAAAGTGTAAAATAGACTGATTATCAACTTTTTATCAATAATACCTTACGGCAACTTTAACCAAAAAATTTATTTTATGCGCTAAACCCAAATTAGAAAAAATGAATTTGGCGCTAATAAAAATGTATATATTTGTATAAAAATACACTCTTATGCAACACATCATCGACCGCTTTATAAGCTACGTTACTATTGACACCGAATCGGATTCCAGTTCAGAAACTACACCAAGTACCAAAAAGCAGTGGGATTTAGCCAATAAATTGGTAGAAGAATTGAAAACTATTGGAATGCAAGACGTAACTATTGACGACAAAGCCTACATTATGGCTACTTTGCCTTCTAATGTGGAACACGAGGTCCCAACAATAGGATTTATTTCCCATTTTGACACCACTCCTGATTTTACAGGTGCCAATGTAAAACCACAAATTATTTCAAATTACGATGGTAAAGACATTATTTTGAATGAAGAACTGAACATCGTATTGTCACCCAATTATTTTAAAGATTTACTCCAATACAAAGGACAAACACTAATCACTACTGACGGAACCACACTTTTAGGTGCTGATGATAAAGCTGGAATTACTGAAATTGTAACAGCAATGGAATTCTTGATTAATAATCCAGAAATCAAACACGGGAAAATTAGGGTTAGTTTTACGCCAGATGAAGAAATTGGTCGTGGAGCCCATCATTTTGATGTAGAAAAATTCGGCTGCGATTGGGCGTACACAATGGACGGAAGTCAAGTAGGCGAATTGGAATATGAAAACTTTAATGCGGCTGGAGCCAAAATTACGTTTAAAGGAAAAAGTGTACATCCTGGCTATGCCAAAGGAAAAATGATCAATTCGATGCTTATCGCCAATGATTTTATCAACGAATTACCGAAAGGCCAAACGCCACAAGAAACCAAAGGCTACCAAGGATTCTTTCACGTTCATCATCTTACTGGAAGTATCGAAGAAACCGTTTTAGAACTCATAATTAGAGATCACAACAAGAAAAAGTTTGAAAAACGAAAAGATTTAATTGCAAAAATCACTAAAAAATTCAATAAGAAATTTGCCAAACAATTTGGCGAAGAAATTGTCATTGCTGAAGTAAAAGACCAATACTACAATATGAAAGAAAAGGTTTTGCCTGTAAAACACATTGTTGATATTGCTGAAAAAGCGATGAAAGAATTAGGTATTAAACCACTTATCAAACCTATTCGCGGTGGTACAGATGGTTGTCAATTGTCTTATAAAGGTTTGCCTTGCCCTAATATTTTTGCTGGCGGTCATAACTTCCATGGTAAATACGAATATGTTCCTGTTGAAAGCATCCAAAAAGCGGTGGAAGTAATTGTAAGAATTGCTGAGTTGACAAGCAAAGGGGACTATTTGAAAACACCATCAAAGTCAAAGAAATAAAATTTTTAATTTATGGACAAAATCAATCAATGGAAAGAGGAATTAGATCTATTGAAATCAATAATTGCTGAAACACCTTTGATTGAAACCACTAAATGGGGAGGTCCAGTTTATGTTTATAATAAAAAAAATGTACTGGGCATCGCGGGCTTCAAACAGTTTTTTACTATTTGGTTTTTTGATGGAAATAAATTGACAGACGAAAAAAAAGTATTGATTAATGCACAAGAAGGCGTTACAATGGCGATGCGACAATGGAGATTCACCTCTAAAGATGAAATTGATCCAGAATTGATTTTACTTTATATCCAAGAAGCCATAGAATTGTATTAGCTCAAAATAATAAAAAACCATCAGCTCGATGGTTTTTTTATTGAAATATTTAAGGAAAAACTTAACATTATTGAATTGAAATAATGTTTACATTTGGTAGCACGAAGTTTACTTTACCAATAATCATTATAAAAGGATTCAATTATGGAAGAAGAAAAAAAAGAGGAAATTTTAAATGAAATCACTCCCGAGACCAATAAGAAGGTTACTGCTCCCAAGGCAAGAAAACCAAGAGCTAGCAAAACTACCAAAGTAGTTAAAGAAACTGCAGAGGCTCCAATCGCTGAAGAAACAACTGAGGAAACAACTGAGAAAATAGTTCAGGACGAAACCACTTTAGAAGAAATTTTTGGTTCTTTAGAGAAAAAAGAAAAGAAAGAAGAGAAAGAAAAAAAGAATAAGAAGGACAAAAAGGACAAAAAGGACAAAAAGGAGAAAAAGAAGAAAAAGGATAAAAAGGATAAAAAGAAAAAAGAAAAAGCCAAAGCTAAAGCCAAAAAGGCAAAAAAAGCGAAGAAAGAAAAAGCTAAAAAAGCGAAACTAAAAGCCAAAGCCAAAGAAAAAAAAGCCAAAGCTAAAGCTAAAAAAGCAAAGAAAAACAAAAAGAACAAAAAGAAATAATCTATTTGTTGCCCATAAAAAAATCCCAAATTATAATGCTACCATTGTAATTTGGGATTTTATTTTAGTGCTGAATTACTATTTTTTAGCCAATGCAGCGCTCATCTCCATAGAAATAGCAGAACGTTCCATTTTCAATTTTCCAGCCATTGTTTCGATAACTACTGTAGTTTCTGCAACCTCAGCAATTTTACCGTGAAGTCCGCTTTTAGTAATGATTTTGTCGCCTACTTTCAAAGCACTTTCGAATTCTTTTTCGTTTTTGGCTCTTTTTTGTTGGGGTCTAATCATAAAGAAATAGAACACCACAAACAATGCTAGATAAGGCGAAAACTTTAATAAATCTCCCATAATTTTAAATTATTTTTTGTTATTTGTTATTTGATTTTTGAAATTTAATGAATTTACATTAGTCCTCGACCCACCTTTTGAATCCTGTTGCTTGCCTGCAGTTCTTTGACTAAATTGTCTAAAATTCCGTTGATAAAAATACTGCTTTTTGGTGTAGAATATTCCTTCGCCAATTCTAAATATTCATTCAAAGTCACTTTCACAGGAATTGAAGGGAATTTCAACAACTCACAAATCGCCATTTTCAATATAATAGTGTCGATTTCTGCAATTCTTTCGGTATCCCAATTTGGGGTTTTATCTACATATTCTTTCGCCAATTCTGATTCATTCAAAACTGTTTTTCTATACAAATCGCTTACAAATTCACGATCTTCGGTGTCTTTGAATACTTTTGGAACTCTTAAATTTCCGCCTTCAACTGGTTTTATGGCCTTCAATTGTTTGATAATTTCGGTATTTACTACCGGAATGTCATCAATCCAAGTCAGTTTATTGTCCTCTAAATAATCGTATAATTTTTCGTTAGGAACAATTACGTCTTGAAATAAATTAGCAATAAACTCCTTATCTTCTTCAAAAGTGTTCACCGCATTACTCATATACTTTGCGTATAATTTACTTTGCTTAATATCATTCAAAAGAAGAATAATGTAGTCATCATTCAAAGTCCAATTGTTGATTTTGCGGTTTTCAAGAGCAATACTCAATGAGTTATTCTCAGCAAGTGCTTGAAAAACTGCATTCTTAACGAATTTTTGATTTGGATTACGTTCCTGCGGCGTCGCAAGATGTTTCTGACTGGATAGATGCAAAAATTCAGTTTCTTTTTTGCAGATCTCAATCAAAGAGGAAAGCATTATAAGGTATAAATCCTGAATAGCGTCGATACTGTAAAAAAGAAATTTTTCTTCTTTTTCAAGACTATCTGACCCATTTTGATGCATCGCATAAATGGTTTGCATTACCTTAATACGAATATGTCTTCTGTTTACCACCTTGTAAGAACTTTTATAAATTAGTTTGCAAAAATAAGAATTTCATCTTTTAAAACAGAATTAAACCTGAAAAATATCTAATTTTCCTATTACCTTTGAAATTCTTAAAGAACAAAAATTCAGATGAAAGAATTACAGCACTTAAATAAATATTTTTTCAAATACAAATACAGCTTTTTATTGGGAATCGTGATTACGATTGTTGCGCAAATATTCTCACTGTTTACACCAAAATTAATTAGCAAGTCTTTCACCGTAATCGAAGAATTTGCCAAAGAACAATCGGTGGCCAAAGCAGTCATCAAGGAAGAATTGATTTCAAACATCTTGCTCATCATCGCGACGACTGTAATTGCAGGCTTCCTTACTTTTTTGATGCGCCAAACCCTTATCGTGATGTCGCGACACATCGAGTTCGATTTGAAAAATGAAGTCTTCCGTCAATACGAAAATCTATCACAGAATTTCTACAAGCAGAACCGCACAGGCGACTTAATGAACCGTATTAGCGAAGATGTTTCGAAAGTACGAATGTATGTAGGACCAGCGGTAATGTATACGATTAACACCTTCATTCGTTTTGCCATTGTGATTATGTATATGATCAATGTATCGCCACTACTAACGCTGTACACCCTACTCCCTTTACCAATTTTGTCCTATGCAATTTTTAAAATTAGTTCCGAAATCAATAAAAGAAGTACTGTCTTCCAGCAATATTTATCGAAAGTCTCGAGCTTTACACAGGAAATATTCTCTGGAATTAGAGTGATAAAAGCCTACTCTTTAGAAGAGCAGCATCAAAAAAACATGATTGATTTATCGCAAGAAAGCAAAAGCAAGAGCTTGCACTTAGCCAAAATCCAAGCACTCTTTGGCCCGTTAATGTTGGCGCTTATCGGAATCAGTAACTTGGTTGTGATTTATTTTGGTGGGTTAATGTACATCAACGGAACCATAAAAAGTATCGGAACCATCGCCGAATTTATCTTATATGTCAATATGCTAACTTGGCCCGTAGCTTCATTGGGTTGGGTTTCTTCCATGGTACAAGAGGCCGAGGCGTCGCAAAAACGCATCAACGAATTCCTAAAAATTGTGCCAGAAATTCAAAACAATAATCAAGAAAAATCAATCATCGATGGCGCTATTGCTTTCGACGATGTGAGTTACACCTACGAAGACACTAATATTACCGCCTTGAAAAATATGACTTTTACCGTTCACGAAGGCGAAACTTTGGCGATTCTCGGCAAAACCGGCTCAGGAAAATCGACTATTATTTCCTTAATCGCTCGATTATATGATGTAAGCGAAGGACAGATTACCATTGACGAAAAGGAAATAAGCCAAGTCAACTTATTCGATTTGAGAAATAATATCGGTATTGTTCCTCAAGATGCTTTTCTATTTTCAGACAGCATACGAAACAACATCAAATTTGGAAAAGAAAACGCGACTGATGAGGAGGTTGAAACAGCCGCCAAAAGCGCTGTAGTTCATGACAATATAATTGGCTTCAACAAACAATACGATACCATTTTGGGCGAGAGAGGCATTACGCTTTCGGGCGGACAAAAACAACGCGTTTCGATCGCAAGAGCCATTATCAAGAATCCGAAAATTTTATTACTTGACGACTGCCTTTCTGCTGTAGATACAGAAACCGAAGAGGCAATTTTGAACAATTTGCAGGAAATTTGCAAAGACAAAACCACCATAATTGTTAGTCACAGAGTCTCTTCAGCTAAGAATGCCGACCGAATTATTGTCCTAGACGAAGGGCAAATTATCGAGCAAGGTTCTCATAATCAATTACTAAATCAAGAGGGCTATTATGCCGCTTTGTATGCTAAACAACTTTCTGAAAAAGAATTACAATAATTGTTGTGTAAATCAACTATTTTTTCGATTTTTGGTTAACAATATTAAATAGACAGAAAGAATTATGAGAGAAAATGATTTGTTAGAAAAAGAAGAAATATTTTCGAAAGTATTACGAGCTGGAAGAAGAACCTATTTCTTTGATGTAAGAGCTACTAAAGCAGATGATTATTACATTACCATTACCGAAAGCAAGAAATTCACCGAAGCAGATGGTTCGTTTCATTTCAAAAAACACAAAATCTATTTATATAAAGAAGATTTCACCTCTTTTGCTGAAATTTTAGAAGAGATGACCTCTTATGTTTTGAACCATAAAGGAGAAGAAGTAATCTCAGAAAGACACCAAAAAGATTTCAAAAAAGAATACGATTCAGAAAAGTTAGAAGACGCAAGCATTCCTTCCACAGCTAGTTTTACCAACATCGAATTTGACGATATCTAAATTGTAATACAACTACCAAAAATAACTAACCAATCCAAAAAAGCCTGAAAGTCATACGATTTTCAGGTTTTTTTTAATCAAAATTTGACTAAGCTTCGGGAGTTCTTTTTAAATTTGTGCTTTCCATCGGACTAAAATCCAAAAAAATAGAATTCAACTTTCAACAACATCAAATGACAACCTTTCTTAATAGGATCGTTTTAAAATAATAAAATCAAAGTAAAAAATGGCAAGAACTCTATCGAATATGTTAACACTCGAAACTATTGCCCCAGAATTTTATCTCAAAGACACCAATGCTACCAATAGTTATTTGTCGTTTGAAAATATAAAAGGAGAAAAAGGAACTTTGGTGATGTTCATTTGCAACCACTGCCCATTTGTACTTTACGTTATGGACGAAATTAGCAGAATTGCGAACGATTACAAAGCCCAAGGAATAGGCATTATAGCCATTTCAAGCAATGACGTAATCAACTATCCGCAAGATGCACCAGATTTAATGACCAATTTCGCCCTCGAATACAAAATGAGTTTCCCGTATTTATATGACGAAACGCAAGAAGTGGCCAAAGCTAATGATGCGGCTTGCACTCCTGATTTCTTTTTGTTTGACAGCCAAAACAAATTAGTGTATCGCGGTCAGTTGGACGATAGTCGCCCCGGAAATGAAATTGCATTGACTGGAAGCGACTTGAGAACCGCTCTTGACTGTGTTGTGTACAACCAAACCATCAATCCAAATCAAAAACCAAGTATAGGTTGTAATATTAAGTGGAAATAGATATCTTCTATTAAATAGTAAAGCTTCCAGCCTTTTAAGGCTGGAAGCTTTACAAAAATTCCAAAATTATTCACTGATCACTACTTCCGATAGTTATCGGAACTGAACACTGAATACTATTTAACGTCCATCAATTCAACGTCAAATATCAAAGTAGCGTTTGGTGGAATTACTCCTCCTGCTCCACTTGGTCCATATCCTAAATCCGATGGGATCACAAAACGAGCTTTATCTCCCACTTTCAACAAAGCGATACCTTCATCCCATCCTTCGATTACTTGACCAATTCCTAATTTGAATTCGATTGGCTTTTTTCTTGGGTAAGAAGAATCAAACACTTTTCCGCTTTCTAGTGAACCTTCGTAATGAACTGAAACTGTTTTTCCGTTCTCTGCTTGTTTCCCACTTCCTCTTTGGATGAATTGGTAACGCAAACCGCTTTCTGTTTTTTCGAAACCAGCCGCTAATTTTTCCATTTTAGCTTCAGATTCTGCTTTCAAAGCTGCCAATTTTTTCAAACGAGCTCCTTTCAAACCTACGTAAGCTTCGATAGCATTCCAGTTTTTAGCTTCCTCACCTACTCTAATAATTTCAAGAGTTTCTAATTTATCGCCTTGCGCAATCGCGTCAACTACATCTTGCCCTTCAACTACATTTCCAAAAACAGTATGCTTGTTGTCTAACCAAGGTGTTGCAACGTGCGTGATAAAAAACTGAGAACCATTACTTCCAGGCCCAGAGTTTGCCATAGACAAAACACCAGGTCCGTCGTGACGTAAATCTTGGTGAAATTCATCATCGAATTTATATCCCGGATCTCCAGTTCCTGTTCCTAGAGGACAACCCCCTTGAACCATAAAATCAGGAATTACTCTGTGAAAATTCAAACCATCGTAGAACTTTTGCCCTTGAGGTTTTATTTTGTTTTCCATATTTCCCTCTGCTAGAGCTACGAAGTTTCCAACAGTTCCAGGTGTTAAATCGTGCGTTAGTTTTACTAAAATCGAACCTTTTGCAGTGTTGAATTTAGCGTATATTCCGTTTTCCATTCTTTAATTTTTTTTATTGAGGTGCAAATTTACAAAAAATATTAGTTTTTTGACTTGTTTTCAAAAACCTATCACTGCATTCGCTTTTAAAAGTTTCCGCCACGAATTACACTAATAAACACGAATTAGAACTATTTTTTATTACACGAATTCTTAGAAATAAATAAAATTAGTGTAATTCAATTTTAAATTTGATAAAAAATTAGTGACAATTGGTGTGATTCGTGGCTAACTTTTTTTTCTTTTTTTAAAAGCGAACGCCCTGAAAACCAGTCTGGCATTCCATTTTGAAACAAAAACTTTGCCTTCAAAAATAGAAGCTAGCTTAGTTTTCTTTTAATTGATTAATTACCGACATTACATCCTGATTCCCAAGTCCAGACTTCAAAGCTTGCGAGTATATATCAATTACACCAGAAGTCAGTGCGAAATTCACACCATTTTTTTGCGCTAAGAGCAGGTCTTTGTGCATTAAACTCAAAGCAAAGGCTGCTGGATAATCGTCCTTAATCAACATTGGGGTTTTAACTTTTGAAGCGCCACTTCCACAGGCACTTTCGTTGATTATTTCTAAAAGATCTGTACGGTCAATACCATTAATTTCAGCAAATAAGACCGTTTCTGCCAAGCCCAAATACAGAATAGAAAGATAGTAATTCACACTCAATTTGGTCGCAATTCCTTTGCCGTTGACTCCAACGTGTTTGATAAATTTGCCCAGTTTTTCGAAATAAGGCAATGCAAAAGTAAGGTCCGCAGCATCGCCACCCACCATAATTGTAAGCGTTCCATTGGCCGCGGGTTGCGTGCTTCCTGCCACAGGAGCATCAAGAAAGGACGCCTGCTTCTGCTTCAATTTTTGAGCAATACTCACAGAAAGTTGTTCCGAAATAGTACTCATATCAATAAAAAGTTTTCCTTCAATTTTATCCATTCCCAGAATTTCATCAAAGACTTGCTCTAGGGCTTCGTCATTGCTGAGCATCGTAAAAATGATGTTTGATTGTGTGACTAATTCCTTAAGGTTTTCAGCAATGGTAGCAGCCGTATTTTCGAAAGGTTTTGTTTTGTCAATACTTCTGTTGAATACCGTCAACGGAAACCCCGCTTTCAACAAATTGCTCGCCATCGGTGTTCCCATATTGCCAAGGCCGACCCATCCTATCTGTTTCATTTTATTATTTTTATTTGATTATGACTTCAAATGTAGTGAAAAATGAGCAGTGATTTTTTACAACCAATAGTTAAAAAAGTGATGATTATCTATATCGTACCTAACCTAAAATCTGATTTTTTTGGCTTAGGATGAAATTAATTATGATTCACCCAAATCAGCGCGGAAGTATCATATCCCAGATCTTTTGCTATTTTTAAATAGTCATTTTTAATAGCTTCAGGCATTGTTTTTTCGCGGGATAACAACCACATATATTTGAGGTTTTTACCAACAACCAAAGCATATTTATATTCAGAGTCGAGTGCCAGAATGTTATATCCTGAATAAAAAGGGCCAAAAAAGGAAACCTTTAACCTTCCTTCAGTAACATCAACTACAAATTTTGCCTTCCCTATGGATTCGGCACTTTTATTTTTGATGTAATTGTAACCTCTATTTACTACTTTTATGCTTCCATTATCGTTCAAGGAATAGTCGGCTGTGGTGTTATTTAAATTTTTCTCAAACACAAAATCCAGTCTTGCTATTTCGAACCAGTGGCCTAAATATTTTTCTTTTTCAAATCCTTGAACTGCTTTAGCTCCTTTTGGAATTGAACTACACGAATGCAACGTAAACATTGTGGCTGTGAAGAGTGCTGCACTTCCCAAAGCTAAAATTTTATTTTTCATAATCATTTGTATTGAATACCAAAGTTCGCCATTATAAAACGGCAAATCAATACATTTCTGAATACTTTATGATTTGTTTTTGCTCGCTCCACAATTCCGATGGCTATCGGAACCGACTTTGAGGATGTGTTTGTCAGTCTGTGACTGAAATAGAAATTAAATACTTTGAAACAAAATCGGTTGAAAACCGAAAGTTACTACCTGAAAGTTGGGAGACTTTGCGGATCGTGGAGAAAATAAATACATAATAGAGCTATCGGGGGACTTTTCGCTGCAAAATTGTTTTAGTTTTGAGTTTTCATCGTTTCCCTAATTATATCAACGAATTTTCCTTTTACAATTACTGTTCCAGCTATATAATCATGAATTGCTCTTTTTCTTTTGTTTGTTAATAGCACAATAAATTCACTATAAACCCAAATATTACTTATCCAAGTGTAAACCAAAAAAAACGTTGGAGATAAAGACATTAAATATTCTGAGCGTTTTAGCCACCCCAAACTATTAAAAACTGTTTCGTCTGCTGATACAAGACAAGAAGCCATCATTACAACACTAAGCAGTGTCAAAATTAACAGTATAGAATGTCTTAAAATAGCTTCTTTCCAATCTATTTCTTCGCCATTTGGTTTTATTATTTTCATTCCAAAAATCAATTTACCAGGAGTTCCACCATACTTTTTAGGTAAATATATATGATACCATAGTCCAAATAAAAGATTGGGAATAATTGTATAGAAGTATATGTTTTTTCCAAGTCCATTTAAATATAAAATAAGAAATATCAATGGAAGCATTATTAGGGCATCTAAAAAAAAAGATGCAAATCTTGCCCAGAACCCTGCATAAATACTTTCGTTTATTCCGTCTATTTCAATTGGAGTTTCGTTTTCGTTCATAATAAATATGGTACTTCAGTTATAATTTAAGTTTATTTTATTTTAGATTGCTTGTAAAGTCTAAATATTTAGCGAGGTTAGATATTTAGGAAACCTTGATTTTCGATTTAATTCTAAATTTTGAAATATAATTCAAACTTTAAATCAAGCATAATTACTGTCAATTGTTTACTAGTTTTTATTGCTGGACTTTTTGTTAGTTTTGATTATATCTATCAAAATATTGCCAATACTTATCTTTAAATATATCGTATTCAATTTCAAAAACATTGGAGTAATTTTGTTGAACTTTAAAAAATAATTTTGAAGGTTTCCGGAAATCTTTACAAGCAAAATAAATTTCCCGCTCTCCCTCGGCGGTTTCCCTACCGATATTCAAATAACCATCATAATCTTTCAATTCTTGCATTATTTCTTCTTCAATATCGCTTAGCTTTTTATAGTCATTTTCATTTGGCATTCCATTATTCTTACTACCATCAAATTTTAATTTTAAAATGGCAATCCAAGGGTGAGATGCTTTTCTGTCCCAATTTAACAATTCCGAATTAACAACAGCAATCAAAGTATTTCCACTTTTAAGAGTCGCTTCAAGAACTGAATATTCATCATTTGCAGTATCATAGCGAACGCCTTCATATTTTTCGATAAATTCTTTTTGCCTCCAAATCAAAAAATCTTTTAGTTTTTCAATGGGAATTAATTCATTTTGATTTTCTTGTGTACCAACTATTGATAGGTTATCAATATTATTTAAAAAGTCAAGTTCTCCTAAATAGTTATCTAGAAATATGTACGTACCATTTCCGACTTCTGATTTATTTTTTTCATTTAAGTCATTATGAACAACAGTAATATCAATTTCATCTGGAAAATCAGGAAATTCATTTGAACAAAAGCTAATATTTTTAGAATTGAATTGATGACCCGCCATTTCTATATTAACACCTTTAATATCTGTAGCAGGTTTAAACGCTGTAAATTTCCAACGCTCAAGTTTTGGAGAATGACTTATAAGTTCTTCAATAAATACAATATTTTTTGCATTCCCATCTGCCGTTATGATTAATTCTGCTGTATCAGCATTGTACATACCCGACAAAAAGTAAAAACCTTCCTTTAATTCATTTAGTTTAGGAGAGATTTTATTTAAAAAATCTTTTTCAATGTTTCTATGATTATTAACTACTTCGAAAAAGGTGTTTTCGTTTTTTTGAAACCAAGACCAAAAGTCTTCATATGTTTTAATTGATTCAGTTTTCTTACCGAAGATGTTTTTGAAAATGTTCATTATTAATATGTAGTTATTTGTTTAAACTTAAATGTTATTAATCTTGCAACACCAAACATATTAGGTGAAACAGACTTCGAATCAAGCTCCCAAAAAAGGGCAGATTGTTAAAAGTTTATTTTACTCAATCCTTTGTCAAATATATAAAATTTATATTACAAATTTTAAAACATAAATGATTATTTCTCTCTACAAATCTATTAGTTAAGACCACAAGATTGCAATGAAGGGCTGGATTTAGCTCCTGAAAAAAAACTTTGTACCTTTGCAAACTAGAAGATAAAAAAATGCGCATAGATATTATTACCGTTCTCCCAGAATTATTGCGAAGTCCCTTTGAAGCTTCGATGATGAAACGTGCCATCGACAAAGGAATTGTGGAAGTTCATATCCATAATCTGCGAGATTACACGACCAACAAACAAAAAAGTGTCGATGATTATCCCTATGGTGGGGGCGCCGGAATGGTGATGAATATTCAGCCTATCGACGATTGCATCACACAATTGAAAAGCGAAAGAACCTACGACGAAATCATTTATATGTCACCCGACGGGGAAACTTTGAACCAAAAAATGGCCAATACAATGTCGATGTACGAGAATATCATCATTCTTTGTGGGCATTATAAAGGCGTGGACCAACGCGTTCGTGATCATTTTATTACTAAAGAAATATCGATTGGTGATTATGTTTTGAGCGGCGGCGAATTAGGAGCTTTGGTTTTGTGTGATGCCTTAATCCGATTAATCCCAGGCGTTTTGAGTGATGAAACCTCGGCTCTGACCGATAGTTTTCAAGATAATTTATTGTCGGGACCAATCTACACTAGACCTGCCGATTACAAAGGCTGGAAAGTGCCTGAAGTTCTCACCAGTGGGAATTTTGCCAAAATTGACAAATGGCGCGAAGATATGGCGTATGAACATACTAAAAATAGACGACCGGATTTGTTGGAATAAATGAAAGTGCTCAGTGTTCAGGTTCTAGTGTTCAGTCGTGATTGTAAGTAAAAAAATCCAGTTTCAAGTTTTTGAAACTGGATTTTTATTTTATCTGTAACGGTTGATTGCGACTGAACACTAATAACTGAATACTGAGCACTAAAAGCTGAGCACTTGAAAATAAAGTTTGTAAGTTAATAAAAAAGATGTAAATTTGCACCCTCATTAGACCAACCTCTGGCGAAAACCGCGAATGTTGCTCTTTTTAAACCATAAAATAAAAATAAAATGGCAGATTTATTGAAATTCGTTCAAGACGAATTTGTAACAAGAAAAGACTTCCCTGAATTTGGAGCTGGAGATACAATCACAGTTTTCTACGAAATTAAAGAGGGTGAAAAAACAAGAACACAGTTTTTTAAAGGTGTTGTTATTCAAAGAAGAGGTTCTGGAAACACAGAAACTTTTACTATTCGTAAAATGTCAGGTGCAATTGGAGTAGAGCGTATCTTCCCAGTAAACTTGCCAGCTTTGCAAAAAATTGAAATCAACAAAAAAGGTGCTGTACGTAGAGCTAGAATTTTCTACTTCAGAGAACTTACTGGTAAGAAAGCTAAGATTAGAGATAAAAGAAGATAATCAAACTATCTCTTTACAATCAAGTCCCGACTATATCGGGACTTTTTTTTGCCCAAAATTGACGGAATTCAAGAAAAAATAGTTCGTACTTTTTTTTACATTTAATAAAAAAACGAATCCTAATTTAACTATTCTCGTTTGGTATATTAAAAAATCATAATATCATAAATATTCCCTAAAATAGAAACTTATTTGTATTGAATTAATAATTACGAAAACGTTTTTGTTACATTTGTACCCCAAAATAAATATTAAACAATTTTTAGTACAATGTCTACAAAATCTAAAATTTATTACACGCTTACCGACGAGGCTCCTTTGCTAGCCACTTATTCTTTTTTGCCAATCGTTCAAGCATTTACTGCAACTTCTGATATTGAAATTGAATCAAGAGACATTTCGGTAGCCGGAAGAATTTTGGCCAACTTTTCAGAATTATTGAAAGACGACCAAAAAGTAGAAGACTCGCTAGCCGAACTCGGAAAATTGGCGACTACCCCTGAAGCTAACATTATAAAGTTACCTAACATTTCAGCATCGGTACCGCAACTAAAAGCTGCCATCGCTGAATTGCAATCGCACGGATATGCCGTACCAAACTTTCCTGAAGATCCAAAAAACGATGAAGAAAAAGGGATTAAAGCTAAATATGCAAAAGTATTAGGCTCTGCAGTGAATCCTGTTTTACGCGAAGGAAACTCTGATCGTAGAGCGCCAAAAGCGGTAAAAAATTACGCTAAAGCCAACCCGCATTCTATGGGAACTTGGAGCGCTGATTCAAAATCGAAAGTAGCCTCTATGGAAAATGGAGACTTTTACGGAAGTGAAAAATCGGTAACAGTAGCAGAAGCTAATGATGTAAAAATTGAATTCGTTGCTCAAGACGGAACAGCGACTGTTTTGAAAGCTAGTACACCCTTGAAATCAGCAGAAATCATTGATTGCTCTGTTTTGAATCTTAATAAATTAAAAAGTTTTGTTGCCGAAGCGATTGCTGAAGCTAAAGAAAAAAATATTTTGTTATCGGTTCACCTGAAAGCAACGATGATGAAAGTTTCAGATCCCATTATTTTTGGTACAATCGTAGAAGTTTATTTTGCTGATGTTTTTGCAAAATACGCTGCACTATTTGCAGAATTAAACATTGACACCCGCAACGGTTTGGGAGATGTTTATGCAAAAATTACTGGGAATCCAATGCAAGCAGAAGTCGAAGCTGCCATAAATCAATCGATCGAAAACGGACCAGCTTTAGCAATGGTAAATTCTGATAAAGGAATTACCAATCTGCACGTTCCATCGGATGTCATTGTCGATGCTTCTATGCCTGCAATGATCCGTACATCGGGACAGATGTATAATAAAGAAGGACAACAACAAGATACACTTGCACTTATTCCAGACCGCTGTTATGCTGGGGTTTTTGAAGCAGTTATTGAATTTTGCAAAAAACACGGCGCTTTTGACCCAAGAACAATGGGAAGCGTTTCGAATGTAGGTTTGATGGCCCAAAAAGCTGAAGAATATGGTTCACACGACAAAACATTCCAAATCAAAGGAGATGGACTAGTTCGCGTTTTAGATGCCAATGGAACCATTTTGATGGAACAAGCTGTTGAGAAAAATGATATTTTCAGAATGTGCCAAACAAAAGACGCTCCAATTCAAGACTGGGTAAAACTAGCCGTAAATAGAGCTCGCTTGACAGGTCTTCCTACTATTTTCTGGTTGGATAACAACAGAGCCCACGATAGAGAATTAATTGCTAAAGTTCAGAAATACCTAAAAAACTACGATACTACAGGTTTAGATATTCAAATTCTAAATCCAGTTGATGCTACTAATTTTTCTATGGAACGCATCATCAAAGGATTAGACACCATCTCGGTTTCAGGAAATGTATTGCGTGATTACTTGACGGACTTATTTCCAATTTTAGAATTGGGGACTTCTTCAAAAATGCTTTCAATTGTTCCGTTGATGAACGGTGGAGGTTTATTTGAAACAGGCGCTGGTGGATCCGCTCCGAAACACGTACAACAATTTGTAGAAGAAGGCTATTTGCGTTGGGATTCATTGGGTGAATTTTTAGCTTTAGGCGCTTCATTAGAGTACATCGGAGAAACTTTAAATAACTCTAAAGCCTTCGTTTTAGCGGAAACTCTTGATGTTGCTACTGAGAAATTCTTAGCTAATGATAAATCTCCAGCTCGTAAAGTGGGACAAATCGACAACCGTGGTTCGCATTTTTACTTGGCTATGTATTGGGCTGAAGCATTAGGAAATCAAGAAAAAGATGCTGAATTGAAAGCCATTTTCGCTCCTATTTCAGCAGAATTGTTTGCGAATGAATCAAAAATTAATAGCGAGCTGATTGGTTCGCAAGGAAACGCACAAAACATTCGTGGTTACTACCAACCAAATCCTGAATTGACCTCAAAAGCAATGCGTCCAAGCGAAACATTCAATTCAATTTTAGCTAAGATTGTATAATTTAAAGTGGATTATTCTATTTATATCTAAAAGGCAACTGGAAACAGTTGTCTTTTTTATTATATTTGAATTAGTAACTCCTTCGCCCTTTTCTTCAAAAAGCAAGTTGACATGAAAACTACTTTCAAAACTATTGACGACTACTTTGCGGTTCAAACTCAGGAAGTACAAATTTTGCTAGAGCAAGTTAGACAAACAATAAGAAAAGCAGCTCCTGAAGCCGAAGAAGTCATTAGTTATAACATGCCTGCCTTCAAATATCAAGGAATCTTAGTTTACTTTGCCGCTTATAAAAATCATATCGGTTTTTATGCCACCCCCACCGGTCACGAGAAATTCAAAGAAGAATTATCTAACTACAAACAAGGAAAAGGTTCTGTTCAATTCCCCTTGAACCAACCCCTACCTCTAGATTTGATCTCAAAAATTGTAGAATTCAGATTGCAAGAAAAACTAAAAAATAGCTCCATTTAGCTTATTATCAACTAGGACTACCTCAAGCAGGACTAAAAAAAACGGACGAATGACATTTGAGAAAAATTTAACATTTGTCTAGTGAAAGCAACAAAAAACTTAACGAAATTTGCATATCAAAATATTTGAAATGAACGCTATTAAAATTAATGCACTTTTTCTGTTTTTTCTATTTTCACTTGCTTCCTTTTCTCAAGACTCTAATTCAAGTGAACCTTCCAAACAAAAATTCACCATTAGCGGAACAGTATCAGATACTAAAAACAATGAAACATTGATTGGTGTATCTATTTCAATTCTGGAACTGAAAACTGGAGTTACTACCAATGAGTACGGATTTTATTCTATTACTTTACCAAAAGGAACTTACACCGTACAAATAAGTTATGTAGGCTACGAGACTATTAGTGAAACAGTCCAATTGACTCAGAATACTAAAAAAAGTTTCAAGCTCAGTGGTAGCGAGCAGCAATTGAAAGAAGTCGTAGTTTCAAGCAATAGGAAAAGCACTAATATCAAAACACCTGACATGAGTGTCAACAAATTATCTATGACAACCATCAAAAAAATGCCAGTTGTTTTAGGTGAAGTCGATGTCTTAAAATCCTTGTTGCTTCTTCCCGGAGTTACCAGCGCTGGCGAAGGACAATCAGGTTTTAATGTTCGTGGTGGTGGTGCAGACCAAAACTTGATTTTATTAGACGAAGCCACCATTTTCAACTCTTCACACGTTTTTGGGTTTTTCTCGGTTTTCAATCCGGATGCCATAAAAGATTTGAAATTGTACAAAGGTGGAATTCCTTCACGTTACGGAGGTAGAGCCTCATCCGTTTTAGACATTTATCAAAAAGATGGAAATAGTAATTCCTTTCATATGAACGGTGGTGTTGGACTAATTTCAAGCCGCTTATTAGCCGAAGGACCGATTGTAAAAGACAAAGGCTCTTTCCTTGTGGCAGGTAGAACTTCCTACGCTCATTTGTTTTTGAAACTTACCGACAATGAAAATTCCGCATCATTTTACGATTTGAATGCCAAACTACATTATGAAATTAATGCAAACAACAATCTTTATATTTCAAGCTATTTTGGTAGAGATTTTTTCAATATCAGTGATCAGTTCCAAAACACCTACGGTAACGCTACCTTCAATCTGCGATGGAATCATTTATTTTCGGAACGACATTTCTCCAATTTATCAGCCATTTTTAGTGATTACTACTACGGTCTAACCCTTACATCTGTTGGCTTCGATTGGCAATCGAGTATTAAAAACTTCAATTTGAAATACGATTTAAAATACTATTTGAATGACAAAATCAAATTGAACTACGGATTAAACTCCATTTATTACAAATTCAATCCTGGAACTATCAAACCAATAGATGACAATTCTAGTATCAATTTCGCTCAATTAGATAAAAAAAATGCTTTTGAACCTTCGATTTACCTAGAAGCAGAGCATCAAGCGTCGCCAAAACTATCCTTTTTGTATGGTTTGCGATTTAGTATGTTTTACCGATTGGGGGCGTCTACAGTCAGTTTATACAAAGACGGACTAGCAGTTACCTACAATGACCAACTAAAAATTTACGAAAAAGGAGTTCCAATCGGAACAAAAGAGTATGGCTATAATGATGTCATTACTTCCTTTTCTAATCTAGAACCTCGTTTTTCTAGCTCCTATGTTTTAGACGAAAAATCGTCTGTAAAAGCGAGCTATAATCGAATGGTTCAATACTTACAACTCGTTTCAAATACAGCCTCACCTACGCCTTTGGACATCTGGACACCGAGCGACCAATACATTCAGCCTCAAATAGCCGATCAAGTAGCTGTGGGTTACTTTAGAAATTTCAGCAATGATAAGTATTCATTGGAAATTGAAAGCTTTTATAAAAAAGTTAAAAATCGAATAGATTATATCGACGGCGCCGATTTAATTGCCAACAACGCCATCGAACAAGTCATACTCAACGGGCAATTAAGAGCCTATGGTTTAGAATTAATGCTTCGCAAGAACATAGGGAAACTAAATGGTTGGGTTGCTTATACTTTATCCAATTCAGAACAACAAACTCCTGGTAGAACTCCTAATGAATCAGGAATAAACAATGGAAATTGGTATAAAACAGGCTTTCATAAGTTACACAATTTAGCTGTAACCGCCAACTATAGTTTGAATCCTAAATGGAGTTTTGGAGGTAACTTTATACTGCAATCGGGGCAACCCGTAACCTTTCCGAATGGTCAATACGAATATCAAGGAGTAGTTATACCAAGTTATGGCGCTAGAAACGAGGATAACCTGCCGTTGTACCACCATTTAGATTTATCAGCAACTTACATTCCAACCCGAGGCAAAGCCGAACAGGCCGAAGGCAAACCCAACAAAACCAAAGGCTGGCAAGGAGAATGGGTATTCAGCGTTTACAACATATACAATCGAAAAAACGCCGCATCCATCAGCTTTAGAGAAAACCAAACCTCGGGCTCGAATGAAGCCGTGAAGTTGTCCATTTTCGGTGCAGTACCATCTGTAAGTTATAATTTCAAATTCTAAAATCATGAAAATCACAAAATATATTGCATTAATTGTCGCCACTTTGTTCTTCATTAGTTGTGAGGAAGTTATCGATGTCGATTTAAATACCGCACCACCAAGATTGGTTGTCGATGCTGCTATCAATTGGCAAAAAGGAACCACAGGAGCAGATCAAAAAATAATTCTGTCAACAACTACGGGTTTTTACAGCAATGTGATTCCTAAAGTTTCTGGAGCTACAGTTTCTGTAAAAAGCAGTGCCAATATAAATTATGTATTTACCGAAGTTCCAAATACAGGCGAATACAAATGTGCCACATTCAAACCCATACTTGGAGAAACGTACACCTTAACTGTTATCTACAAAGGAGAAACCTATTCGGCTACCGAAACAATGCAATCCGTATCTCCCATCGAATCTGTTACACAAAAAAGTAATGGAGGTTTCTCAGGCAAAGATTTTGAAATTGAGGTAACATACAAAGATCCTTTGGCCAAAAATTTCTATATGGCAAAATTTTTTCCTGATGTTTACAAAGTACCTAGCTACAGTATTTTAAGAGACGAATACACCAACGGGAACCTCAAAAATTGGTTGTTTAGCGATCCGGATCTAAAAGTGGGTAGTGTCATTGCCATAACTCATTACGGAATTTCTGAGCCCTACTATAGTTATATGAACAAGATCATCTCTATTTCGAGCACATCAGGCGGAGGAAGTCCGTTTCAAACCCCACCAGCTACTGTAAGAGGAAATATCGTCAATCAGAAGAATATCGATAATTACGCACTAGGATACTTCTCTTTGAGCGAAGTCGATGTTCGAAATTACACTATTCAATAAGGAGCCAATCCAGCCATTCATTGCAAGTCCTCCCTCAAAAAACTATTTTTCTAAGCCCTAAAAGGAGCTTCCTTTGGTCGCTCTTTTAGAACAAGAAAAATTAGTTTTTTTCAGTCCGGGCTTTCCATTGCTGTCTGGGCTAATGAGTTTAGATTGCAGATTGTAGATATTAGAATGTAGACAGGGCATTCGCTTTTAAAAAAAGAAAAAAAAGTTAGCCACGAATCACACCAATTGTCACTAATTTTTTATCAAATTTAAAATTGAATTACACTAATTTTATTTATTTCTAAGAATTCGTGTAATAAAAAATAGTTCTAATTCGTGTTTATTAGTGTAATTCGTGGCGGAAACTTTTAAAAGCGAATGCCCTGGAATTTAGATTTTTCATACATTTACAAAAATTATAATAGCTAATTTTACACTTCCAACTTCTAACCTCTAACTTCCAACCTCAAATGTCTTCACATCATATTGTTCGCGATGACCAGGAACCGGCTTTAATCATTGCCAACGGAGCATCTTGTAAACAAGAGTTATTAGGTCAATTACTCGAATGGTCACCCTTGGTAATTGTGCTCGATTCCGCAATGGAACGCGTTTTGGAATTAAACATAAAAGTTGATGTATTGTTGGGTGATTTTGACCGAGGATTCGATCCTAATTACTATAAGGAAAAACAATATCCATTAGAAATTATCCATACTCCAGACCAAAACAAAACCGATTTAGAGAAAGCCTTTGATTATCTTATCGAAAGAAAAATTCCCGCAGTAAATGTGGTTTGGGCAACCGGAAAAAGGGCTGACCATACTATAACCAACATTACTACCATTTCTAGATACCGCAATGTATTGAAAATAGTTGTTCTTGACGACCATTCAAGAGTGTTTCTATTGCCCAAAAAATTCGAAAAATGGTATCCTGCGAATGCAACTATTTCACTTATTCCTGTCGGACAGGTAACCGGAATACATTCGCAAAACCTCTATTATCCTTTAGAAAACGATACACTTACTATTGGCTACAGAACCGGAAGTAGCAACCACGTCAAAGAAGATGGATTGGTCGTGATAGAACACGAACAAGGCGATTTATTGCTGATGGAGTGCTGGGATTAGCCAAGTCAAGACAATATATAAAATAGCCCTAAACAAAAAAAACTCCTCCTCCAAAAAGCAAATTACACAGGCTTTCATAGAAAAAATCTGTAAAAATCCGTGTAATCTGTGCAATCTGTGTCCCAAAAAAAAATCCGAAGCAGCCCTCCGAAGAATCAAAACTTACAAAGGAATATTCCCATGTTTCCTGTTTGGTCTGACACTTACTTTATTTTCAAGCATACTAAACGCTTTTATCAATTTACGTCTTGTATCCTGAGGAAGAATCACCTCATCAATAAATCCGCGTTGTGCTGCAATATAAGGATTGGCAAACAAGTCGGCATATTCATTTTCTTTTTCGAGCAATTTGGCTTCATGATCTTCGGCATCACTAATCTCTTTTTTGAAGATAATTTCCGAAGCTCCTTTCGCTCCCATTACTGCAATTTCGGCAGTTGGCCAAGCAAAATTCATATCGGCACCAATGTGTTTCGAATTCATTACATCATAAGCACCTCCATAAGCTTTTCTAGTAATTACAGTAACTCTAGGCACGGTAGCTTCACTCAAAGCGTACAATAATTTTGCACCATGAATAATAATTCCTTCCCATTCTTGATCGGTTCCAGGTAAAAATCCTGGTACGTCTACCAATACAATCAATGGAATATTGAAACAATCGCAAAAACGTGTAAAACGAGCCGCTTTTTTTGAACTTCTAACCCCTAAAACACCCGCTAAAAAAAGTGGTTGATTGGCAATAATACCCACACTTCTACCCGCTAATCTAGCAAAACCTACAATGATGTTTTCGGCATAATTCTTATGAATTTCAAAGAAAGAATCTTCATCAATAATACCCGAAATCACTTCGTGCATATCATAAGGTTTATTGGTACTATCAGGTATAACATCGTTTAATTGCATTCGAAGTTCGTCACCCAATTCATAAGGCAATTTTGCTGGATTTTCTTTATTACTCTGAGGCAAATAACTCAACAGTCGTTTTAAATCTTCTAAACATTCTTGGTCATTTCCAGAGGTAATATGAGCAACACCCGATTTTGTAGAATGTGCACTCGCTCCACCTAATTCTTCAGAAGTAACAGTTTCGTTAGTTACGGCTTTGACCACGTTTGGCCCAGTAACAAACATATAACTGGTTCCTTCTACCATCATAGTAAAATCGGTCATTGCAGGAGAATAAACTGCTCCACCTGCACAAGGGCCCATAATGGCGGATATTTGAGGAATTACTCCGCTGGCTTGTACGTTTCGATAAAAAATATCAGCATAACCACCAAGGGAACGAACTCCTTCTTGAATTCTAGCTCCACCAGAATCGTTCAAACCGATCATTGGCGCACCCATTTTGACTGCCATTTCCATCACTTTGCAGATTTTTTCAGCATGAGTTTCTGATAAAGACCCACCGAAAACAGTAAAATCCTGAGCGAAAATATAAACCAATCTACCATTTATGGTTCCGTATCCCGTAATAACTCCATCTCCATAATAAATCTCTTTATCCATACCGAAATCGGAAGTTCTGTGAGTCACCAACATACCAATTTCTTCAAACGAGCCTTCGTCAAGCAAGTAATCGACACGCTCTCTGGCCGATAATTTTTTCTTTTCGTGCTGTTTCTGAATCCGTTTCAAACCTCCACCTAACGAAGCTTCAGCTATTTTATCATTTAGTTCTTTTATTTTATTTTCCATGATTTCTTAATTAGGTAAACGTAAAACTTTTTGATCTTCAAAATATTGCCTCAAAGCGACAAGCGCAGCAATTTCAGCTTCTTTGGCCTTATGGGCAAGAATGACTTCGGGAGAATAATATTTTTTTACAAAATTGGTATCAAAATTTCCAGAGCGGAAAGCTTCGTGTTCGAAAACAAATTTCCCAAAAGGCAATGTCGTTTCTACCCCTTCGATTTTGTATTTATCAATCGCTTTGAGCATAATTTCGATGGCTTCTTGACGTGATTTACCATAGGTTATCAATTTAGACAACATTGGATCATAATAAATAGGAACATCCATTCCTTGTTCGAATCCATTATCAACACGAATTCCTTCACCAACTGGTAGTTGATACATTTCTAAACGCCCAACACTAGGTAAAAAGTCATTCATACAATCCTCAGCATATACCCGTAATTCCATGGCATGACCTTTAATTTTCAGATCTTCTTGTTTGATAGTTAATTCTTCTCCGCGAGCGACTTTGATTTGCAGTTCGACCAAATCCACACCAGAAATCATTTCGGTTACAGGATGTTCTACTTGCAAACGGGTGTTCATTTCAAGAAAGTAAAAATTATCATTTTCATCATACAAGAATTCAACCGTTCCTGCTCCAAGATAATCGCAAGACTTGGCTACAAGAACCGCAGCTTCGCCCATTTTTTTTCTAATTTCGGGTGTCAAAACTGAGGAAGGCGCTTCTTCAATCACTTTTTGATGACGACGCTGAATACTACATTCTCTTTCGAAAAAATACAACACATTACCGTGACTATCGGCCATAACTTGAATTTCGATATGCCTAGAAGATGCCACGTACTTTTCAATAAAAACAGAACCATCACCAAAAGCCGCAACAGCTTCACTTATGGCTCGATTCATTTGCGACTCGAAATCACTTTCCTTATCGACAATTCGCATTCCCTTTCCTCCACCACCAGCAGATGCTTTAATCAAAATAGGAAATCCAATTTTCTTGGCAGTTTCCTTAGCTTCTTGTATATCGGATATCGCGTGATCAACTCCAGGGACCATAGGAATATTGTACTTCATAACTGCATCTTTCGCAGCTAGTTTACTTCCCATAATTTCAATCGCTTTGGTTTTCGGACCGATGAATATAATTCCATTCGACTCACACGCTTGCGCAAACTCGGCATTTTCACTCAAAAAGCCATAGCCAGGATGTATGGCATCTACATTTAACTCTTTGGCTACTTCAATGATTTTACTTCCTAGTAAATACGAACGATTCGAAGGTGCCTCCCCAATCCAAACCGCTTCATCGGCAAATTTTACGTGGGGTGAATTTCTGTCGACTGTCGAATACACTGCTACGGTTTTTATTCCCATTTTTTGAGCAGTTTTCATTACTCTTATGGCAATCTCTCCTCTATTGGCAACTAATATCTTTTTCATATGCTGATATTTATTTTATTTATCGGTCATATGTAATTCGCATATCAGTATTGGCGTCTACGACCAATCATCGAATATGCTCATTTCATATTATTCAAATTCAATTAATAAATCACCTTTTATCACAGAATCCCCCACATTTACGGAAATAGATTTGATAACCCCATCTCGTGGTGATAGCAAACTATTTTCCATTTTCATAGCTGTTAGAATCAGCAAATTGTCATTTTCCTGAACGGTTTGCCCGACTTCAACATTTATTTCTAGAATTAGTCCAGGCATTGGAGCTTTGAGTTTTTTGATCACTTTGGATACTCCAACTTCAAAACCTAAATCTTTAATCAAAATATCCAAAGGATTTGCAATAGCAACGTGATAAATGTTGTTATTGACTTTGACGGAATATTTTTTTTGATTGAAATCTGAAAAGATAATTTCAGCTTTGTAAGGAAGGTGATCTTGAAGAATGTGAAACTTGTTTTTCTGGACACTTACAGCGTCTAATTTTGAGGTATTTTCGGTATTGAAATCAAACTCAAAAGTATCATTAACTTTAACTTTAAAATTGGAACTCATAATTGTAAATTTTATAGTATAAATTTAACTATAAATGATTTACGTTTTACAAGCAAAGCAATATTTACAATGTCGTCAAAGTAATATTAAAAAACCGAACTTTATTTTATTAGTTTTCTGAGTTTAAACGACAATTTTTCTGTAATAGTCTTAAAATTATAAAATTAGCCCAATAATAAAACTAAATCTTTACAAGACTAATAACCCAAAATCCCGCAAAGTATGGATAGGTTTTGAATACCAAAACAATTCAAAATCCTCAAATTGTGTTTCAAAATCTGATTTAATTTCTTGAAAAGAAAGGTTTTTGGTTTTGGATACCGAAATTCTGTTCAGTATTTGAACCAACCATTCTCCTTCATTTTTAGCCGTTTGAATCGTAAAACTTTCTTTCTTGTCGTGAAAAGTCATAGACATCATTTCCCAACTATTCCCTTTTTTGGATTTGGTGAAATGACCCACAATCGGCTTTCCTCCTAGCCAAACGATTTTGGCAGTTGGTTTGATATTGAAATTATCTTCTTCCTCTAAGGCATTGGCAATAAAATCAGGCTGAATTTTTGTTTTTGGAATTTTGAAATCGAACCACTCCTGCAATTCATAGTCAAAGCAAATGCCGTGCATAAAGTTGTAAAGGGATTTTTTTAGTCCGAAACTGAATTTATCGTGGTCAATTCCGGTTGAGTCCTTAAAATTAATATCGTTGTTGGCAAAAACCACCCCTAACCCCTCCAGAGGAGGGGAAGTTGGAACAACACCAAATTGCTCTGGATTCATTCCCACCGGACTGTGTGCAGTCATCGCAAACTGATGCCAAAATCCGGATTGCAAAATACCCAATTCAAACAATTGGCGCACCATTTCTAAACTATCTACGGTTTCTTGAATCGTTTGCGTTGGATAACCGTACATCAGATAAGCGTGAACCATAATCCCGGCTTCGGTGAAATTTCGGGTCACTTTTGCTACTTGCTCTACCGTAACTCCTTTGTCTATCAATTTTAATAATCGGTCAGAAGCAACTTCCAAACCACCAGAAACGGCGATACAACCAGAAGCTTTCAGCAACAAACACAAATCTGCAGTGAAACTTTTCTCGAAACGAAGGTTCGTCCACCAAGTAACCGATAACTTTCGGCGCAGAATTTCGACTGCCAAAGCGCGCATTAAAGCAGGCGGCGCCGCTTCATCGACATAATGAAAACCATTTTGTCCCGTTTGAGCAATCATTTCTTCCATTCGATCACACAATAAATTGGCGGCGATAGGTTCGTAGATTTTGATATAATCTAAAGAAATATCACAGAAGGTGCATTTTCCCCAATAACAACCGTGTGCCATCGTGAGTTTATTCCAACGTCCGTCGCTCCACATTCGGTGCATTGGGTTCACGATTTCAATAACCGAAATGTATCTGTCTAAAAACAAATCGGAATAATCAGGTGTACCGACTTCTGATTGTTTATAATCAGGTTTTAATGAATTGTTTTTGTAAACTACTTTTCCGTTTTCAAGAAGGAAAGTTCTTTTAACCTCCCCTGACCCCTCCAAAGGAGGGGAATTGAAAACTAAATTACATAGTAACTCGACTGGTAATTCTCCATCATCCAAAGTGATATAATCGAAAAACTCAAAAACACGAGCATCGGAAAGCGAACGCAGTTCAGTATTTGGAAAACCGCCTCCCATTGCAATTTTGATATTTGGATGGTTTTTTCGAACCCATTGCGCGGAACGAAAAGCGGCATATAAATTCCCTGGAAAAGGAACAGAAATGAGAAATAATTCAGGCTGAATAGTTTCGATTCGCTCTTTTAAAAGTGAGAACAAAACATTGTCTATATAAGTTGGTTGTTGTTGTAAAACTGAATACAATTCGTCGAAAGAATTGGCAGATCTACCCAAACGTTCCGCATAACGGCTGAAGCCAAAATTGGCATCTACACATTCCACTATAAAATCGGAAATATCTTCGAGGTACAAAGTCGCCAAATGCTTGGCTTTATCCTGCGTTCCCATCGTTCCAAAAGCCCAATCCAATTCTTCCAATTGTGCAAAACGAGACGCTTCGGGCAAATAATCTTCCTGACAAATTTGCAATGCCAAGGTTGGATTTTTTCCTTGAAGAAATGCAATAACCGAATCGATGGTTTTGATGTATTCGTCTTGCAGAGCAATTATACGATTTGAATTATCCGTAATGTTATGGTCAGAAACTTTAAACTTTAAACTTTGAACTTGAAACAAATTTTCAAGACCTTCTTTCGAAAACAATTTCAAAATCACTTCAATACCTAAATCTGCCTGCGTTGCCGAAATATTTTTGGTATTCAGAAACCCTTTGATATAAGCAGTCGCCGGATACGGTGTATTCAGTTGGGTAAACGGCGGCGTGATGAGAAATACTTGGGTTTTCAAAAGAATTGTTTTGTACAAAAGTAAGTTATTTTAGAATTTAGGTAACTATTCTGCATATTCTATTTTCAAAACATTAATTGCCTACAGCTTTAGCTGGAGGAATAAAATTGTGCTGATTTTTAATGGCTTTAGCCGAAATAGCATACTTTTTGGCTAAAGCCAATGCTATATTGATTCCTTTTCCTCCAGCTAAAGCTGGAGACAATTCAAAATTATTGATATGCTAAATACTTACTAATTTAGAAAAGAATGAGATTCATCTTCGAAGGTTTTCTGTATTTCGGAATAAAATTACTACTTTTAAAATCTCAAAAAGAATACAATGACAATCCAAGAATACCTCTCCAAAATAAATACGCTTTACATAACAGGAAACGCAAGAGAGCACTCTTATCGTGGCGATTTACAAAACCTGATAATGGCAATTTTGCCCGATATTTTAGTGACCAATGAACCTGCCAGAGTCGATTGTGGCGCACCTGATTATGTTTTAACTCGCAAAGATGTACCCATTGGTTATATCGAAGCCAAAGACATTGGAGTCGATTTACAAGACAAAAAACTCAAAGAACAATTTGACCGTTACAAATCGGGATTGTCGAATTTGGTTTTTACCGATTATATGGATTTTCATTTTTACAAAGACGGAGAATTCATAACCAAAATTGCAATTGCACAATTAGAATTCCCCTCCTCTGGAGGGGTGTCCGAAGGACGGGGTGGTCAAATTGTACCTATCCCCGAAAACTTTGACCAATTCACCCAACTCATAAAAAACTTTGCCCAAACCATTTCGCAAACCATCAAATCGCCTACCAAATTGGCGCAAATGATGGCAGGAAAAGCCAAATTGATGGCCGATGTTATCGAAAAATCATTGACCAATGACGACCAAGAAGGCAAACGCTCCCAAATAAAATCGCAAATGTTGTCGTTTCAACAAATGCTGATTCACGATATTGACAACAAAGCTTTTGCGGATATTTATGCCCAAACCATTGCTTACGGAATGTTTGCCGCTCGTTATCACGACCCAACTTTGCCCACCTTTTCTCGTATGGAAGCGGCTGAATTAATCCCAAAATCGAATCCTTTTCTTCGAAAATTATTTCAGGATATTGCAGGATTTGATCTCGACATTCGTTTAACTTGGATTGTGGATGAATTGGTCAACATTTTTCTGGCTAGTGATGTCGCCACAATTATGAAAAACTTTGGTCGAAGCACCAAACAAGAAGATCCCGTAGTACATTTTTACGAAACCTTTTTGGGCGAATACAATCCGGCGCTGCGAAAAGCCCGTGGGGTTTGGTACACGCCACAACCTGTGGTGAACTTTATTGTTCGTGCGGTGGATGATATTCTAAAAACCGAATTCGATTTACCACAAGGATTGGCGGACACGAGTAAAATAAAAATCAAGAAAAAAGCAATTACCCAAACCAAAGGGAAGGATGCCAAAATAAAAGAAGTCGAAACCGAAGTCGAAGTACACAAAGTACAAATCCTAGACCCAGCCACAGGAACAGGCACATTTCTAGCAGAAGTCGTGAAACACATTCACAAAAAATTTGAAGGACAACAAGGCATTTGGAGTAAGTATGTAACCAAAGATTTAATCCCTCGATTGAACGGTTTTGAGCTCTTGATGGCAAGTTATGCTATGGCGCACCTGAAAATGGATATGCTGCTCACCGAAACAGGCTACAAACCTACCGACGACCAACGGTTTCGCATTTTCCTGACCAACAGTCTGGAAGAAGCACACCCCGACACCCAAACCCTTTTTAGTTCGTGGCTCTCGGACGAAGCCGACCAAGCCAACGCCATAAAGCGAGATGCGCCCGTTATGGTGGTGATTGGAAATCCTCCGTATAGCGGAATTTCTTCTAATAATGGAAAATGGATTTCGGATTTGATTGAAGATTACAAATATGTTGACGGCGAACATTTTAAAGAACGTAAGCATTGGTTGAATGATGATTATGTAAAATTTATTCGTTTTGGGCAACATTTTATTGATAAAAACGGCAGTGGTGTTTTGGCTTTTATTAACCCACACGGTTTTTTAGACAATCCTACTTTTAGAGGAATGCGTTGGCATTTGATGCATAGTTTTGATAAAATTTACACTATAGATTTACACGGAAATAGCAAGAAAAAAGAAACGGCTCCTGATGGTTCGATAGACCAAAATGTATTTGATATTATGCAGGGCGTTTCTATCAATTTATTTGTAAAAACGGGAAAGAAAAAAGAAAATGAATTAGGACAAGTTTTTCATTACGATCTATTTGGAAAAAGAAATTTGAAATATGATTTTCTTTCAGGTAATTCGTTAAATGATATTTCGTTTCAAGAATTGAATCCTAATATACCCAATTATTTTTTTGTTTCTAAAAATGATGATGGTAGAAATGATTATGAAAATGGATTTAGAATTAATGAACTTTTTAGTGACTATACATCTGGTATGGTGACAGCAAATGATGCACTTACAGTTTTTAACACTAAAGAAGAACTTGATAATCAAACAGAAAGAATTTTATCTTCAGATAATCCATATAATGAATTTGGTATAAAAGATAGCAGAAGAATTCCAAAAGAAGGAAGAATTGAAGATTTGAAAACTGCAAAGATAAAAGGCGAAATGAAAATAAATTTTAGACCTTTTGATATTAAATTTATGTATAAGTTTGAAAAAAAATGAACATTGGATTAATTCCCCAAGAACCGACATTATGAAACATTTCATTAATGATAAAAATGTTGGTTTGGTCGTCGCAAGACAATGTGCAGATGATTGGAAATATATTTTATGTACCAAAGATGCAAATGACTTTAACCTAACTGGAACAGCAGGTCGTTATGGATCAGGTTATACATTTCCCCTCTATTTATATACCCAGCCCTCCAATAATCAACAAACCGCATTTGAAACAATCGAAAGAACCCCCAACCTCAACCCTGAAATTGTTAAACAAATTGAGGATGGTTTGGGATTGCAATTTGTGCACGAACCCGTAGAGACGTTGCAGTGCAACGTCTCTACCACCAACACAAAAACAGAACCACGAACCACCTTTGCCCCGATTGATATTCTCGATTATATCTATGCCGTTTTGCATTCGCCAACCTACAGAGAGAAATACAAGGAATTTTTAAAAATAGATTTTCCCCGTGTTCCCTACCCAACCGACATTCAAACATTTTGGAAATTAGTTGATTTAGGTGGTGAATTGCGAGAAATTCATTTATTAGAAAGTCCAACCGTAGAAAAGTACATCACACAATACCCCGAAGATGGCGAAAACATTGTAACAAAACCAGTTTACAAAAATGGCAACGTTTATATCAACGAAACCCAATATTTTGCCAACGTTCCAGAAGTCGCTTGGAACTTTTACATTGGTGGCTACCAACCTGCACAAAAATGGCTCAAAGACCGCAAAGACCGCGAATTGAGTTATGAAGATATTTTGCATTATCAAAAAATAATTGTGGCATTGAGCGAGACTGATAGAATTATGAGGGAGATTGATGGGATTGAAATTTAAAGAGTTATTGTCTTTATAAAAAAAAAGTTTAATTACCCTGAATTCGGGCTAATTAAAAAAAATAAAAAACAGTGGTTATGGCAAAAATTAAGGTTCAAAACACAGAGATAACAATTGTTAAAGTCGAAGACCAAGACTATATTTCATTGACCGATATGGCTAATGCTAAAGAAAGCGAAAGTCGTGCAGCCGATATTATTAAAAACTGGTTGCGAAACAGATTTACATTAGAATTTATAGGAACTTGGGAACAAATAAATAATTCAAATTTTAAAGTGGTCGAATTTGACCACTTTAAAATGCAGGCAGGTTTACCAAGTTTTGTAATTAGTGCTTCAGAATGGATTGAAAAAACTAATGCAATTGGGATTGTTGTACAAAAAGGAAAGTACGGAGGTACTTATGCCCATAAAGATATTGCATTTGAATTCGGTTCTGCTATAAATGTTTTTTTTAAATTATTTTTAATCAAAGAATTTCAACGCCTCAAACAAGAGGAACAAAAACAATTAGGATGGGATGCTAAAAGAGAATTAGCCAAAATAAACTACCACATTCATACCGACGCCGTTAAGACACATCTAATCCCAAAAATATTAACCGCTTCTGAAATAAGTTTAGTATACGCCAACGAAGCCGATGTGTTGAATATGGCACTTTTTGGGAAAACAGCCAAACAATGGAGAGATGAAAACCCAGATAAAAAAGGCAACATTAGGGACTATGCTGGCATTAATGAATTAATATGCCTGTCGAATCTTGAAAATCTAAACGCAATTTGGATTCAAGATGAAATTCCTCAAAACGAACGATTAATAAAGCTCAATAAAGTTGCCATTCATCAAATGAATATCCTTTTGGAAGTAGGAAATAAAAAATACCTGAAATAACATATATTAGATGTCAAGCAACTCACAAAAAACGTGGCTTTGATCGAAACCGACAGGATTATGAAAAAAATGATGAAATTGAGATTTAACTCAAAACTCCTCTTCCTTTTTTCGAATGGCCAAAAGCGCCAAAACCGAAATCAGGGCAGCAGCCGACAAATACAATCCAACATAGCCAATTCCATAGGTTTTCGCTAACCAAATGGCAATTAATGGCGCGAAGGAAGCACCTAAAATTCCCGCTAGATTAAAAGTCAATGAAGCACCAGAATACCGAACTTCCGTTGGAAATAATTCCGACAAAAAGGTTCCGAGTGGACCGTAAGTTAAACCCATCAACCCCATACCGATACAAACAAAAGTAGTTATCATAGCAGAACTTTCCGATTCCATAAAAAACGAAAAAGTAAATCCGAAAAGTAAAATCAAAGTAGAAATAAAAACCAAAATCTTTTTTCTCCCAAATCTATCGGACCAAACTGCCGAGATAGGAATCCCTACCACAAAAAACAAAATAGAAAATAACTGAATAATCAAAAAATCTCGACGACTAAATCCTAAATCCGAAGTTGCCCAACTCAGACTAAAAACAGTCATTAAATAAAAGGTAACAAAAGTCGCCACAGCTGCAAAAGTTCCAAAAATCAATTCCCTTTTATAAGATTTAAAAATCGTCATTATTGGTATTTTTACTTGCTTTTTGGTTTCCAAAGCACTCTCGAACGAAGGAGTTTCGGTAATTTTTAGTCGGATGTAAAAACCAACCACAACTAATAAGGAACTGGCAATAAAAGGAATTCTCCAACCGTAATTGAAAAACTGCTCTTCGGTTAGCAAATCACTCAACAATAGGAAAGTTCCTCCGGAAAGCAACAACCCAATTGGCGCACCCAATTGTGGAAACATTCCGTACCAAGCTCGTTTTCCTGGAGGCGCATTTTCAATGGCCAATAAAACAGCACCACCCCATTCGCCACCCAAACCAAGTCCTTGTCCGAATCGACACAACATTAGTAATAAAGGCGCAACGATTCCGATACTAGCATAAGTAGGCAGAAAACCAATCGCAACTGTCGAAAATCCCATCGTCAACAAGGCGGCAACCAAGGTCGCTTTACGCCCAATTTTATCACCAAAATGCCCAAAAACCGCCGAACCAATAGGTCTAGCAAAAAAAGCTATCGAAAAAGTAGCCAACGATTCTATCGTCGAAGTCGTAGGATCTGAACCCGGAAAAAACAATTGCGGAAAAACCAAAACAGCGGCATTGGCGTAAATATAAAAATCAAAAAACTCAATTGTGGTGCCAATCAAGCTTCCGAAAAGAACGTGTTTTAGTGAATTTGCCTTAATGGTACTAGAGTTGTCTTGCATAGAAATAGTATAATATTTCGATAAAAATGATGTTATTTTTCGAAACTAACAAATATTTAGTTCCAATAATTTTTCACTAATTTAGCATCAAATAAACTTCAATATGCCAACTGACTGTATTAGCTATCAAAATTCCGGGTATTTTTCTTCGTTGATCAATGATTATTTAGACCAAAAAGATAATTTGCAGTCGTTGTACAATAGATTTCCCAGTGTAGAGAATTTTGATGCGCAAATCGCTGAAAAAAAAATTAATTTCAATGGCAATGGCAATGGCAATTTCAATGACAATATCAATGGCAATTTCAATGTCAATGAAAAAAGAAAAGTTTTAGTTTCGGTACTAGATAAACAATATGATAAAATAAATACTTCGTCTTCCACTTTAAACAATATTAAACTCTTAAACAATTCCAACACTTTCACCATTACCACCGGTCATCAATTGAATTTGTTTACTGGGCCATTGTATTTTTTGTATAAAATTATATCCACTATCAATTTAACCAAGGAGTTAAAAGTAAAATATCCCGAAAACAATTTTGTGCCCATTTATTGGATGGCGACTGAAGACCACGATTTTGACGAAATTAATTATTTCAATTTCAAAGGTCGAAAGTTTCGCTGGAATAAGGAAAGTACGGGACCTGTTGGGCGCTTATCCACAGCAGGCTTAGATGAGTTTTTTGAAGTATTTGCGCAAGAATTAGGATCGAGTAAAACGGCAGAAACCATCAAAACTCTTTTTAAAAATGCCTATCTAAATCATTCCAACTTAGCCGACGCCACTCGTTTTCTTGCCAACGAACTATTTAAGGATTATGGATTAGTGATTATAGATGCTGACCATCCTGATTTGAAAAGGCTTTTCATTCCATATATCAAAGAAGAATTAATCAATCAGACTTCCTATAAAAAAGTAACAGAAACTAATGAAGAGCTAAAAAACTACTCGATTCAAGTCAATCCACGTGAAATCAACTTGTTTTATATCGAAGATGATTTGAGAGAACGCATCGTTTTAGATTCCGATAGCAATCAGAATGATATTTATAAAATCAATAATACCAAAACTACATTTTCAAAATCGGATTTTTTAGCTTTAGTAGAAAATCATCCCGAGAAATTCAGTCCGAATGTGATTATCCGCCCCTTATATCAAGAAGTAATTTTACCCAATTTATGCTACATTGGTGGAGGCGGAGAAATCGCTTATTGGCTAGAATTGAAGTCCTATTTTGACTCAGTAAACGTTACTTTCCCGATTCTTTTGTTGCGAAATTCCGTTTTACTCGCAACCGAAAAGCAATCCAAAAAAGCGGATAAATTAGGGCTTTCGTGGGCTAACTTGTTTTCGAAACAAAATGATTTGGTAAATCTAAAAACAGCCGAATTATCAGAGTTCCCTATTGATTTGTCCATTCAAAAGGACTTTTTAAAAAACCAATTTCATTACCTTCATTCTTTGGTACAACAAACCGATAAATCATTTTTTGGAGCTGTAAAAGCACAAGAAGCAAAACAGATAAAAGGTTTAGAAAACCTTGAAAGAAGGTTACTGAAAGCCCAAAAAAGGAAGCATTCTGAAACCCTAGAGCGCATTATAGCACTACAAAACGAGCTCTTTCCTAGTTATAGTTTACAAGAAAGACAAGCCAATTTTTCTGAATTTTATTTAGAATACGACAACGATATGATAGAAAAATTGTTTGCAACGCTTAAACCTTTAGATTCTAGATTTGATGTTATTGTTCTGCCTTAATAACACTTCAAATATTCAATTCAAATTGTTATAAATAACACTTTTTACTTTACTTTTGTTAGAACAATATTGTATGTTTGTAAGAAGTAGTCAAAGTTAAACCAAAAGATTAATAAGAAATAACCAAAAAAAACATGCTTAAAGAACGCTTAACCTCACTAGATGTATTTCGTGGATTTACCATTATTTTAATGACAATCGTCAACAATCCCGGAAGCTGGGGCTCTATCTACCCACCATTAGAACACGCCGAATGGAACGGCTGTACACCAACTGATTTGGTTTTCCCTTTCTTTATTTTTATAATGGGAACCGCAGTGCCTTTTGCAATGCCAAATAAAACTTTCGACAGCACGACTTTCAATAAAATCCTTGTTCGTTCCTTACGTATTTTTTGCTTAGGCTTATTCCTGAATTTTTTTAGCAGATTAGATTTTCTTGGTCTAGAAGGAATGCCTTTGTTAGTAGAAAAATTGATTCTAACCTTCCTTGTTGCTTATGCATTGTTAGGGGATTTTAGCGCCAAAATAAAAACAATCTTAGCTTTTTCGATATTCGGAATTTTGCTTTTTCTTGCGTATAGCGGCTTGCCTGCCTACCAAGACGTGCGACTTCCCGGGGTTTTACAACGCATTGCGCTTGTCTATTTTTTTACTTCGCTTTTGTATTTAAAATCAAACCTGAAAACCCAAATCATTGTAGCCGCAATCCTTTTATTAGGATATTGGGCTTTGATGACTTTAGTAGCAGTACCAGGATTTGGCGCTGCAAATCTTGAGAAAGGAACCAATCTAGGCGCGTACATAGACGAACTCTTCTTAAAAAATCATATGTACAGCCAGACCAAAACTTGGGATCCAGAAGGAATATTATCTACTGTGCCTGCCATTGCCTCTGGCATCATTGGGATGTTGATAGGCCAATTGTTAAATCTTCCGACATCAAAAATAGAAATCGTAAAAAAAATGAGCTTTGTTGGCCTTGGATTAGTTGTTCTTGGATTAATATGGAGTATCAAATTCCCAATAAACAAATCCCTATGGACTAGTTCCTATGTGCTATACACAGCGGGCTTGGGCACTATCTGTTTGACCCTTTTGTATTACATTATAGATGTTGCGCATTACTCAAAATGGACAAAACTGTTCTTGGTTTGGGGAGTAAATCCAATGATTGTATTTTTCTTTTCAGGTATTTTGCCTAGAGTTCTTACAATGATAAAAATAAATCACCCAGAACTACCTGGAGAACCACTTGGATTTCAAAGTTATTTCTATAACTATGGCATTGTTCCTTTGTTCGAAAATCCATTAAATGCCTCCTTGGCCTTTGCGCTGTTTTATGCCGCTTTTTGGAGTGTTATTTTATGGATTCTGTACCAAAACAAGTTGTTTTATAAAGTATAGGTACAAATCAAATAAATTTGAACTTTTTTTTGCGAATTTTACGTTAAAACGGCTTAATTATTCGCTTAATAAACGTTATTTTTGCCCCCAATTAAAAAAAACAAAAAAATGGCAACAAATAGAACTTTTACAATGATCAAACCTGATGCGGTCGAAAACGGACACATCGGAAATATTTTGGCAATGATTACAAACGCTGGTTTCAAAATTGTATCCTTGAAATTAACACAACTAACTGTTGCTGACGCTAAAGCATTTTATGCTGTTCACGCAGCAAGACCTTTCTACGGAGAATTAGTAGAATTTATGACTCGCGGTCCAATTGTTGCCGCAATTTTAGAAAAAGAAAATGCCGTAGAAGATTTCAGAACTTTGATTGGAGCAACAAATCCTGCCGAAGCTGCTGAAGGAACAATTCGTAAAGCATACGCCTCTTCTATTGGAGAAAATGCTGTTCACGGTTCAGATAGCGATGAAAATGCCGCAATCGAAGGAGCTTTTCATTTTGCAGGAAGAGAGGAGTTTTAGTATTTAGTGTGCAGTGTGCAGTTTTTAGTGTGCAGTAGCAGTTAACCGTTACAGATAAAATAAAAATCCAGTTTCAAAAACTTGAAACTGGATTTTTTTTCTTCAATCACGACTGAACACTATAAGCTGATTACTGAGCACTATAAGCTGAGCACTTCAAAAATCATCTCAAAACAACATCTTTCACCACTTCGCGTTGTAATTCTTCATTAATCATTGCGACAATTTTCGATTTTCCGTGACCTAATTCCTCTCTTAAAACAGCCGACGAAAGTTCTACGTAAAGTGTACTTCCTTTCAAAACAACGTTCTTTGTATAGTAATTCACGCCATTACCCATCAGATTTTCCCAAGCATCCTTCACATCAATTTGGTCCATTCCGGGTTGCAATTTATTGACTTGGATAATTTGTTTCAAAACATCACCCACGGTGCTTTGATTATTTAGTCTTTTTGCCATCGCCTAGAATATTTATTGGGGTTGCTTTTTTATAATGATACTCTCTATCCTCTGTATTTTTGAAAACTAATTTTTCCTCCGAAACGACTATCAGTTCTTCCGACCATTTGGCATAAGAAGTTACATAATCAAAAAACACTTGCCCTTCCACGAATCGCACTTTTACGTTCTCCTGCGTATTGTTTACAACAAAAGACCCATCTAATTGAGGCATCACTTTTTTTCTAAAACCACTATTGTCTTTGCCAATTTCAAAATAATCATAACTCTCATTCACTTTATAATCCTTGTCATCACCATCTTCAAATACCACTTTCTCGATTTCCCAATATCCATTTATCTTGGAAATATCCTCAGTTTTTATCTTTTGCTGGCAAGAAACAAACAGTAATAAAACAAATAAAAATGCAACACTATTTTTCATAATTATTAGGAGCTTTTTCCCGCTGTACACTGTATCTTTTTATTTTTATAAAAGAAAAAAAATAAAAAGGATGCCGTTTCCATCGGGGCTAGGGTAATAGAAATAAAAGATTTTTTCTTTACGACAAAGTTAGTCTTAATAACTTCAACGCAAACAAAATTAAAAAAAACTCGTTAAACTTTTTTCAATATCTTTCGTCTTAAATACAAACAGTCACAGGATGTCAAAAATTTTCTATAGTTTACTAATCGTGCTTTTGTGCGCTAGTTGCAGTTCAGAATCTCCAGCACCGCCGCCAAGTCCAGTAGAGTCAATGTATTTCCCTCCGCTATCTGGCACTGCTTGGGAAACAAAATCAGTCGCAGATTTGGGATGGAAACAAGCTGCCGTTCAACCTTTATTGGATTATTTAGAGCTCAAAAAATCCAAAGGCTTCATCATTTTGGTCAACGGAAGAATTGTCATAGAGAAGTATTTCAATGGACATTCTGCCACAACCAACTGGTATTGGGCAAGCGCAGGAAAAACACTAACAGCCACTATGACCGGCATCGCTCAACAAGAAGGTTTTTTAAATATCAATACAAAAGTTTCTGATTACCTTGGAACAGGCTGGACAAGCGAGCCCTTGGCAAAAGAAAATTTAATCACCAACAAACATTTGCTTACAATGACTTCGGGAATCGAGGATATTGCCAACGGTGATGCGGTAAATCCTGCAAGCCTAACCTACAATGCCGATGCAGGAACCCGTTGGGCATACCATAATGTCTATGTAAAACTGCAAGATGTTATCGCCAAAGCAACCAATCAAAGTTTTGAAAACTATTTCAATGCCAAACTAAAAACAAAAATAGGAATGGACGGTCTTTGGTTTACCTCTGGCAACAACGAAGTATATTGGAGTACGACGAGAAGTATGGCTCGATTTGGTTTACTAATCCTCAACAAAGGAAAGTGGGAAAACAGTTCTATACTAAATGAAACCTATTGCAGCGAAGCTACAAACACCTCTCAAAACATCAACTTAAGTTATGGTTATTTATGGTGGCTGAATGGTAAATCTAGCTATCGTTTGCCTCAATCGCAAGTTCAATTACCTGGAAGCATTATTCCTTCTGGGCACAATGATATGTTTATGGCTTTAGGAAAAAATGATCAAAAAATATATGTGGTTCCTAGCAAGAAAATGGTCGTAATCCGAATGGGAGATGCCGCTGATAATGTAAATCTAGCCTTATCAGACTTCGATAATGTTCTGTGGCAAAAAATAAATGCGCTATACCAATAATGCTTATTTACTTTTCATTCTATTGAAGAATCCAATGATAAAGAAAATTGCACCAAAAAAAAGCAAGATATAATACAATGGGACGTTTTTGTCTCGGGTTACATTCGACAACACAAAGCAAACAACACTAGCTAAATAAAAATAAATGGGAGGTATATTTTTAAAGAAAGAAAAATTCATTTTATACTATTTAAAGAAACTATCTACGAATTCGTATTTATTGAAAACTTGCAAATCCTCAATACCTTCTCCTACACCAATATACTTTACAGGAATTTGAAATTGGTCTGAAATTCCAATAACAACACCACCTTTGGCCGTTCCGTCTAATTTGGTAACCGCAAGTGAGGTAACTTCGGTGGCAGCGGTAAATTGTTTGGCTTGCTCGAAAGCATTTTGACCAGTAGAACCATCGATAACCAATAAAACATCGTGAGGTGCATCGCCCACTACTTTTTGCATCACGCGTTTTACTTTGGTCAACTCGTTCATCAAATTGATTTTGTTGTGCAAACGACCTGCTGTATCAATAATAACAATATCCGCATTTTGTGCAACAGCCGATTGCAAAGTATCAAAAGCTACCGAAGCGGGATCACTTCCCATATCTTGTCTTACAATGGGAACGCCCACTCTGTCTGCCCAAATTTGCAATTGATCGATGGCTGCGGCACGAAAAGTATCGGCTGCGCCAAGAACTACTTTGAATCCCGCTTTTTTGAATTGGTAAGCGAGTTTACCAATAGTAGTTGTTTTTCCAACTCCATTGACTCCTACAACCATCAAAACATAAGGTTTAGTATTGGTTGGAATTACAAATTCGGTTGCTTCTCCTGAATTGGTTTCAGAAAGTAAACCCGCAATTTCTTCGCGAAGAATTTGGTTCAACTCGTCTGTCCCGAGGAATTTATCTTCGGCGACACGTTTTTCGATTCGGGTGATAACCTTTAGTGTTGTATTCACACCCACATCAGAAGCAACCAAGACTTCCTCCAAATTGTCTAAAACCTCATCATCAACTTTAGATTTACCAGCAACGGCTTTGGTAAGCTTAGAAAAGAAAGATGTTTTTGTTTTCTCTAGACCTTTGTCAAGCGACTCTTTTTTATCGGAGGAAAATATTTTTTTAAAAAAACTCATTTGATATAGTATTTATGATAAGCTACTTTTTGAAAGAAAATTGCGAAATCAATTATTAATTTACTTAAGAAAAGTTTTTACAATCTTTATTTTTCTGGCGGTAAATATAAAAAATAAAAAAGCTACTTCCGAATGAAAGTAGCTTTTCTATATAATGCGATAGTTAATTATTTCTTTTTCAAGAATTCATCAACTAGTTCAGGAGCCATAATAGATTCTACGAATGTATATGCACCAGTTTTAGGAGATTTTACCATTTTTATGGCTTTTGATAATCTCTTAGAAGATGTCTGTAAGGATGCTACGGTTTTCTTTGCCATGACTAATAATGTGTTTTTTGTATTTTAATAGTACCCCAAATGTAATCATTTGAGATTTATACTAAAATCTCTAATTATTTAATTTCTTTGTGAACTGTTACACGTTTCAAGATTGGATTAAATTTTTTAATCTCTAATCTATCTGGAGTATTTTTTTTGTTCTTTGTTGTAATGTATCTTGAAGTTCCTGCAACACCAGTTGTTTTGTGTTCAGTACATTCTAAAATTACTTGGATTCTGTTTCCTTTTGCTTTCTTTGCCATCTTGATATATTTTTCGTCCCGAAGTTTCGGGAGGATTATTTAATAAATCCGCCTGCTTGTGTTTTTTTCAAAACTGCAGCGATTCCATTTTTATTAATTGTTTTTACCGTAGATGCAGCTACTCTTAGAGTAATCCATCTATCTTCTTCTGGAAGATAAAAACGCTTTTTAACTAAGTTCACAGAAAATTTTCTCTTAGTTTTATTCATAGCGTGAGAAACGTTATTTCCTACCATCGCTCTTTTACCTGTAAGGTCGCAAACTCTTGACATTATCTTATCTTTTATCGTTATTCAAAATCAGGGTGCAAAGAAAAGAAAAATAAATGGATGAAGCAAAAAAATTATTGGACATTTTTCAAAATTTCTTTTCGAAGCATTTCCAAACTCTTCACAGCCGCTCTATCTATCACTTTATCACGGGGTTGACCGAAATTAAACTCCTCTACTATAACCTCATTTGGTGTTGCCAATGCAATAAATACCGTTCCAACTTCAGCATTTGAATCCCCTTTTGACGGTCCTGCATTACCAGTTGTAGCAATTGCGTAGTCTGTTTTCAATAATTTTTGGACATTTATCGCCATTTGCTTCGCAACTTCTGCACTTACAACCGAATATTTTTCGATTAAATCTTCGGAAATTCCTAAAATCGAAATTTTAGTTTCGGTTGCATATGAAACTACGCTTCCTTTGAAATAATTTGATGCTCCAGCAACTGAGGTCAAAATCTGAGCAACTTTGCCTCCTGTGCAACTCTCTGCTGTGGAAATTGTTTTATTTTGTTGTATCAAAAGTCGCCCAATAACCTTTTCTAGCGTTTCGTCATCTTCAAATCCCACGATACTGTTGCCAAGTATTTTAGATAAACTAGTCACATTTTCAGAAATGGATTTCTCCAAAAAATCTTTATTGGCACCACGCGCTGATAGTCGCAATCGCACTCGACCTGGACTTGGCAAATAGGCTAATTTTATAAAATCAGGCAAATTGTTTTCCCAATTTTCGATGGTTTCGGCCAATAAACTTTCGCCAATACCATAGGTTAAAACCGTTTTATGAATGATATAAGGCCGTTGATACTCGATTACAATTTTTGGAATAATCTCGTTTTCGACCAAATATTTCATCTCAAATGGAACACCTGGAAGCGAAATAAATACGGTATTTCCCTTCTTCATCCACATTCCTGGCGCGGTTCCCACTTGGTTGTGAAGTACGGTACATTTTGACGGAACTAAGGCTTGATCAATGTTAAGTTGCGTAATCTTACGTTTGTAAAAACCTTCTATAATCTGGGTTACATGCTTCAGTACTTGGTCGTTCTGAATGAGTTCGTCATCAAAATAATCACAAAAAGTCTTCTTAGTAATATCATCCTTTGTGGGGCCAAGTCCGCCGGTGATTATGACCAAATCGACTTTGTCCTGCAGTTTTTCAAAAGTGGAAAGAATGTGCTGTTTGTTATCACTAATTGAAATCATTTCGTGAATTTCGACTCCAATTCGATCTAATGATTTGGCTATAAATCCAGAATTGGTATCGACAATCTGACCTATTAAAATTTCGTCGCCAATGGTTATTATGGATGCTTTCATTTGAAGTGGGAAGTTAGAAGTGGGAAGTTAGAAGTCGTAAGTCAGAAGAAATTGCCATCTGCAATCTGTTTTAGCCCTGATGGAAGTGGAAAGCTTTTTTTGCCAAAATCACTATTTTTTCTAAACAAAAAAGAGCGACCAGAGGAAGCTCCTTTTTTATTTCTTTAGAAAAAAAGTGATTTAAAAAAAACTTGTAACGTACAGCAGGATCAGCTTCTTATAAATCGAAATCTTTCTTTAATTCTTTCACTGCATCTTTCACTTGATGCTTGATGCTCTTGAACGTTTCCTTAATCTCTTTGGTTTCACCCTCCGTTTTTGTCCAAGCTTCGACTTGAAGAATTTCTTCGAAAGCCACTTTTAAACCTAGTAAATCCAGAGATGGTTTTACTTTGTGAGCGTAAGAATACGCATGTTTATGGTCTTTCTTTTTGATTCCTTCTTTGATTTGTGCAATATCTTCAGGAATTTCGTTCACAAATAACGTTACGATTTGCAGGACAAATTCCGGATCGTTATCTGAAAGTGCGTACACTTTTGCTAAGTTGTAATATAGTGCCATTTATTTGATTTGTATGCTAAATAATTTATTTCCTTCTAAAAATCCTTCTAAAACATCGTCTGCCTTCACTGCTGCAACACCTTCGGGCGTTCCGGTAAATAATATGTCACCAATTTTCAATGTAAAATAGTGTGAAACATATGAAATAAGCTCGTCAATCTTCCATAACATATGACTTGTATTGCCTTTTTGTACTGTTTTAGAATTATTGGTCAATTCAAATGTAATATTTTCTAATGAATTAAATTTACTTTTTGGTAAAAATTCACCTATTACAGCCGAACCATCAAATGCTTTTGCCTTTTCCCAAGGCAAGCCTTTGGCTTTTAACTCATTCTGCAAATCGCGAGCTGTAAAGTCTATACCAACACTGATTTCATCATAATACTTATGCGCAAACTTAGTATCGATATATTTTCCTACCTTTTTAATCTTGACAATCAATTCGATCTCGTGGTGGATGTCAGTGGAAAACTCTGGAATCACAAACGGATGTTGCTTCAATAAAATAGCCGAATCGGGTTTCATAAAAATCACCGGTTCAGAAGGTTTTTCGTTTTGCAACTCCGCTATGTGTTGGGCGTAATTTCTGCCGATACAGATAATCTTCATCTTTAAAGTGATCAGTGGTCAGTTTATAAGTATTCAGTAGTCTAAAATAGATTTTTTTGTATTCCATCAAAACAGTCAATTGCATTTTTTTGACCAATTCCTCAACTGAACACTAAAAGCTGAATACCGAATACAATTATTTCGTGTTTAACTTTCTTAACTTTATTGCTGTCAATACCTTTTTGGTGTACAAAGGGAAATCAGCATTTTGAATCCAACTAAAATAACCTGGTTCAGACTCTAATATTTTTTCAACTTTGGCTCCTTTGTGTTTCCCGAAGGTGAACATCTCATCCCCGTCCTTGTCGAAAGCAATCATTCCTGCAAAATCTGCAATTTTTTTTCTAGTTGTAAATTCAGCCAATGATTTTATATCATTTTCTAAATCAGGATAACGCTCCAATTGTGCCAACATAATTTCGTAGGTTGCCATTGTATCTGCCTCTGCAGAATGCGCATTTTCCAAACTTTTATCACAATAAAATTTCACTGCGGCGCTCAACGTACGTTCTTCTTTTTTATGAAAAATAGTTTGAACGTCTACTGAAACTCGGTTTTTCATATCGAAATCTACTCCGGCACGAAGCATTTCTTCAGCCAATAAAGGAATATCAAATCGGTCAGAATTGTATCCAGCCAAATCCGAATCCTTGATCATATTGTATATCTGCGAAGACAACTCTTTGAATGTAGGCTCGTTCGCCACTTTCTCATTACTAATACCGTGAATTGCCGTACACTGCGGAGGAATAGGAATAGTTGGATTGACCAACCAAGTTTTGCTTTCTTTATTTCCGTTGGGGAAAACTTTGAAAATTGCTATTTCAACAATTCTATCTTTGGCGACATCAATTCCTGTAGTTTCTAGGTCGAAAAAACAAATCGGTTTGTTCAGTTTGAGCTCCATCTATAAATTTTAGAATGACAAATATATCTTTTTGAACCTAACGTTCGTCGATTTTTTGAAAAAGTTTTGGACAAAAAAACAAAAAACCCGACGAGTCCAAAAACAGTCGGGTTTATGTTCAATTTTTATATCAAATTAAAAATTTCTATCCACATCAAAGGCTTCCAAATATTCGGCAACACGTTTTACAAAGCTTCCGCCAAGCGCTCCATCAACAACACGATGGTCATAACTGTGCGAAAGGAACATTTTTTGGCGAATACCAATAAAGTCTCCTTCAGGGGTTTCGATAACAGCGGGTACTTTTCGAATGGCGCCAAGAGCTAAAATCCCAACTTGAGGTTGATTGATAATGGGCGTACCAAAAACACTACCAAAAGTCCCCACATTGGTCACAGTATAAGTCCCTCCTTGCGTATCGTCTGGTTTTAGTTTCCCTGATTTTGCGCGACCTCCTAAATCATTCACCGCTTTTGCCATACCCACTAAATTGAGTTGATCTGCGTTTTTGACAACCGGGACAATTAAGTTTCCGTTAGGCAAAGCTGCCGCCATCCCAAGGTTGATATTCTTTCTTTTGATAATAGTCTGGCCATCAACAGAAATATTCATCATCGGATAATCTTTCAATGCTTTGGCAACGGCCTCCATAAAAATTGGAGTATACGTTAATTTTTCACCTTCTCTTTTTTCGAAAGTGTCTTTTACTTTATCACGCCATTTTACAATATTCGTAACATCGACTTCTATAAAAGACTGTACGTGCGCCGAAGTTTGAACTGACGCAACCATATATCCAGCGATCAGCTTGCGCATTCTGTCCATTTCGATGATTTCATCACCACCGTTTATCGAAACGGGCACAGGCTGCGGTGTTGGCACTACAGGCTGAGTCGGAGCACCTACTTTTGGAGCCTCGACTACAATCGGAGCAACAGAACTTCTCGTTTTTATATAGTTTAGAATATCTTCTTTGGTAACTCTACCCTCTTTTCCCGATCCTGAAATGGTTTCTAATTCAGCGAGAGAAATCCCTTCTTCCTTTGCAATGTTTTTTACTAATGGCGAAAAGAATTTTTCGGAATCAGCATAGTTCGTAGGAGTTGTAATAATCTCTTTAACAACCTCAATTGTTTTTTCAATGACTGCAACTTCAACAGGAGCAACATTTTCTTGTTTTGGAGTTTCTGCAACTGAATTGACGTCGGTTTCTATAATTGCAATGGTTTGACCAACCTGAACCATAGCATCTTTTGCAAATAACTGTTCCACTAATATTCCTGAAACTTCGCTTGGTAATTCGCTATCGACTTTGTCAGTGGCAACTTCAAGAACGGCTTCATCGGCTTCAATTTTGTCGCCCACTTGCTTCAACCAATTTGTGATAGTTGCTTCTGCTACGCTTTCTCCCATTTTGGGAAGTTTCAATTCGAATCTTGCCATTGTATTAACTTAAAAGGTGATTTTAATTTTATGACTGCAAAATTAGTGATTATTTTTAGTTTTCGACTGATAATTGCTAGTTTTTGGGCAAATCAAATATGAAGAATTTCAAATCTTAATTAAGAAATCTTAATGACCTCTCCTCTATCAAAACTACTATTGCTACCTATCAGAAAATCAGATGATTCAGGGAAAATTTTATAGGTTATTTGGCTACCTCTATGGGTTTCAAACACATCAATTGTAGTTTTAAAGCTGAGATAATTTTGATCAAAAATGATTTCAGTAGCTATATTTTTCGAAAACGATTGCGTAAAATCTTCACGAATAACCGATTTTTTGAATTGATTTTCTAATTTTTCTCTTACAAGTTCTCCCGAAGGATTATGAGCAGAAATTAGAATGTAATTATTTGGTGTTGGCTTTGGTTTAGGCTTCCCTTGAAACATTTTTACCATTGAAAAAAACACAATTCCTATTTTCATAAAAACTGAAAAAAAAAGTGATACTTTGAAATGCTTTTTATAGAAGAAATTCATTGCCTCCTGAAAGCGTTTCATATAGGTTCCATCCTTAATAGTACTTTCGCCTTTGTAATGTATTACTGAAGTTTCGTGAAAATAAAAATTTGATTTACCTTTTTTCAAAGCCATATATGATAAATCGATATCGTCTGAATACATAAAACAATCTTCGTCGAAACCGCCAATTTCATTATATAAATCGCGCTTCATCAACATAAAAGCCCCCACAAGAATATCGACTTTACCCGTTTCGTTCTCAGATAAATGTTGAGCATAATACTTTCCAAACGTTTGAGGAAAAATTTTATACAAACCAGTTATTTTTGTAAACGCAACAAATGGTGTTGGCACACCTCGCTTGCTTTCAGGTAGAAAATTTCCAGTTCCATCAATCAGTTTCACTCCAACTATTCCCAAATTTTGCTGCTTTTCTGCGAAAGCCAATACTTTAGTGAAAGTATCTTCTGCAACTACGGTATCCGGATTTAGGATGCAAATGTATTCGCCTTTAGCATCAGCCACTCCAATATTATTCCCTTTTGGAAAACCAGAATTGATTTTGTTTTCAATGAGTTTCAGATTAGGGAAACGCCTTTTCATCATCGCACAACTATCATCTTGAGAATTGTTATCTACAACAATAATCTCGGCATCTATATTTTCGATTGCTTTTTGAACACTTAGAACACAAAGCTCGAGAAAGTATCGTACGTTGTAATTGAGAATGATAACAGATAATTGCATAAGGCAAATATAATTGAAAAATCAAATACAAAAAAAGCTGCTTCATTACAAAACAGCTTTACAATTGGAAAAAATTAAAATATTATTTTCCAGCTTCTTTTTTCGCCTCCTCCTTCATTTTGTCATTTGCAGTAATAGCAAATTCAACTCTACGATTTTGACTTCTACCTTCCGGAGTGTCGTTGGTTGCAATAGGTTGCTCAATACCTAATCCAGTAGTTTTGAAACGCGACGCTACAAGACCTTTTGCAATTAAATGGTTTTTTACAGCTTCAGCTCTCTTTTCAGAAAGAGTGAGATTGAATGCTGCAGATCCTGTATTATCTGTATACCCGTAAATTTCAATATTGGTGTCTGAATATTCAGTAAAAACAGGAATTAATTTATCTAAATTTGCTTTGGCTCGATCTGTCAACGTAGATTTTCCGGTATCAAAAAGTATAGAATCCTCTTTTAAAGTCAAATGAATCCCTTCGCCTACTCTTTGCACATCTGCACCTGGCAAAGACTGACTTATTTCTCTAGCTTGTTTATCCATTTTGTGGCCAATTACACCACCGGCTGCTCCACCAATGGCTGCTCCAATGGCTGCTCCAATGGCTGCACCAGCCGCAGCGTTTCCAGAACTAGCGCCAATAAGACCTCCAACTAAAGCCCCTGCTGCCACACCAATCCCAGCTCCTTTTTGAGCGTTATTTGCATTTTTTACAGAACTGCAGCTTGTAGTAAGATTTACTAACACAAACAAAATTGCTAATCCAAATGATATCGTTTTTTTCATAATATGATGACTTTATTGTTTAATTAAATTTTTAGGTATAGGCGCTTAGAGCACCCTTGTTATCTATTGATTTTATTGATATTTATTCAAATTTCACCATCTTTTTCATTAACACATCGAAGATTGTCCCCATATTTGACCTTCTATTGTATCT
>NZ_JBIKRX010000065.1:0-16401 GCF_044348915.1 Flavobacterium sp. | reverse complement strand
ACATATTGCCACTTTTTTATACCGAAATATACACTTTTTGGCAATTTAACAGAGCCTTTTTTAATATTATTTTATCACAAGTTATTAACAATCAGATTGTTAATTTGTTTTTAAGGAATGACTATTTTAGTTTAGAAAGTATTGACAATGTCATTTTAGAAGATGTTATTCGCGAAGCTCGAGGTTTGTATCAATAAAAAAATCTCCTTCTGGGAGATTTTTTTATAAAGATATGTCGAAATTAAAGTTTAAAAATTCCGCCAAATGCTATAATGGTTTGTCCAAAGAAAAATTCTTGGTCTGCTGAGTCTGAGCTGCTAGTTGTTGTTCTGATGTCGGGCATATTGATATAGCCACCTTTCAAAACACCTTCGATGGTGAAATATTTGAAAATTGTCAAGTTAAGTCCTGCTTTAAGCGATGTCCCATATCCTGCTACATTAAAATCATCGTATCTTTCTTTGCCCAGCAGGGTAGTGTTGGTTTTTGGATATAACAGTCCAAGTCCGAAACCTGCATTGAAATTGACTTGAAACTTATCAGTGTTCTTAATACCAAACCAACGCGAGATATCATCTTGACGGGCAATTTCGCTGTAAATATAATTTAAACCGTCGGTATGCTCGAACATTAAAAAAGCTGGAATTCCTGTCTGAGGTTCTTCGAAACCACCTTCTTGAGCACCATTTTGAGACATATCTACAGGTGTATTATTATAACCTCCGTTGTAATAAGATCCAGATTGATCTGCTGGTAAATTAATAGTACCAGTCACGTTAGCGGTTTGGTTTTGGGTCATTACATATTTCATATGGTCCACTCCAATAGATACACTGTATTTATCTGAAATAAAATAACCTAGTTTGAAATTGGTTTGCGGTTTTGTCATACTTCCCGGCATTACATAGTCGACATGCCACCCTTTTGGTTTGTCGTGCGCCTTAGCGTTTGCGACCATAAAATTATAATCATCTCCTGTAAAATGAATGTCTGAGTCGGTATAATATCCTCGGTTTCCACCCCAAGCAATGGTGAATTTTCCTTTATTGTGAGCAGTATATCGTTCTTTTTTGATACTGTCGTTTTGCGCGAATGTGTTAGAACAGATGAACAGCAGTAATACTATTGCTGATGAAATTGAAGTTTTCAAAATGAAATTATTAAAATTGATTTATGGTTTTTCGGATGGCAACAAGTTTGGTCATTAAGGCTTCGAAATAGTCTAAATGTAGCATATTGGCTCCATCACTTTTGGCATTGGCTGGGTCAAAATGAGTTTCAATAAAAATTCCATCGACACCCACAGCGATTCCTGCTTTGGCAATGGTTTCAATCATATCGGGTCTTCCGCCAGTTACACCTGAAGTTTGGTTGGGTTGTTGTAAGGAATGTGTAATGTCAAGAACCGTTGTAGCATATTCTTTCATTGTCGGAATTCCGCGAAAATCTACGATCATATCTTGGTAGCCAAACATCGTTCCTCGGTCCGTCACCATCACGTTTTGATTGTGGCAATCCAATACTTTCTGAACAGCGTGTTTCATACTTTCAGGACTCATAAATTGTCCTTTTTTCAGGTTGACTACTTTTCCAGTATTGGCAGCAGCCACGACGAGATCAGTTTGACGAACTAAAAAAGCAGGGATTTGAAGTACATCGACATATTGGGCAGCCATTGCAGCATCTTCATTCGTGTGAATGTCAGTTACGGTCGGGACACCAAAAGTATCGGATACTTTTCGAAGAATTTGTAAGGCTTTTTCATCGCCAATTCCTGAAAAACTATCAATTCGAGAGCGATTCGCTTTTTTGAAAGAACCTTTGAAAACGAAAGGGATTTCTAATTTTTCGGTAATGCCAACTAATTTTTCAGCAATGCGCATCGCCATTTCTTCGCCTTCAATAGCGCAAGGTCCTGCTAATAGAAAGAAGTTCCCGCTTTCGGTATGTTTTATTTGTGGAATGTTGTGTATGTTCATAGGTAAATTTTCTGGTTACAAAGATAGTTAGGATTTGTGGTTTTTAGTTATTTTTTTTTCAAACTCAAACCAAACGGTACCATCAAGACTCCTTTTTCGTATATGTTCAAATATAAAATTACCGGGCTTTTTTGCCCTTCCCATTTTAGTTCGTAAGTGTCTAATAATCCTGCCCCCATATCGCTTCTTTTAGTAGGAAATGGACAGCAACTTTCCAGTTTGGTATAGGTTATTTTTTCGCCTTTTGGTCCTGCGAGCGCATTTAAAAATCGTTGTTGATTGATGGTAGAGTTTCGTGTACTTTCAAAAAATATATTGATTGGATAATCTTGGTCGTATCCGTATTTTTTGTCTTTGCTGAATTCCGAAATTAAAAAGGTGTTGTTTTCAGCAAGTTGAAGATTTGGTGCATCGTTGTCGATGTTTTTTATAGTAGATTGAGTGCTGATGCAAGAGGTCGCAATCATTAGTAATGCAAGGAAAAGAATTATTTTTTTCATAAGTAGATTGTTCGCTTATTTGAGAATCAAATTGAATTGTTTTGGACAACAAATTTAAGCGGTATTACTGCCATAAACAACAATTATGCCTTATTTATTCAGCTTATAAAATTAGAATTATTATTTTAGCCCCATAAATATAATATTATGGGAATTTTATTTCAAACTTGGCCTTGGTATGTTTCAGGGTTTTTGATAGGAATGGTAATGCTTAGCTTGATATATTTCGGAAAAACTTTCGGAATGTCTTCGAATTTGCGTTCGTTATGTGCAATGGCAGGAATGGGGAAAAAAGTTGGTTTTTTTGACTTCGATTGGAAAACGCAGCGCTGGAATTTGTTAGTGGTTTTGGGGGCTATGTTGGGAGGGTTTGTGGCGGTACATTTTATGAGTGATCTTTCGAATGTTGATATCAATCCAAAAACAATTGTGCAATTGACAGAAATGGGAATCGATGCTCCCAATGGTAAATTGTTACCTGATGCTCTTTTTGGAAATGAAATTTTCGAATCTCCAAAAATGATTGCCATATTGCTTATCGGTGGCATACTGATTGGATTCGGGACTCGTTATGCTAGTGGTTGTACCTCAGGACACGCTATTTATGGTTTGAGTAGTTTACAGTTACCTTCATTAAAAGCTGTCATTGGGTTTTTTATCGGTGGATTGATTATGGCGCATTTTATTTTACCCTTAATTTTTTAGACTATGAAAGCAATAAAATATATCATCGTAGGATTTGTTTTCGGGATTGTTTTAACAAAATCCGAAGCGGTTTCGTGGTACCGAATTTATGAAATGTTTCTATTTCAATCCTTTCATATGTATGGAATCATTATGGTTGCTGTTGTGACGGGGCTAATTGGAATCCAAATTATAAAAAGAAGAAACATCACAGATTTCAGAGGTTTGCCGATAGAAATTATTCCGAAAGAGGCAGGTTCGATTCGGTTTTGGATAGGTGGGATTTTCTTTGGATTAGGCTGGGCTTTGGTTGGTGCTTGTCCGGGGCCAATATTTATATTGCTTGGAGCTGGGTTTTTGCCAATACTTCTAGTGCTTTTTGGAGCGCTATTCGGTACATTTTTATACGGATTGATTAAGTATAAATTGCCGCATTAAAGCCTCACCCAAACCCACTGCAATAGAGACGGCGATGAAATCGGATTAAAATAATTGTATCATTGACATAAAAAAGCAGGATTTTCGTTTTAGAAAATCCTGCTTTTTTATGGTGTAAAATGTAATTTTAAATAATCTCAGCGCTCAAACCTGCATCAAGCAATTGTGAGCATTGTGGTTTTAGTTTTTCTAAAACATCAGTTTTTACAGTACATTTTCCTTTATAATGTACGATCAGCGCACATTGCTCTGCTTGCTCCGCCGTGTGACTGCAAACTCGAATCAGGGTTTCAATAACGTGGTCAAAAGTATTGACATCGTCATTATGCAGTATGATTTCATTGTTGATGGTTGTCGCTTCTTTAAGGCTGACTCTTTCTCTAACTTTTTCTTTAGTGCTCATTTTTAGATAATTTGTAGGTTTTAAATAAAAATTGATTTCGTATTATTTGATTTTTTTAAATGCACAAAACGTAAAATTTTGTTTGGTTTCAAATGGAGTCGAATGGTCTTCATTGATGCAATTTATTTTTGTGAAGTGATGTGAAAACTGTTCTTCCATTGCTGCTTCCGAATATTGTTTAATGTCAAGGCCACTACATTTTATTGGTCCTTTTTCTGAAAAAGTTCCAATTATAATCGAACCGGAAACCCATTTTTCAATTGTTCGAAGATAGATATTAATTTGTTCTTCCGTGGTCAAAAAATGGAATGTGGCTCGATCGTGCCAAATATCATAATGAATTTCCGGTTTGAATTGCGTAATATCTGAAACGATCCAACTTACTTTTTCGGCATCTTTTCCCAATCTTTTTTTGGCTCTTTCCAAAGCATTTTCCGAAATATCCAAAACAGTTATGTTTTCGTAGCCATCAGCTAACAAATAATCGACAAGTTTGCTGTCGCCGCCACCAATGTCTATAATTTTAGCGGTTTTGTCTTTGCTCGCTTCTCGGATAAATTCAAGCGAAGTTTTCGGATTGTCTTGTGTCCAACTCACTTCGTTAGGTTGTTTGGTTCCGTAAACAATTTCCCAATGATTTTTCCTGTCGATTTCCATTTTTTGTAATTGAATGCTAATTTACATATTTCAAGGATACCCAATTATTTCTTTCGAATTTCTTAACATAGGTTAAGCCTTTTTCGGTGCAAGAAGAATCAATAAACGGAATATCTTCGGTATAAAAGCCACTTAATAATAAAGTTCCATTTGGATTCAAACAATCAACATACGATTGCATATCATTTAGCAGAATATTTCGGTTGATGTTGGCAATAATCAAATCGTATTTTTTGTCTTTCAATAAAGCGGCATCACCTTCATAAACTGTAATCTGTGTGCAATTATTGCGTTCGGCATTTTCAATAGAATTCAAATAACACCAGTTATCAATATCTATGGCATCGATAGGTTGAGCACCTTTCATCTCCGCCAAAATTGCCAAAATTGCTGTTCCGCAACCCATATCCAAGGTTTTTAAACCCGCAACGTCCATTTCTAATAAATGCTGAATCATCATATGCGTGGTTTCGTGATGACCTGTGCCAAAACTCATTTTAGGCTCGATAACAATGTCAAATTCCGCGTCGGTTTTGGGGTGAAAAGGTGCACGAACGTGGCATTTTCCATCAACATCAATTGGTTCGAAATTTTTTTCCCATTCTTCATTCCAGTTCACTTGGTCGATTTCTTCAATTTTGTACGATATAGTAAATTCTAGCGATTGTAGAATGAACAAATCGTCAAGGATATTTTCATTCCAAAGGTCTTTTTGAATGTAAGCTATTATACCCAAATCACTATCGATAAAGCTTTCGAAAGCTAATTCGCCCAGTTCGGCAACCAAGATTTCGGAACCGAGTTCTTTGGGTTCTACAATAAAATGATACCCTAAATATATATTCGACATAAATTTTTTTTGCAAAGGTAGTAAAAAGTTGGCACAGGTCAGTTTGCAGTTTGCATAGACTGGTAGTCAAATTGTAATATCAAATTTATTTTTAATACAGTAAATTATTCGTTTAAATATTTATTAATTCGATTAGATAATTCTATTTTTGCAGCACAACACAATTCATTATGTACAAACAACTTATTCGCCCGCTCTTTTTCGCCTTTGACCCTGAAAAAGTGCATTATTTTACCTTTTCATGTATTCGTAATTTGTCTAAAATACCGGGAGTTTCTTCCCTTTTTAGAGCATTGTACGTTGTCGATGACAAACGACTTGAAACGGAAGTCTTTGGTTTGAAGTTCAAAAATCCTGTTGGTTTAGCCGCCGGAATGGATAAAGATGCTTCCTTATATAATGAGTTGTCGAACCTAGGTTTTGGATTTATAGAAATTGGAACCATCACACCAAAAGGACAGGAAGGGAACCCGAAGAAAAGGATCTTTCGCTTAGTCGAAGACAGTGCAATCATCAACAGGATGGGGTTTAATAACGGTGGAGTTCAGCAAGCTGTCGAACGATTGAAGAAAAACAAAGGTGTGCTTATTGGCGGAAATATTGGCAAAAACAAAGTCACTCCTAACGAAAATGCAGTCGATGATTACCTGATTTGTTTTGATGCTTTATACGATTATGTCAATTATTTTGTAGTAAATGTGAGTTCGCCAAACACTCCTAATCTTCGAGAATTGCAGGAAAAAGAGCCTTTGAAGCAATTGCTGCAAACTTTACAGAATCAGAATTTAACCAAGCCAAAGCAGAAACCAATTTTGTTGAAAATTGCACCCGATTTGACCGATTCGCAATTATTGGATATCATTGATATTGTTAAAGAAACTAAAATTGCAGGAGTAATTGCGACTAATACAACGTTGTCGCGTGAAGGTTTGCAATCTGAAAATAAAGTTGAAATGGGCGGAATGTCTGGCAAACCATTGAAAAACCGTTCGACAGAAGTGATTCGTTTTCTTTCTGAAAAAAGCAATAAAGCGTTTCCGATTATTGGAGTAGGAGGGATACATTCTGCTGATGATGCTATCGAAAAATTGGAAGCTGGAGCTAGTTTAGTACAATTGTATACCGGTTTTATCTATGAAGGGCCAGCATTGATTAAGGAAATCAACAAAAAGATTTTACAAAAGCTATAAGAAAACTTTGTGTATTTGTGTCTTTGTGGCAAAATCCCTTTTGCTTATCTTTGAATTTCAATGGAAGCAATAAAAATTATAGAATGTCCCCGAGATGCGATGCAAGGAATAAAAACTTTTATTCCTACTGCAAACAAAGTGGCCTACATTCAATCCTTGCTTCGGGTGGGTTTTGACACCATCGACTTTGGGAGTTTTGTTTCTCCTAAGGCAATTCCTCAAATGCAAGATACCGCCGAAGTTTTGGCGAGTTTAGATCTTTCGAAAACTCAGAGTAAATTATTGGCTATTATTGCCAATACACAAGGTGCTGTCGATGCTTCACAACACCAATCCATTCAATATTTAGGTTTTCCGTTCTCGATTTCCGAGAATTTTCAGATGCGGAATACCCACAAAACGATTGCTGAATCCTTAATCACTTTGCAAGAAATTCTCGAAATTGCGGATAAAAGCAACAAGGAAGTTGTAGCTTACCTTTCGATGGGATTTGGAAATCCATACGGTGATCCCTGGAATACTGAAATTGTAAGCCAGTGGACCGAAACACTTTCGAATATGGGAGTAAAAATCTTGTCGCTTTCGGATACAGTCGGAAGTTCTACTCCCGAGGTGATTCAGTATTTGTTTTCACATTTAATTCCTCAATATTCATCCATCGAATTTGGTGCCCATTTGCACACTACACCAGATAAATGGTTTGAAAAAATAGATGCAGCTTATAATGCGGGTTGTCGGCGATTTGATGGAGCCATTCAAGGTTTTGGAGGATGTCCTATGGCTAGGGATGTTCTGACAGGCAATATGCCAACAGAGAAGTTACTTTCGTACTTTAATTCCAAAAAAGAAAATACCAATTTAAGAGCTATGAGTTTCGAAAGTGCTTATAATGAAGCTTCAAAATTATTTTCGTCCTTTCATTAATAAATACTAAAAAATAAATATCTTCGTTAAAAATGTAACTCCCCAATGCATTGAAAACTATGAATAAACTTTTAGGGATTTTTATTCTCATTCTATTTTCTACGTCCTGTTCTAGCGATTTAGATTTTGATCAAGCCAATGATTTAAAATTGGAGCCTGTCGTTATTGCTAATTTAGCTTTTTTTGATATGAAGGCCAATCAATTTATTGTTGGTGGGGTCGAACAACCATTGGTTGGTGATATTATGGATTTTAAGGTTTTTGAAGATGAAGATTTTGCAGACAGTACAACCCGAGCGGACTTTTTTTTCGAATTCACCAATACTGTCAACAGAGCTTTTATTATCAATTTGTATTTACTGGATGACAATAATACGAGGCTATATGCAATTCCTTTTAGTGTGAATGCTTATACAGTCGGGGCTCCGATTATGGTTTCAAAAACTGAAATATTCGAAAATGCTAAGCTTGATATTTTAAAAAAGACCACAAAAATAGCTTTTGCTGTCGCCTTATTACCCGGACCACCCTTGAATAGTAATAGTACTGGAAGCTTAAAACTTCGTTCAAGTGCGACTCTTTATTTGGTGTTCCAATGAGAAAAGTATACCTAATCATCGTTTTAATCATTGCTTTAAATTGTTTTTCTCAAAACAAGCAAATCCTCTACAATTTTACTTCTGTGCCGCAATCTATGTTGTCGAATCCCGGTTCTGATGTTAGTTATAATTGGTTTGTAGGTGTTCCGCTGGTTTCTGGATTATCGGCAAATGTGGGGTCCACTGGATTTTCGGTTTATGATCTATTTGCCGATAATGGAGTCGATTTCAATACTAAATTACGAAATGTAGTATTCTCTACTTCAAGGAATGATAAAGTAAGTATGAATCAACAATTAGAGATTTTTAGTGGTGGATTCAAATTGGGTGACTGGCAAGAGAATGCCTATATTTCCTTCGGAATGTATCAGGAAGCTGATGTTTTGACCTATGTGCCCAAAGATTACGCGATTTTAGCATTAGACGGAAATCAGAATTATTTAGGAAAGGTGTTTGATATGGGTGATTTGAATGCCAGAGCCGAAATGCTTTCGGTTTTTCATGTTGGTTATCACAAAAGAGTCAATGAGAAATTGATTCTTGGGGCTAGAGGAAAGATATATTCCAGTATTTTTAATATTTCTTCTACAAAAAATTCAGGCTATTTTTACACTATTCTAGGCACTGATTCGGTTTATGACCAAGTCATTTCTGCCAACGCATTGGTCAACACTTCAGGACTAACAAATTATATCGAAAATTACTCCGGTAACGCAGGAAGTGATATTGTGAAAAAAACTTTACTAGGGGGGAATCTCGGGTTGGGATTGGATTTAGGACTGACTTATTATCCCAAGGAAAATCTTCAAATTACGGCAAGTTTAATAGACATTGGTTTCATTAGTCATACTAAAGAAGTCGAGAGCTATAGTTATAAAGGCTATTATAATTATGTGGGACTAACTCCAGATTTTATTCTTGGAAACTCAAATGATTTATTAGAAGAATTTAATGACGCTATTCCCTTAGATACGTTGAATACAAAGTATAAGACTTGGCGACCTTTGAAATTCAATTCTTCGATTCAATATTCTTTTGGAGACGGAAGGGATTCAGATTGCAATTGTACCGGAGGAAACGAAATTAAATACACCAATTCAGTTGGAGCGCAATTGTTTGTAATGTCGGCGCCAAGATCGCCTCTTGCTGCAATTACAGGTTATTATAGAAGGCAACTTTTCGATTCTTTAGAATTGAAAGCCACGTATACAATAGATTCTTATTCCGCTAAAAATGTAGGTTTGGGATTGGCAACTACGATTGGTAAAGTCAATTTTTATATTTTGGCAGATAATCTTTTAGAATATGCGGATATTTCTAAGGCTAATAGTTTGTCCTTTCAGATGGGTTTGAATATTGTTTTTCCGGTCAAAAATACTCCGGATTAAATGTTGGTTACTTTTGAGCTTTCCGCTTGATTAGTTTCAAAATTTCAATCCACATCACCGAGGCAAAGCCAACCAAAATACTCATTCCTACTTGTCTGACTGATACTTTGTCAAACATAAAGAAATGCCTAAAAACGGGAACAAATAGCAATAAACTGGTCATTAAAATCGTTAGCGTAATGATTAAAAATACCAAGTTGTTTTGGTATCGAATGGTGGTAAAAATCGAATAATAAAACGAACGATTAGCCAATGTTAAGAAAATATTCGAAGCAATTAATGTTAGAAAAACTACGGTTCGAGTGACACTCTCAGAGTCATTTTCTTGAACACAAAACAAATAAACGAACAAAAGCCCGAGAGTAATTACCAAGCCTTGGACGATGCTAATCATTATTTCTTTCAAATTAAAAAAAGTATTGGTAAAAAGCCGTGGTTTCTGCAGCATTAAATTCGATTCCATTGGTTCATTTTCATAAATAATTGAGCAAGTTGGGCCCATAATGATTTCGAGAAAAATTATGTGTACAGGCGAAAAAATATTGGGATAAAGCCAACCCAAAACTAGAGGAATAAAAACTATCATCACGATTGGGATGTGAATTGAAATAATATATTGTATAGCTTTTTTTAGGTTAATATAGATTTTTCTGCCCATCGCTATTGCATCAACCATTTTCGATAAATCATCGTCAATTAGGATGAGGTTTGCAGCTTGTTTTGCAATTTCGGTTCCTTTTTTGCCCATTGCAATCCCAATATGAGCTGATTTTAAAGCCGGTCCATCGTTGACACCATCACCAGTCATTGCTACTATTTGATTATTGGCTTTCAAAGCCTGAATTATCTTTAGTTTAGCTTCGGGAAACATTCTTGTAAATACGGTAGTTTCCATCACTTTGTCATTCAATGTGGCTTCATCCATTTTCATTAATTCATCACCATTAAGGACTTTTTCTGGGTTCTGAAAACCAATTTGTCGAGCTATAGTTGAAGTGGTTGCCGCATTATCACCAGTGACAATTTTTACCTGAATTCCTGCCTTATAAAAAGAATCAAGAACAGTATTGATATTGTCTTTTGGAGGGTCATAAAAAGCAACTATTCCCAGAAATTTAAAAGTGAATTCCTGTTGTGTCTTTGGAAAATTATTCCCTGAAAATTCAGAAACGCCAACACCCAATACTCGAAACCCTTCTTTCGACATCGATTCAATGGCAGTATTGATTTTTTGAACCTCCTCTGTCGAAAGTTTACAAGACGCTATTATGGCTTCGGGGGCACCTTTGACCGCGATGATTCTAGTTGCTTTTTGGTTTTCAAAAATGTGGGTCATCATCGGAGGATTTCCGCCCAAAGGATATTCGTGAATTAAATTATAATTTGGTCTTTCGTCCAGAATGCTATATTTGGAATAAGCCTCGTGAAGTGCGATTTCCATACCATCAAAAGGAATGGGTTCGCTCGCCCACATCGCTTTTTGGAGTAACTCAATTTCATCATTGTTTATATGTTCATCCAAATTACTATTGATTTTGTCATTTGAAAACGTGTACCATTGCGCCAAACTCATTTTGTTTTGAGTAATAGTGCCTGTTTTATCAGTGCAAATTACGGTGGCACTTCCTAATGTTTCAACGGTTTTGGTCTGTTTTACAATGATGCCCATTTTCATCAAGCGCCAAGCACCCAAAGCCATAAAAGTGGTAAAGGCCACAGGTATTTCCTCAGGAATGATGCTCATTGCCAAAGTGAGTGCTTTGAGCAAGCTGTCTAAGAATAGTCTAGAATTGTAAAAATTTGCAGCCCAAACGATACCGAAAAAAAATAAGCCGATGATAGATAAATATTTTACAAAGTTTCCAATTTGTAGTTGTAGTGGTGTTTTTTCTTCGATAATCGAAGCTAGACTGTTTCCTATTTTTCCTAATTCTGTTTGATTTCCGACAGCAGTAACTTTGCAAATGGCGAGACCACTAGTCACGATCGTTCCTTGAAAAACATGGCTTATTTCAGATTTTTCATTTTTGAAAACCGAAAGTGATTCTCCTGTTAAAATAGATTCATTTACCGAAAAATCATTCGATTGAATAATGATGCCATCAGCTGGCACAAAACTACCTTCTTCGGCTTGGATGAAATCGCCTAGTACAATTTCTTCACTTGGAATCTCTATCAGCTCGCCATTTCGAATTACTTTAGTTTTGGGTTGTGATAGCTTTTTAAGATCTTCAATAGCATTACGACTCTTTGATTCTTGGTAGAGTGAAATTGTTGAAACCAAAAAAATGGCAGCTAGCATAAAAAAACCATCACTGTATTTTCCGGTTATAAAATAAACGCTTGTCGCTGTTATCAAGAGCAAAAACATGGGCTCCTTAATCATTTCAAGAAGGGAAGTAATAAAATGGTTTTTATCCTGATGTTCCAGTGAATTAGAACCGTTTTTCTCTCTTGATCGAATCACTTCTTCTTCGCAAAGCCCTTGCAGTGATTGATTTGATTTTTCCATCCTAAATTAATTTATTGATTTCAGTATAGAATAAAATTTGAGGTAATGCATAGTAAAATGGGATGCTATACAAATTTAATCATTAAAATTGCTATTTATGATGTAAATCTGCTTAAGATTGCCTAAATTTGCACGCAATTTAACTACAACTTCAAATTGCAATGATAGCACACAACTCCAAGATTATCGGCGAAGGTCTTACTTACGATGATGTATTATTAGTTCCCAATTTTTCCAGTGTACTTCCTCGCGAAGTGAGTATAAAATCAAAATTTTCTAGAAACATTTCGCTTAATGTTCCCATTGTATCAGCTGCAATGGATACCGTTACCGAAAGTGCTATGGCAATTGCTATGGCTCAAGAAGGCGGTATTGGTGTTTTGCATAAAAATATGACTATCGAACAACAAGCTGCCAAAGTTCGAAAAGTAAAACGTGCTGAATCCGGTATGATTATCGATCCTGTAACTTTGCCTTTGAATTCAATTGTTGCCGATGCTAAAAAAGCAATGAAAGAATTCGGAATTGGTGGTATTCCAATTGTAGATGAAAATAGAGTGTTGAAAGGAATTGTAACAAATCGTGATTTGCGTTTCGAAACCAACAATGCCAGACCAATTATAGAAGTAATGACAAGCGAAAACTTGGTTACTGTTGCGGAAGGAACTTCTCTTGCGCAGGCAGAAGTAGTTTTGCAAGGGCATAAAATCGAGAAACTTCCGGTAATCAATTCCGAAAATAAATTAGTTGGATTAATTACTTTTAGAGATATTACTAAACTTACTCAAAAACCCAATGCTAACAAAGACGTTTACGGTCGTTTGTGTGTGGCTGCAGCCATTGGCGTTACAGGCGATGCACTCGAAAGAGCTACTGCACTTATAAATGCAGGTGTCGATGCTATTATTATAGATACTGCTCACGGTCATACTCAAGGTGTTGTCAATGTTTTGAAAGATATCAAGGCTAATTTTCCAAAAGTTGATGTTATTGTTGGAAACATTGCCACTCCAGAAGCAGCTAAATTTCTGGTAGAAAATGGTGCCGATGGTGTAAAAGTGGGCATTGGTCCAGGTTCTATTTGTACTACTCGTATTATTGCGGGTGTTGGTTTTCCTCAGTTTTCTGCTGTTCTTGAAGTTGCCGCAGCCTTAAAAGGAACAGGAGTTCCCGTTATCGCCGATGGTGGAATTCGTTATACAGGTGATATTCCAAAAGCACTCGCTGCTGGTGCTCATTGTGTAATGTTAGGATCACTTTTAGCAGGGACAATGGAATCTCCAGGAGAAACTATTATTTTCGAAGGAAGAAAATTCAAATCGTATCGCGGAATGGGTTCTGTTGAAGCCATGGAAGGCGGATCGAAAGATCGTTATTTCCAAGATGTAGAAGACGATGTCAAAAAACTAGTTCCCGAAGGAATCGTGGGGCGTGTGCCATACAAAGGAGAATTGGAAGAAAGTATGCAACAATTCATTGGTGGACTTCGTGCCGGAATGGGTTATTGTGGTGCCAAAGATGTTCCAACCTTACAAGAAACTGGTCGTTTTGTTCGAATCACCTCTAGCGGAATCACCGAAAGTCACCCTCATAATGTGACAATTACCAAAGAAGCTCCAAATTATTCGAGATAAAATAAGACGAAAGTCTATATTTAAAAAGGTGCAAGATTTGATTTTTGCACCTTTTTTTGTATACTGATAATTTAATCGTGAACCAAATCGGCTAGTAATTTTTTATCGCCCACAATCCACAAAATGTCGTCTTTTTCCAGAATAATGTAGGATTCTGGATTTAAGATTCGATAGCCTCTTTTTTCGATACCTACAATCAATCCTTTTGTTTTTTCGCGGAGTTTCGATTCTTTGATACTTTTTCCAATAAAAGTGTGATTTTTCAATTCAATTTGGCTTAAAACAATATCCGGTTCTACGATTTCTGGTGACACATCGGTTTCGTGTTGGTCTAAATATTTTTTAAATTCTTGCACTTGTATATCCGTACCAATCACACAAATTTCGTCACCCGGAAAAATTCGTTCGTTTCTTTGTGGAATATGAATCGTGATTTCACCTCTTTTTATCGATACGATATTAATGCCTAATAACTCTCTAAGTTGTAAATTTCTCAAAGATTCACCAGCGATATTCGATTCTTTGACAATATCAAAAACAGCCATGTGTCCATCCCAGGGTGTTAAATCACTTCGGCTTCTTTTGGCTTTTTCAATTTCTCTTCCGTGTAAATTAGCTAGAAAATGATCCTCAATTTTATGGTATTGAATATGGAGTTTTTTTCTAAAAATCAAATAGATTATTATTGCAATTATCAAGGCAATCAAAGTGATTTTTTGAGAGAAAAAGGTATTCAATAATAATACAATAAAGAAAATGGATAGCACAACCCGAATAAAAAATAACATAGTAATTGGACCTCGAGATTTTCTATCGACCAATAATTGTTCCATTTCTTCGGCAGCACCTCTACGAAAGGCGAGGGCCCATAAAAAAGGAGAAATTATACTCAAAGTAATCAATGATCCCAAGGCATTCCCAAAATGATAATCGGCTACTAATGGTTGAATATAGGTCGTTGAAAGTGAAATTATTGCCAAAATAATAACCACTAATGCAATCACTTGAATTAAAAAAGCATTGATTACAGTTTGCCAGAGACTCACGGTTTTTATTGCTTGAGTACTCGCGGAATAGCGTTCGATTCGCTTGGTCCACTTTCGTGGTAAGTTATGCGCTAAATATTCTGAAAAGGGTAGCGAATATTTGATCATAAAAGGAGTAGTAAATACCGTCACAGCCGAAACAGCTACTACTATTGGATACAAAAAAGAATTTGTTGCATTCAAAGTCACACCTAAAGTGGCTATGATAAAAGAAAATTCCCCAATTTGTGACAAACTCATTCCTGTTCTGATCGAATCTTTCAAAGGTTGTCCTGATAATAAAGCGCCAAAAGTAGAACTAATAGATTGCCCAAATATGGTTACAAACGAAAGAATAACAACGGGAATGGCGTGTTCATACAAAATTTCGGGGTCAATTAACATCCCCACTGATACAAAAAACACAGCGCCAAATAAATCTTTTACGGGTTTTACTAGATGTTCAATATGCTCGGCTTGAGTGGTTTCGGCAATGATGGAGCCCATAATAAAAGCTCCCAAGGCAGGTGAAAAACCTACATTGGCAGCTAAACCAACCATAGTGAGACATAAGGCTAAAGAAATGATCAATAGCATTTCATCAGTCAATAAATGTTTGGTCTTTTTGAGAACAGTCGGAATGATGAAAATTCCTCCTAAAAACCAAAGAACAAGGAAAAATACCAGTTTCAAGACCGATAAAAAGAGTGCCATGCCTGAAAACTGATTGCTAACTGCAATAGTCGACAATAAAACCATCATCAAAATGGCTAAGATATCCTGCACTATCAGCGAACCGATTACATTTCCGGCAAATTTTTGTGTTTTGACACCTAGTTCATCAAATGATTTTAAGATAATTGTCGTGGAAGAAATCGAAAGAATTACTCCTAAGAAGATACTGTCCATTTTGGACCAATCCATCCATTGCCCTACTGAATACCCCAAAAAACACATAGTTACGATCTGTGTGCTTGCTGTAATGGAGGCGGTTCCACCCACTTTCATTAATTTCTTGAAACTAAATTCAAGACCCAGACTGAACAATAAAAAGATGATTCCAATTTCGGCCCAAACTTCAACGCTTTTAATTTCTTTGACTGATGGGAAGAAGTCAAAGTGGTTTCCTGCCAAAAAACCGGCAATTAAATACCCTAAAACTAAGGGTTGTTTTAACTTTTTGAATATCAGTACGGCGATACCCGCAGTCATTAATATTAGTCCTAAATCGCTAATTAAAGGTTCTAAGTGATGCGAAAGTTCGGCTACTTTTTCGGCTGGATTCATAGTCGTTAATTTAAGGTTTCCTTTAACTAAGGCGGTAATATACAAAAAATATGTTTTTTTAGAAAAAAAAGAAGTGATCTCAAGGCGTTCGCTTTTAAAGAAGAAAAAAAAGTTAGCCACGAATTACACCAATTGTCACTAATTTTTATCAAATTTAAAAAATTGAATTACACTAATTCTATAAATTTCAAGAATTCGTGAAATAATAAATAGTCATTCCTTAAGAACCCACTTTTTGAGTTTTTAGATTTTTTACCAAAAATACATCTGCAAAAATAAGCAGTAAAAATTCGAGCCAAAGAACAATTTGCTCTTTGATTTGGTTGAATCG
>NZ_JBIKRX010000138.1:0-4672 GCF_044348915.1 Flavobacterium sp. | reverse complement strand
GTGGGCGATGAGGGGTTCGAACCCCCGACCCCCTCGGTGTAAACGAGGTGCTCTGAACCAGCTGAGCTAATCGCCCCAATATTTATTTTTTAATCTTCTAGTCCCGACTACTTCCGATGCAATCGGAATGCTCTGAACCAGCTGAGCTAATCGCCCTTATTGCGAGTGCAAATATACACTTAGATATTGGATTCGCAAACAAAATTTAAAAAAATATTAATTAAACTGAAATAGATCTGAACTTCCAATTGTTTTAGCTTTTGAATTAAAACTTATTTTCTACCAATCAAGCGCTATAATATTATATTTGTAAAAATAAAATCAAAATTAATGGCACGTTTTAAAGAGAATGATTTACCGAAATCAAAAATAACCGCTACTTCACTGACTAAGGCAACCATCATTTTTAAATATGCAGGCAGTCATCGGTGGAAATTTTATGTCGGTTTATTCTTCTTACTACTCACCGGAGCTACTGCACTAGCTTTTCCAAAACTGATGGGAATGTTAGTCGATTGTGTGAAAGACAAAAGCTATGAGCAGGCAGATCGGATCGCCTTGTCATTAATTGTCATTCTATTTCTGCAATCGATTTGTTCCTTTTTTAGACTATCATTATTTATCAATTTTACCGAAAACACTTTAGCCAATTTACGATTGTCCTTGTACAGCAATTTGGTCAAATTACCGATGTCGTTCTTCTCTCATAAAAGAGTTGGTGAACTGAACAGCAGAATTAGTGCTGATATTTCGCAAATTCAAGACACGCTTACGTCGACCATCGCGGAGTTTTTAAGACAATTTATTCTGATTATTGGTGGGGTAATTTTATTGGCTACCGAAAGCGTGAAACTCACTTTATTAATGCTATCCGTTGTTCCCCTCATAGCCGTTGCAGCGGTAATTTTTGGCAGATTCATTCGTAAATATTCGAAAAAAGTGCAAGATCAGGTTGCCGAAAGTCAGGTCATTGTAGAGGAAACGATGCAAGGAATAAGTATTGTCAAGGCTTTTGCAAATGAATGGTATGAAATCGCTCGATACGATGGAAAAATTAAAGAAGTAGTAAAACAAGCTATTAAAGGAGGAAAGTATAGAGGTTACTTCGCTTCCTTCATTATATTTTGTCTTTTTGGAGCCATCGTTGCTGTAGTTTGGTTTGGTGTTCGGTTGAGCATTAGCGGCGAAATGAGTGTAGGACAATTGATTTCTTTTGTTTTGTATTCTACATTTGTTGGGGCGTCTTTTGGTGGTATTGCAGAATTGTATGCTCAAATCCAGAAGGCGATTGGCGCCACAGAACGTGTTTTCGAATTATTAGCAGAAACACCCGAAAAAATCAATTCTACTCAAAACTCGCATTCCATCCAAAAGATTCAAGGCAATGTCAGCTTCAAAAATGTCGGCTTCACCTACCCTTCTCGAAAAGAAATAAAGGTTTTGAAAGGGGTGAACTTTACAGCTAATTTCGGTCAAAAAATTGCTATAGTCGGCCCAAGTGGTGTCGGAAAATCGACTATTGCTTCTTTATTGTTGCGCTTTTATGATATTGAAAGTGGCGAAATCTTGGTAGACGGTAAAAATATTTACGATTATGAATTGGAAAATCTTCGGGGCAATATGAGCATCGTTCCGCAAGATGTAATTCTCTTTGGAGGCACCATCAAAGAAAACATTGCTTATGGAAATCCAGATGCTTCGGACGAGGAAATTATGGTCGCTGCCAAACAAGCTAATGCACTTAATTTCATTGAAAGTTTCCCAGAAAAATTCGAAACTATGGTTGGAGAACGGGGAATAAAACTTTCTGGTGGACAACGGCAAAGGATTGCCATTGCGCGCGCTTTACTTAAAAATCCAAGTATTTTAATTTTGGACGAAGCCACTTCTTCCTTGGACAGCGAAAGCGAAAAATTGGTTCAAGAAGCCTTAGAGATTTTAATGCAAGGTAGAACCAGCATTATCATTGCGCACCGTCTTTCGACCATTCGCAGTGCCGATCAAATTTTGGTTTTAGACAAAGGAGTAATTGCGGAACAAGGAACGCATCAGGAACTGATTGCTTTAGAAAACGGTATTTACAAAAACTTGAGTAATTTGCAGTTTAGTCATTCGTAAAATATTGTTCAAATAAAAACCCGATAGGTTTTGAAAACATATCGGGTTTAAACGGACCACTAATCCCGATAGCTATCGGGACTGATCTCTGAATACTTTTTACTTCCCTTTCCTCCTTTTTCGTTCGGCTTTAATCATCGCCAATTCACGACTAGTTTGTCCTGCCACCGAAGTGTTTTCTTCCGCGCGGCGAATCAAGTAGGGCATTACGTCTTTTACCGGACCAAAAGGCAAGTACTTGGCCACATTATAACCACTATCCGCTAAATTATAACTGATATTATCGCTCATTCCGTACAATTGACCAAACCAAATTCTATCATCGGTAGATTGTATTCCTTTTTCTTCCATTAATTTCATCAAGAAATAAGTACTGTTTTCGTTGTGAGTTCCTTCAAAAATAGACATCCTATCAAGGTGATCCACCATATACTCTACAGCCGCATCATAATTTTCGTCGGTAGCTTCTTTAGAAGCACAAATCGGACTCGGACACCCTCTTTCTACAGCACGCTCATTTTCTTTTTCCATATAAGCGCCACGAACAAGCTTCGCTCCTATAAAAAACCCTTCTTTTCTAGCCTTTTCGTGTAAATTTTTCAAATAATCCAAGCGATCCCAACGGTACATTTGCAGAGTATTGAAAACAATAGGTTTCGATTTATTGTATTTTGCCATCATTTTTTCGACCAAAGCATCAACTGCATCTTGCATCCAGCTTTCTTCGGCATCTATCAACAAAGCAACATCGCTATCATAAGAAGCCTTGCAAACTTTCTCGAAGCGAGCCACAACCTTTTCCCATTCTTCAGATTCAGCTGCAGACAATTTTTTTCCTAAACTCACTTCCTCATATAAATTGATACGTCCGAAACCAGTAGGTTTGAAAACAGCAAAGGGAATAGATTTTTTTTCTTTGGCAAACTCAATCAATTTCAAGGTTTTTTCCAATACAGCATCAAACTGCTCTTCCTCCTCCTTGCCTTCGACTGAATAATCCAAGACTGATGAGACACCTTTAGTAAATAAATTATCCACCACTTTCAAACTATCATCTTCATTCACACCACCACAAAAATGATCGAAAACTGTAGTACGAATCAATCCTTCTACCGGTAAACTTGCTTTGATAGCAAAATTAGTTACTGCAGTTCCTATGCGAACAAGTGGTTCATTTGCAATTAATTTGAAAAGAAAATAAGCTCTCTCCAATTCAGTATCACTTTTTAATGAAAAAGCAATTTGTGTGTTATCGAATAAATTATTCATTATTTGTTATATTTTTGCACAAATATAGAGAGAGTTTTCAAAATTATTAAGCAAAATTTGCCTTATTTTGCGCTTTAAATTAATCTACAAATATGCAATCCATTCTAGCCAACAATTACCCCATATATTTTAATGAAGAAGGATATGAAGCTCTAAACACGTTCATTGAAGAAAGCAAGTATTCAAACTTGTTTATCATTGTCGACACCAATACTAATGAGCATTGTTTGTCTAAGTTTCTTCCCTATTTAGCAACTGATCTTACCACAGAAATTGTTGAATTCGAAGCTGGTGAACCCAATAAAAACATTGAGACCTGCGTAGAATTATGGAATGTTTTGACCGAATTAGGCGCCGATCGAAAAAGTCTCGTTCTCAATCTTGGTGGAGGCGTTGTCACTGATTTAGGCGGTTTCGTTGCATCTACGTTCAAACGTGGGATCGATTTTATTCACATCCCTACTACTTTATTATCAATGGTCGATGCTTCGGTTGGTGGTAAAACTGGTGTTGATTTAGGGAATTTAAAAAATCAGGTCGGGGTTATCAATGTTCCACAAATGGTTCTGATTGACAGCCAATATCTAGAAACACTTTCAAAAGAAGAAATGCGTTCCGGACTAGCCGAAATGCTCAAGCACGGATTGATTTATGACACTGCCTATTGGGAACAATTTCTAGATTTGAATGCCATTGATTTTGCTGATTTTGACGAATTGATATACCGTTCGGTAGAGATTAAGAATCAAATCGTAATGCAAGATCCAACTGAAAAAAATATCCGCAAAGCGCTGAATTTTGGACATACTTTAGGACACGCTATTGAAAGTTATTTTCTCGAAAATGATAGCAAAAAAAGTTTATTGCACGGCGAAGCGATTGCAATCGGAATGATCTTGGAAAGCTATATTTCTTTAGAGAAAAACTTGATCTCTAGCGACGAATACAATCAAATCAAAACCACAATAAAGTCTATCTATGATACTGTAGTTTTCGAAGAAAACGACATCGATTCTATTATGGAATTGCTCATCCACGACAAAAAAAATGAGTACGGAAATATTCAATTTGCCTTAATCGAAGGTATCGGGAAAATAAAAATCAATGAATCTGTTGAAAATGAATTGATTTTAAAGGCTTTCCACGATTATAAATCTTAGTTATAGGTATAGGCGTTTAGGCCGCCCAAAAACGAAAATAGTATTACCTTTGTCAAATGAGTACAAGGGAGAAATTTATAGGTGTGAATTCAATAACATTTAACAAGCGATTTAAGGAAGATGCA
>NZ_JBIKRX010000137.1:0-4673 GCF_044348915.1 Flavobacterium sp. | reverse complement strand
AATTTAACTTGAAATCTGTGATAATCTGTGTAATCTGTGGTAAAAAAAATGTGTGTTGAAATGACAAAATGAAGAAAGAAAGAGTCATAGCAGTTCAAAATCTAACCAAACAATTTGGCAGCTTCACCGCTGTCAATAGTATTTCTTTTGAGGTGTACAAAGGAGAGATTTTCGGATTTCTGGGAGCCAATGGCGCTGGAAAAACTACCGCTATGAAAATGCTAATTGGGATTTCGAAACCCAGTTCGGGAGAAGCTTTGGTGGCAGGTTTTGATGTAAAAAGCAACACCGAAATGGTCAAACGAAGCATTGGTTATATGAGTCAAAAGTTCTCGCTGTATGATGATTTAACGCTTAAAGAAAACATTACTTTTTTTGGAGGCATTTATGGTTTGAGCAGGAGCCAAATCAAGGAAAAAACTGTACGATTGGTCGCGGAATTAGGTCTTGAAGATACCATTGACAAACTGGTTGGTTCCTTGCCTTTGGGATGGAAACAGAAACTATCTTTTTCAGTTGCCTTATTGCACGAACCAAAAATTGTCTTTCTGGATGAACCAACAGGTGGCGTTGACCCCATTACCAGAAGGCAATTTTGGGAAATGATTTATGCCGAAGCCAACAAGGGAACCACAATTTTTGTGACCACGCATTATATGGACGAAGCCGAATATTGCGACCGAGTTTCGATAATGGTCGAAGGAAGTATTGAAGCTTTGGACACGCCAAAAAACTTGAAAGCAAAGTACAATGTAGCTTCAATGAATGACGTTTTCTTAAAATTGGCCAGAAATGTGGAAGCCCCTTAACCCCCAAAGGGGGAACAGAAATGACCTTCGAGACTTTGTGTCAATAAATAATTAAAAGAGGATGAGATTGCTTCGTTCCTCGCAATGACAATATGAAAAGATTCATCGGTTTTGTAACAAAAGAATTCTATCACATTTTTCGTGATAAACGAACTATGTTTATACTTTTTGGAATGCCAATAGCTCAAATAATGTTGTTTGGTTTTGCGATTACGAACGAAATCAACAACGTGAATATTGCTATTTTGGATAAATCGAAAGACAGTGAAACACAAAAGATAATCAATAAAATCAGTGCTTCCAGTTATTTCAAAATCGATGAAGAAATCTCCAATGAAAACCAAATTGAAAGCGTTTTCAAAAAAGGAAAGGTAAAAGCCGTTTTGGTATTCGAAAAAGATTTTATCAAAAATCTGCAAACGCTCAAACAAGCCAAAGTACAAGTGATAACGGATGCTACCGATCCCAATGTCGCCAACACTATTACCAATTATGTCAACGCTATTTTGCAAAATTACACTCAGGAAATCAATAAAAACAACAAACCCAGTCATCTCATACAAACCCAAACTCAACTCTATTACAACCCTGAATTGAAGAGTGTTTTCAATTTTGTTCCCGGAGTAATGACCATTATTTTGATGCTCGTTTCCGCTATGATGACTTCTATTTCTATCACACGGGAAAAGGAATTGGGAACTATGGAAGTGCTTTTGGTCTCGCCTTTAAAACCTTTTCAAGTTATTATTGGAAAAGTGTTTCCGTATATATTTTTGTCCATCATCAATGCTATAATTATTTTGCTTTTGGGCTTTTTTGTGTTCAAAATGCCTATCGAAGGTAACTTGTTTTTATTGGCATTCGAAAGTATTTTGTTCATTACCACGGCACTTTCCTTAGGGATATTAATCTCGACAGTTTCTAATTCCCAACAAACGGCAATGATGCTTTCCTTGATGGGATTAATGCTGCCTGTCATTATCCTTTCTGGCTTTATTTTTCCCATTTCGAGTATGCCGATGCCGTTGCAAATCATCAGCAATATCATCCCTGCCAAGTGGTTTATCATAATTATCAAAGGCATTTTACTCAAAGGAGCAACCCTAAGCGTGATTTGGAAAGAAACCTTGATTTTGGCTGGAATGACTTTGTTTTTCCTTGTGGTGAGTATTAAAAAATATAAGATACGATTGGAGTAAATCCCCCCATGCCCCCGAAGGGGGAGTTAGGAAAAGAGAAAAGAAGAAAAAGTATAGAAAATAAATAAAATAGACAATTAAAAAATCCGTATTAATCTGTTGGATCAGTGTCATCCGTGGCCCATAAAAAACTTTGCTTCTTAGCGCCTTCGTGGCAAATAACAATGAAAACAATACTATTCATCATACAAAAGGAGTTCAGACAAATCTTTAGAAATAAAGGAATGCTGCCTATTATATTTGTTTTGCCTTTAGTGCAACTGCTTATATTATCAAATGCGGCTAGTTTTGAAATCAAGAACATCAAGTTTTCTTATATAGACAACGATCATTCCGTGGCTTCAAGAGAATTGATTTCGAAGTTTGAAGCATCGAAATATTTTAATATCATCGAAAGCTTTTCTTCTAAAAAAAAGGCCGATTTCCAGATGCAAACTGGGAAAGTGGATGTCATTCTCGAAATTCCCAATCATTTTGAGCGGGATTTAATAACCGAAAAAAATACTAATCTTTCGGTAAGCATCAACGCTATTGATGGTGCGGCGGCAGGAGTGGAGAGTGTGTATATTTCGCAAATTATTACGGGTTTCAACCAAAAAATCCAAACGCAATTGTATCAATACAACGACGCTTCTTATGTACAACCCCTTAATATTGTCACGATTCCTTCATTTTGGTACAACAATACGCTGAACTATAAAACTTTTATGGTTCCGGGAATTTTGGTTTTATTGGTCACAATGTTGACCCTTTTTCTGTCTTCGATGAATATTGTTAGGGAGAAAGAGATGGGAACTTTAGAACAAATCAACGTGACCCCGATCAAAAAACACCAATTCATTGTCGGCAAATTATTTCCGTTTTGGGTTCTAGGTTTAGTGATTTTAACGGTTGGTTTAACAATAGCCAAAGTTGTTTTCAGTGTTCCAATTTTAGGAAATATTGGTCTGATTTATTTCTTCACCTCGGTTTATTTGTTGGTCATCCTAGGTATCGGATTAATTATTTCTAATTATTCCGATACGCAACAACAAGCGATGTTCGTAGCTTGGTTTTTTACTGTTATCTTTATATTAATGAGCGGTTTATTTACACCTATCGAGAGTATGCCTCAATGGGCGCAAAATATCACTTTACTGAATCCGATTCGGTATTTTGTTGAAATTATCAGAATGGTAATGCTCAAAGGAGCGACTTTTTCAGATATTTCCAGACCTTTTTTTATGATTCTTGGCTATGCAATACTATTAAATGGAATTGCCGTTTGGAGCTATAAAAAAGTGAATTAACACCCGTAAAAGCGGTAGTATTATAAAACTAATAGTAGCGCGATAATTCCAAAACTAATTCGGCTAGTTGTATAATCAACAGCACCATAAGTAAGCTCAGCATAAGAAGAGTAATTATACTTGTTGCCAATATATCCTAAATAAAACTTCATATTCAAGTCCGAAAAAGGAGTGTACTCGATAGTAGGAATGATTCCATAAGATGTTAGCAAATTACTGCTTTTATCGGGATCAGGATTTCCGTTCCAATATGAATTATGATTCATAACGGTTAGCAAAAGATTTACTATCGGTTTAATTTTATATTCTGCTCTTATCCAATTTTCAACATAAGACACATCCTGCGCAGCATAGGACTGTTTTGGTTTGATTATATTAGAAATGATCAACTTGTTATCTAAGTCTTCAGTGCTGTAGTGAAAATCATAGTACAAGACAAAGTTTTTGTTTTTAAATTTATTTCCTAAAGTAATATAATTTCGTCCTTTATTATCTGCATCGATAGTATAGCAATAGCTGTATGAGGTTTCAAATTTCCCTTCGAATAAAGATCCTTTCCAATTGGTAACAGCCATAAAAGGGGTTTTGGTTTCTGTCACGCCTGGAGGAATAGTGGTGCCGTATTGTTCTTGAAAAGTTTTGGTTCTTGAATTCAATACCTGCAAATTGAATTTACTCTTTAGTTCAGGAGCAGAATAGGTGTAAGCGGCACCTACGAGGAATAAATCTGATTTTTGAATAATGGTATTGAAAGATAAAACCTCAATAGGATTCAATAGTAGTTCATAACCTGCCCAGTCTCCAATCATTTTTCCTAAGGTTAATTTGGACTTGGGACTAAGGTCAATAATAAGGTGTGCCAAATCGACGGATCGATACACATTATCAATAGTGGCAAGCTCAGGAACTTTCGAATAACGGTTTCTGAATCGAAAATAGACTTTATCGTGAATTTTTCCTTTGATTTCGAATCTCAATTCATTGACAGAAAATTGTGATTTTGTAAAACCCCCGTCGGTAAAATAATTATCCAATGCCAGTCGCGTATTGAAAATAACATCAACGTCTTTTAATAACGATGCTTTTGAAGTGGGAATCAAAGACCTATAGGCTGGGCTTTCTTGTGCTTTTTGTCCAAATGAGAATAAAGTAGTTAAAACAAGTCCAACTAAAAACAATCTATTTTTCATAATGTCATTACCTGCACGACTTGTTCCTTATAGCGGAAGCAATGTCGCCACTAATTATATATTTAGGTATAGGCGTTTAGGCCGCCCAAAAACGAAAATAGTATTACCTTTGTCAAATGAGTACAAGGGAGAAATTTATAGGTGTGAATTCAATAACATTTAACAAGCGATTTAAGGAAGATGCAG
>NZ_JBIKRX010000156.1:0-4690 GCF_044348915.1 Flavobacterium sp. | reverse complement strand
CTAATGTATATTGTCCAACGCGTTTATGAATTGATGGATTATTTTTAGATGCTTGACTCATTTTTTCTCGCATCTCTTTTGTCCATACTCTTTTTTTATTTGCATCTGCTACCTGTTGTTTTGTATATTCTGTAACAGCATGTCCTTTTTGTCCATTACTCATATTAAGTTTTGTTTGTTCTGACATTTTTATTCCTTTGCGCGATTCACTCATCTTTTTTTTCGATTCTTCTGTATGTTTAAAACCAATAAGTGCTAAACGCATTTTTTGGATTCTTTCATATGAATGTTTTTTTCCAGTAAGTGCTTCGCTTATCTTTTTTCGAGTATCTTCATGTACTACTTTATTAATATGACCTCCTCCGTCTAAATTATATCCATTTGGTGATATTGTATTGTATTTAGAAATATAATGTATTTCTAAATCATCACATGCTTTATCAAAACAGATACAAATTATTTTAAAATCAAATGTATCTATTCCATATTTTCTAAATGCTTTATATAAATTTGGGCATTCGTTTGAATTTCTTCGCTGTTTATGGCGTTTCCATCTTATATTAACTCATGTAAATATATCCCATACTATAAAATTAATATCGGAGACTTTTAAGTTGTTTCAATTTTATTTAGATAAATGGATCCCATCCCCAATTCAATAAAGTTTGTCTCTGACGGGGTCTGCACGATAGATCTCCTTTTTTACAATTTGCCTTAATCTGTCCCACGTGTCTCACAAGGGCTTTCCATCGCTTGATCTGTACAAGATCGATCTCTGGCTCTCTGCGTCCCATCCAATACCGACAATACCATTGAAACCATCCTCTAACATCATTATTGATACGAGGATCCGACAAGATAGGATATTGTTTTGCGACATGGTGTCCTCGATTCGGTACCCATCCATTCTCTTCCCATACGTCCAGATTCTGACGTGATTTCACACGGAATTGATTAACGGATGGATTGGCTCCTTCAGGGCATAATTTTCCTTTTTTGATGGCAGAAAGAAACCATTCTTTTGGAAATTCAAGAACACAATCGTTCATGTATTTCCCTTCAAAAGCACCCATTTCCAGAATCTCTCCTGGTGTATATACTGGCTTGAACTCCGGATGAAAATTCTTTCCAGGATTCTCTTCCAATAGATAACTGTATCCTTGTTCCATTTTATTATCTACCGTAATCTTGGTCCCTTTCTTGTAGTCTTTTATCGAATTTCCTTTCGATTCCAGAATTTTGAGCATGTCGTCGGTGGTTTTAATCTGGTGTACTCGTTTATCTTTGAAGTGCATTTATTTTATAGGGAGGAAATAGATATGGCAGCAGCAGCAAAAGTAGGTAAGAAATCTGCAAGAGCGGGGCCGGCACCGGCGATACGAGTTGATCCAGCAGCGTTTACTTTTGCTGAAGTATTTAGTCAAAATCCTTTAATAAATTCATTAAATATTGATTATGCTCTTCTTACAAATAAGATCAGTCATTGGATTGATATTGAAGTGACTCGTCGAGGTGTAGTTGATCGCCTTTCCGAATTTTTATTATCATCGTTCACAACATTATTAACAACCTATATTCCTCCTATCCCAGTAAGGGGGAAAATACTTACTGGATTAACAACAACTGATGTAGTAACTGTGATAAACAAACTAAAAGATAGAATACGTCCTGCGCTTGAGGATCTAGATGTTCTAAGGACTACCGCAAAATATACAGAATTCTGTAGTAACTTTCTTGGTAAAATGACAGGTATAGAAGCACGTGCAATTTTAGAGGTACTTGATCCCGATCCGCAGTGTAATGCTCTCGTTGAAGATAAAAGATTTTGCTGGATTTGCGGTCTTGGATTACGTGACTCGCCCAAACCTGAATGCGAACATATATTACCGATTAGTGATGCTCTTCTTCACTTAAACCTATATCAAAATCGATCTTCACTTGAAAAATTAAATAAATATGAAGTAACAATGCTAAAGCTAGAATACTTATGGTCGCATCAATGTTGTAATCAATCAAAAAATAATTTACAGTATATTATGTCTGATGGTGCTAACACATATAAAGTAAATCCAGATGGAATTAACAAAACTATCGAACGAATTAGGGCACATGCCGATCCAGACGATCCAGCCTATGATTGTCCTGATATTTTTAGAAATGCTTCTGACTTTAAGCATCTTTCTTCTGAACGAATTGAAACATACATACAGCCTATTGTAGATACTATTAATTTACATATTACATATCTTGCGAAAGCAAATATGCTTGATCGACAAAAAGCATTTCTTGTTTATGAATATTTAATTTTGATTCGTTTTTTTTCTAGAATTCCAGGATGTACCTTGGTGGAAGCATTTAAAGAGCATTATCTTAGTGATGATGCAACCTCACGTGCTGCCGCATTAGCGGAAGAGAAAAGAATGAAACAAGAGATAGCAAGGATAAAACAAGAAGATGAAGATGAAAAAAAAGCAATTCGTGAGAAACGTGATAAAGAAGTCGAACAGAGAAGGATACAAAAGCAACAAGCACTGATTAAAAAACAGGAAGAAGCATCAGCACGACAAAAAAATGCCATATCTGGTGGTAGAACTAGAGCAGAACGCTATGCTGAAAAAATGGCACAGAAAGATGGTTCTAAAGATAATAAATTGTTTCTTGATTCTGTGAAGTTTAATAGTGATATTATAGGCATAACAACGACAGACGATGTTCAAATTTCTATAGCTGTTACAGAAATAATGGATGAAACACTTAATGAAATTACTGGTGTAACTACCGGTGTAACTACAGTAGAAGGCGGGAACCGACGGCAGGTACGAAGACTTCGTACTGCTAATTATAAACCTAATCCAATTGTATATAAAACTAGTAAGGCTAATTCAAATGCCCGTTTTTATTATCTTACAGAAAAGCGTAAATTTTCCGAAAGACTGGCAGAATCTGAACAAAATAGAATTAAAACTGATGTTCTCGATATATTTGATCAAATAGGAGATAAAGTAGATAAGATAATAAATAGTACAGAAGCAAAAGTAGGACAAAAAGGTACGCTGTTTACAAACCAAGATGTTGATAATTTACAACTTCTCTATACAATTCCTGTGATTCAGTCAATGAAACAAGATAATTACAATCGTAATGATCGCGATATACATCGTATATTAAATGATCAGTCAGTCGTAGATGAAAAAATAGGTCTCAAAGTTCTGAATGAACAACTAGGAGGGGCTTATCCTAATAATGAAACACCAGTAGAGATTGATCCTTATGCCATCATTCAAAATGATTTTACGACCGAAAAAGCATTTGTGTTCTTATCCGCTTATTATCCCGTTTATCTACGAATGAATAATTTGAAACACCTCACCGCCGATCAATACATGTCCACCCCCCATATCTTACGAGATACCTTGACGTATTTTGGCGCTGACCTTGCTGAATATCGCACACTATTGATGAATGATAGTCATGGCGTTTCTACACTACAACAAAAGGCGCGCGTTGTTCCTACACAATCTCCGCAAAATATTGCTAAACTGATGGCTGCATTGGGCCGTCGACCTCAGATTCAATTTGATAGTAAGAGTCGACTCGAGGCGCCCCTCATGCAAGGCATGGTCGGTGGAGGAAAGCGTCGTACGAAAAAGCGGCGTATCGTCAAACGTCGCACTCGCAAACATAAGAAAAATTGATTGGTTTTGTGTAGGAAGAGAAAGTATACAACACTTCGTACCACTACGTATGATGCAACGTTACACTCCTCCCAAACCCGCTCCACTTCCTGCCGATTACGACGAGTTTTATGCCACACTCACCGCCGAAGAGAAAGAACTTGACGCTCTAGCTAAAGAATGGCTCGGTTCTTCCTATTTCATTCAATGGACTCATATGTATACCAAATGGTCCAAACAGAAAGCAGCGGCAAATAAAAAGTAATTATTTCCCATTTCTTTATTTATTTTTTCTATTAATAATCGGTGGATCCTTATGTAATATCAGTGATTCAGGTGGATAGAGGACAAGAATCTGATAGACCGCTACCAAGACTGCATTCGTGATCGGATCTTCGATCTGATCCATATTCATAGATCGTCTTCTCGAATCCACATATTGATCCACATTGGGATACCGAACAATCTCCGAGAATTCATCCCTCCATTGTTTCATAAAGATCGATCCTTTGTTACATGCAATAAAATGTTGTTTGATCGGATCTGTTAATGCACACTCTCCATATTTTGGAAATACCCATTGATCAATCGGTTGTTTCAATTCGATCCACGGATCGATCCAGATTCCACCCCGTTCCGCCAAGATCCATACTTTGATCAGATCCGACAAGTAATCAGGGTTTAGCCCATGATGTGTTCTAATCTCTTCAGGGATCGTAACATATCCATGATACGTTTTCTTTGTCAAGATCGTGATCTCATAGTGTGGATTATAAGTACGCCACGATTCAATGCATTCCTTTGCGTTATCCGAAAGACGTTTTTCAGGAGCCAGATGATCCGGCTCTTCCCAATACGTCCAGATCGTTTTTGGTGCTTGATTGTATTGGGGTTTCGGATAAAACCATATACCGTAGCCGATCAGGATAAGGATCGTAATCACCATGATGAACTCATTCATCCCTACTTTGTATTTTCATATATGTGAAATATGTGAAAATAAAAATTGAATTAAA
>NZ_JBIKRX010000014.1:0-50915 GCF_044348915.1 Flavobacterium sp. | reverse complement strand
GCTCCATTAATCTGATGGCAAGCCGCACAATTCTTGTTGTATACTAATTTTCCGTTATTCAATTGTTGCAAAACCGGGTCTTCTGAAAGATTGTTTTTTGGAATAAAATAATCTTCAGTGTTTGGTTTAAAGGTAAAACTTTGTAAAACCAAGGCAAACAATATTAATATGACTACATACTTTTTCAAAAGGTATGATTTTGATTTTAAGAATATGCAAATTTAAGGATTATAGGTTAAAAAAAGCAATAAAAAAAGCAGTAGAAAATCGACTAAATAGCTTATTTTGTTATAGACACAACATTAAAACGTTGTAGTACTTTCAATAAAGAAAAACCGTTTAAATTTATGGTTTACAGCATTTGTTAAAAATCAATTTCGTGAGTATTGACAAATAGTCTGATATTTTGGACTATTTTTTAACGTTATTGGTTTACTGTATAAACGGAAAAACCCTTCTAAAAAAATGTTTTTAGAAGGGTTAATGCTAATACAGTTTTGCCTTTACAAATCAAATCCAATTTTCACACCCAATTTTAAGGCTATAATTTTAGTGATTCTTTGCTTCAATTCTGGGATTTTGATGTTTTCGATAACGGCATTCGAGAAAGCGTACATCAATAATGCTTTGGCTTCTTTCTTAGGGATGCCACGTTGTTGCATATAGAAAAGTGCAGTTTCGTCTAATTGTCCAACAGTACAACCGTGAGAGCATTTGACATCGTCTGCAAAAATCTCTAATTGCGGTTTGGCATTGATAGTCGATTTATTCCCTAATAAGATGTTGTTGCTTTTTTGGAAAGCATTCGTTTTTTGCGCTTCTTTTTCTACATATACTTTCCCGTTGAAAACGCCCGTTGAATTCTCTGAAAATATTCCTTTGTAATCTTGAAAGCTTTCGCAATTTGGCGTTGCGTGGTGCACTAAAGTGTAATGATCTACGTGTTGTTTTTCGCCAATTATCGTAATTCCATTGAGTGTACTAGTCAAACGCTCTCCAAAATGATAGAAATTCAAATTGTTTCTGGTCAAATTTCCTCCAAAGGAAAAAGTCTGAACGGAAACATGGCTTTCTTGTTTCTGAGAAACATAAGTATTGTCAATTAAATTGGCAAGGTGATTGTCGTTTTGGATTTTATAATAATCAACTATCGCCCGTTTTTGCGCAAAAATCTCGGTAACTGAATTGGTCAGAACTGGATTTTCGTTCAAGCTTTGGTGCCTTTCGATGATTTGAACATGTGAATTTTCACCTACTACAACTAAGTTTCTTGGCTGAACCAAAAGCGCTGCTTCGCTTCCTGTTGAGAAATACATGATCTCAATAGGCTTATTGACCACCTTGCTTTTTGGGATATTGATGTAGGCTCCTTCATTTGCGAAAGCCGTATTCAAAGATGTTAAACTCTCTTCTTTATTGGCAATTTGGTTGAAATAAGCATCAATAATCATCTTGTATTTTGGCTTGTTCAATGCTGATGACATCAAACAAACGTCTATGCCTTGGTGGGTAGTTGAAGACAAATGCGAGCTAAATACGCCGTCTATAAAAACTACTTTGTAGGTGTCGATTTCGTGGATGAAGTATTTTTTTACGTCCTTGAATTCAATGGCTACTTCGTGTTTTGGAAACACAGAAAAGTCATTTTTCAGGATAGCATTCAACGAAGTATATTTCCAAGACTCCTCTTTTTTAGTTGGAAAGCCTTTATTTTCGAAGTTTTTTATAGCCTCAGTTCGCACATCGTGAAGTTCAGAATGAACATCGACTTGCTCCTCGAATGCCATAAAAGACGATACTAATTTTTCTTTTAATTCCATTTTAAATAGTTGTTAGTTATGAGTTGTAAGTTATAAGTTGTGCTTTCTGCAAACTGTAAACTGTACACTGCATACTAGTTCTCGGCTTTTATCCAGTCGTATCCTTTTTCTTCTAGCTCGTAAGCCAACTCTTTTCCTCCTGATTTCACAATTTTTCCGTTGTAAAGTACGTGAACAAAATCAGGAACGATATAGTCTAACAATCTTTGGTAGTGTGTAATTACCACAAAAGCATTTTTCTCACTTTTGAGTTTGTTTACCCCATTGGCAACAATCCTTAAGGCATCGATGTCTAATCCTGAATCGGTTTCGTCAAGAATAGCCAATTTTGGTTCGAGCATTGCCATTTGAAAAATCTCATTACGTTTTTTCTCTCCACCCGAAAACCCTTCATTTAATGAACGAGACAAAAACTTACGGTCGATTTCTAACAATTCCGATTTCTCGCGAATCACTTTCAACATTTCGTTGGCTGGCATTTCCTCGAGTTTGTTGGCTTTTCGGTTTTCATTGATAGCAGTTCTCATAAAGTTGGTCACCGAAACTCCCGGAATTTCAACAGGATATTGGAAAGAAAGAAAAACACCTTTGTGCGCTCTTTCTTCTGGAGCCAATTCTGAAATGTCTTCGTTATCCAAAAGGATTTCGCCTTCGGTTACTTCGTAATTTTCGTTTCCAGCAATGATAGAAGCAAGCGTGCTTTTTCCGGCACCGTTTGGTCCCATGATTGCGTGAATTTCTCCCGCTTTTACCTCAAGGTTGATTCCTTTTAATATTTCTTTGTCTCCAATGGAGGCGTGTAAATTTTTTATTGATAACATTGTTTTTTATTTTATATAAAAGCTAATTCTATTTTATCTTTTGGGTTAAATTTATCTGCGTTGAAATGAACGTTTCCTATGTATTGCATTCCTAAATATTCGGCCGATTTTCGAAAAGGAATATAAAAGTCGGACTCTATTTCATCTGTATGACAATTTGAGATCACTCCGCATTTTTTTCCTTTAAGACTTTTTCCTGTTTCTTTTTCGATGTGAATTATATCTGTACACCTATCGAAAAACACCTTCATAATTCCACTCATATTGTACCAATAATTGGGCGTGGCAAAAATTATTGTATCGTATTTTTCTATTATGGATTTTATTAAAGGATAAAAATCATCGTCTTTGTTTTTACCTTCATAATCATAATAAGAAATTTGATAATCATTCAAATTTATAACATCAACAGCATATTGATTTGCAATTTCGGCTGCTATTTTTGTTGTATTTCCGTTGTTACGGGAAGTTCCTACGATGATTACTTTTTTATTTTCCATTTTTGGATTAACCTACTGAACCTTCTAACGAAATCTCTAACAATTTCTGTGCTTCCACAGCAAATTCCATTGGCAATTTATTCAAAACATCTTTGCTGAAACCGTTTACGATTAATGCAATCGCTTTTTCGGTTGGAATACCACGCTGATTGCAATAGAAAACTTGGTCTTCGCCAATTTTACTCGTTGTAGCTTCGTGTTCTATTTTGGCCGATGGGTTTTTACTTTCGATGTATGGAAAAGTGTTGGCGCTGCAATTATTGCCCATCAAAAGGGAATCGCATTGCGAAAAGTTCCTTGCATTGTCAGCATTTGGACCAATTTTTACCAATCCTCTATAGCTATTATGTGATTTTCCAGCAGAAATACCTTTAGAAATAATCGTTGATTTGGTGTTTTTCCCAAGGTGAATCATCTTGGTTCCTGTATCAGCTTGTTGGAAATTATTGGTAACCGCAATCGAATAAAATTCGCCTACCGAATTATCTCCTTTCAAGATACAAGAAGGATATTTCCAAGTGACTGCAGAACCTGTTTCAACTTGCGTCCAAGAAATTTTTGCGTTTTTCTCGCACAATCCTCTTTTGGTTACAAAATTGAAAACGCCTCCTTTGCCTTCTTTGTTTCCAGGATACCAGTTTTGAACGGTCGAATATTTAATTTCAGCTCCATCCATTGCAATTAGCTCGACAACTGCTGCGTGCAATTGATTTTCGTCACGACTTGGAGCGGTACAACCTTCCAAATAAGAAACATAACTACCTTCATCGGCAATTAGTAAAGTTCTTTCGAATTGCCCTGTTCCCGCTTGATTGATTCTAAAGTATGTTGACAATTCCATTGGACAATGAACGCCTTTTGGAATATAACAGAAACTTCCATCAGAGAAAACAGCCGAATTTAATGCAGCATAAAAATTATCTTTTTGTGGCACAACAGTTCCGAGATGTTTACGAACCAACTCAGGATGTTCTTTGATGGCTTCGGAAATACTCATAAAAATAATTCCTTTTTCGGCTAATGTTTTTTTGAATGTAGTAGCTACTGAAACCGAATCGACCACGATATCCATCGCTACATTATTCATCATTTTCTGCTCATCGACAGAAATTCCCAGTTTTTTGTACATTTCTAAAAGCTCCGGATCTACATCGTCTAAGGTTTTATTAGGATCGATTGCTTTGGGTGCTGAATAATAAGAAATAGCTTGAAAATCAGGTTTTTCGTAATGGACATTGGCCCATTGAGGTTCTATCATTTTTTCCCAAGCGCGAAACGCTTCAAGACGCCAATCGGTCATCCATTGCGGTTCTTCTTTTCTAAGGGAAATAGCGCGAACAATATCTTCGTTCAAGCCTATAGGAAAAGTATCTGATTCTATATCTGTATAAAATCCGTACTCGTATTCTTTGCTTTCGAGTTCAACTCTTAAATGGTCTTCGGTGTATTTTGACATTTTTATATGGTTTAAAACCAATTAAGTAATTTAAATATAATTAGGCTAAATTAACCTAATTTCCTTTTTGGTTCAAATCTTTTTTTCCTTTTTTGGTTATAATGAAAAACTCTCCCCGCAACCACAAGTTCTGCTTGCGTTTGGATTATTGAATACAAAACCTTTACCGTTTAGTCCTCCCGAAAACTCCAAAATAGTTCCCGCTAGATAAAGAAAAGATTTTTTTTCTACGGCAATGGTTATTTCATTGTCTACGAAAATTTTATCGTCCTCGCCTTTGTTTTTGTCAAACTTCAAATCATAGGACAAACCAGAGCATCCACCACTTTTTACTCCTACTCTCACATAGTCTTTAGCAGCGTCAAAACCATCGTCTTTCATCAAATCGATGATTTTATTTTTGGCAGTATCAGAAACTTTAATCATAATCGTTATTTTGATTTTGTCTAAATAAAAGGCAAAGGTATTACAATTTAGGTATCATGTCAAACAAGATAACATTTTTATAACTATAATTGGATAGAAAAAGTCTATTTAACTAACCTAAAACAAAAGCATTGCCTAAATTTGTTTCTTTTTTTAAAACAAATATTAATGAATTTATATCCCATAGAAACTGGTAATTTTAAATTGGACGGCGGCGCAATGTTTGGCGTAGTGCCAAAAACAATCTGGAATAAAACAAACCCTGCAGATTCAAACAACTTGATAGACTTAGCCGCAAGATGTTTGCTTATCGAAGAAGGAAATCGCTTGATTTTGATAGACAACGGAATGGGCAACAAACAATCCGACAAGTTTTTTGGTTATTATTCGCTTTGGGGAACGCATTCTTTGGACAATTCCTTGGCAAAATACGGTTTTCATCGGGATGACGTCACCGATGTTTTCTTGACACATTTGCATTTTGACCATTGTGGAGGAAGTGTCAATTGGAATAAGGATAAAACAGGTTACGAATTGGCTTTTAAAAACGCCAAATATTGGACCAATGAAAACCATTGGGAATGGGCAACAAAACCCAATCTTCGTGAAAAAGCATCATTTTTATCTGAAAATATTTTACCTATTCAGCAAAGTGGACAATTGCATTTTATAAAAAGACCCGAAGGTGATTTGTTGGATAAATCAGAATTGGGTTTCGGGATTTTCTTTGCCGATGGTCACACCGAAAAACAAATGATGCCAATGATTCAATACCAAGAGAAAACAATCTGTTTTATGGCTGATTTGTTGCCAACAGTGGGTCATATTCCTTTACCTTATGTAATGGGCTATGACACGAGACCTTTATTGACAATGCCTGAAAAATCAAAGTTCCTGAATGCCGCAGCTGAGAACAATTATTATTTATTCTTGGAACACGATGCCCAAAATGAAATCATAACAGTCGAAAAAACAGAAAAAGGGGTTCGTTTGAAGGATGTTTTTACCGTTAATCAAATCTTTATATAATGTTAATTTTGTTTTGATATATGCCAAAATTGATATTTTTACATCAAATTTTAACTTTTTTAAAAAATCACCTATGATTAATTTTAAACCTATTTTGATCTCTGCCTTTGCAGTAGTGGTATTAGCGGGATGTGGAGCTTCAAAAAACGCTTCGAACAGCACTGCTTTGATGATCCAAGCTCCCGTAAACGTTCAAAAAAAGACACCTCTAAAAGAAGCTGATTTAAACCGTTGGAGCCATTTAGATATTATAAAAGACACCGTTCCAGGAATGAGTGTTGATAAAGCTTATGCAGAATTGTTAAAAGCCAAAAAAGGCAAAAAAGTAATCGTAGGAATTGTAGATTCAGGTGTTGATATTGAGCACGAAGATTTAAAAGCCGTTGTTTGGACTAATAAAAAAGAGACTCCAGGAAACGGAATTGACGATGACAAAAATGGATATATTGATGATATTCACGGGTGGAATTTTCTTGGAGATATTGTCAAAGAAAACATAGAATACGAAAGAATTATTGCCAATAAAAGCTTGGTGAATGAAGCAACTTACCAAGAAGCAAAAGCTTTGAATGACAAAAAAATTGTGTCCTCAACTAATGGAAAAACACAATTAGAAACAATGTCCGCAGAGGTTACAAATGCAGACAAAGTTTTGACAAAACATTTTGGAAAAACAAGCTATTCAATCGAAGAGGTAAACGCTATCGATTCGAAAGACGAAGAACTTTCCAAAAGTAAAATGATGCTGCAGCGCGTGAATTCTTTTGGGATGACAGTGCCTGAATTTAAAATAGCTTTACAAAAAGAATTGGATGGCTACAATAAAGTAATTAATGGCGACAACCTAAAGACCAATTACAGAAAAGTATTAGGAGACAATCCAGATGATATTACCGATACCAAGTATGGTAACAATAATGTAATGGGACCAGACAAAGAAGAAATTCTTCACGGAACCCATGTTGCTGGAATAGTTGCCCAAGTTAGAAACAACGGTTTGGGTGGAGATGGAATTGCAACTAATGTCGAAATTCTTACTGTTCGTGCTGTGCCAGATGGAGACGAATATGATAAAGATATCGCTTTAGGAATTCGCTATGCTGTGGATAACGGAGCCAAAGTAATCAACGGAAGTTTTGGAAAATCATTTTCGCCACACAAACAGTGGGTTTATGACGCCATAAAATATGCTGAAAAGAAAGATGTTTTGATCGTACACGCAGCAGGAAATGATGCTAAAGATATTGACGTGGCCAATAATTTCCCTAATGATTCAGATGATAAAATAAATGAATTCGCAGATAATTTAATCACCATTGGAGCCTTGAATTATGAATATGGGAATAAGGTTGTGGCTAGATTTTCAAACTTCGGAAAAATAAATGTTGATGTTTTTGCTCCAGGTGTAAAAATATATGCTTCAACACCTAACAATACTTATAAATTATTACAAGGAACCTCAATGGCTGCACCAAATGTTGCCGGCGTAGCTGCTTTAATTCGTTCGTATTATCCAAAATTATCAGCTAAGCAAGTGAAGCACATTTTGATGGATTCAGGCGTAGCGATTCCAATTGATGTTATCGTTGGAGGAAAACCTGCAGACGTTCGCCCATTTGCTAATTTGTCTAAAACAGGCAAAATGGTCAATGCCTACAACGCTTTGTTGATGGCTGAAAAAATGTCAAAATAATAAAATTTTAATTTTAGTTAAAAAATGGAAGGGATAAAACTCTTCCATTTTCTATTTTATCAAAACATGAAAAAAATATTAATAATTGCTTCCATTTCATTGAGTTTTGGAACTCTTTTAGCGCAAAGTTCAACCTATTGGCAACAACAAGTCGATTATAAAATGAACGTGCTAATGAACGTCAAAAATTACCAGTACAAAGGCAAGCAGGAATTGGTTTATACCAATAATTCTCCCGATACTTTGAAACGTGTTTATTATCATTTGTTCAATAATGCATTTCAACCCGGAAGCGAAATGGACGCCAGACTTCAAAGCATCAAAGATCCAGATGCTAGAATGGTCCATAAAATAAAAGTAGGTGATACCGAAATAAAAGAAAGCCGAATCAAAACTTTGAAACCCGATGAAATTGGGTATTTGAATGTTTCAAATTTCAAACAAGATGGAGTAGTTGCCAATGCAAAAACAGTAGGGACAATCCTCGAAGTGACTTTGGCCAAACCGATTTTACCCCACACGAAAACCACTTTTACTTTAGATTTTGACGGCCAAGTTCCAGTTCAAATTCGTCGTTCGGGCAGGAATAATGTTGAAGGAATCGAATTGTCTATGGCGCAATGGTATCCAAAAATAGCCGAATTTGATTTTGAAGGTTGGCATGCTGATCCTTATATAGCTAGAGAATTTCACGGAGTTTGGGGAAATTTTGATGTGGAAATTACCATCGACAAAGACTATGTATTAGGGGGAACTGGATATTTGCAAAACAAAAACGAAATTGGTTATGGCTATCAAGATGCCGGAATTACTGTTGTGCACCCAAAAAACACCAAATCTCTAACTTGGCATTTTTATGCTCCAATGGTACATGATTTTACTTGGGCTGCTGATAAAAATTATCTTCACGATATTGTAAAAGGGCCTAACAATGTCGATTTGCATTTCCTTTATAAAAATAATCCAAAAATTATTGATAATTGGAAAGCTTTACAACCATTGATGATAAAAGTTATGGATTTTTACAACAAGACCGTTGGCGATTATCCTTATAAACAATATTCCTTTATTCAAGGAGGCGATGGCGGAATGGAATATGCAATGTGTACTTTAATCCTTGGAGAGGGCAAAATGGAAGGGCTTTTGGGAGTTGCAACACACGAGTTAGGGCATTCGTGGTTTCAACATATTTTAGCTTCCAATGAAAGCAAACACTCGTGGATGGATGAAGGATTTACTTCCTACATCGAAGATTTGGCAATAAATGAAATCTCAGTGACGAAAAAAGAAAATCCTTTTGAAGCTTCGTACAAAGCGTATTACCAATTAGTACAATCAGGCAAAGAGCAGTCGCAAACTACTCAAGTTGATCGGTATGACGAAAACAAATCATATTCAATTTCAGCCTATAGCAAAGGCGAAATATTTTTGTCGCAATTAGGATACGTAATTGGCAAAGAAAACCTCGATAAAACCCTCAAAAAATTTTTTAACGATTTCAAATTCAAGCATCCGACGCCCAATGATATTAAGCGTACTGCCGAACGTGTTTCAGGAGCCATCCTAGATTGGTATTTAACCGATTGGACTCAAACTACCAATACAATTGATTATGGAATTAAGGAAGTAAAAGGAGATGGGAATTCTTCAAAAATCACCTTGGAAAGAATCGGCAGAATGCCAATGCCAATCGATCTTTTGGTCGAATATACCGATGGTACCAAAGAGAGTTTTTACATTCCGTTGCGAATGATGAGTTTTGAGAAAAAGAATCCGAATAGTTTAATAAAAAGAACTGTTTTGAGCGATTGGGCTTGGGCTTATCCTACCTATGAATTTAGTATTTTCAAAAACAGGACTGCAATCTATAAAATAACCATCGACCCAAGCGGATTAATGGCCGATGTGAAGCAAGCAGACAACACTTATGAGATAAAATAACTCTGAAATTAAACCAAAAAGCTGCAAATCGAATGAAATAATTTGTTTTTAATGGCTAATAATTTAGTTTTGGAAAAAAAACGAATGAAATCATTTGATGTAGCCATAATCGGAAGTGGTCCTTCGGGCGCTTCAGCAGCGTTTGAATTGGCCAAAAGTGGAATTTCTACTGTGATAATCGAAAAAGAAATTTTGCCAAGATATAAAACCTGTGGTGGTGGTTTAGTGTTCAGAGGAAGAAAAAAAATGCCTTTTGATGTATCATCTGTTGTGGAAAGAGAATTCTATGAAGTCGACACTTATTTTGCAAATACGCCTTTAAAATTCACCACAAACAGAGACCAACCCATTGTCAGTATGATTATGCGTGATGCTTTTGACAGTTTAATTGTTGAAAAATCAAAAGAAAAAGGAGTTGTTCTTTTACAAAATCATAAAGTTTTAAACATTAGTTTCGGCGACATACAAACGATTCACACCTCGGAAGGGGATGTACAAGCAAAATTTATCATAGCCGGTGACGGAGCACTAAGTCCAGTGTCAAAAATGGTGGGCTGGGAAGAAACTAGAACTATAATTCCGGCTTTAGAATATGAAGTTGAGGTTTCTGCGGCAGATTTCGAACGCTTGTCAAAAAATGTTCGTTTTGATGTGGACGTCATTCCATTAGGTTACGGTTGGTGTTTTCCTAAAAAAAATCATTTGTCTATTGGAGTGGGAGCTTTTGTGAAGTCCAAGCAGAAAATAGATTTGAAAAAAATTTATGCCGAGTATCTGAAAATTTTGGGTATTAACGAAATCATTAGCGAAGAAGCTCATGGATTTGTAATTCCGGTTTCGCCCAGAACCGATACATTTGTTAAAAAGAACGTTTTTTTAATCGGGGATTCAGCAGGATTTGCCGATCCTATTACCGCCGAAGGCATTTCCAACTCCATTTTAAGCGGTGTCTTGGCTGCTCAATCAATCGCAGAAAGTAAGCTTGACTCTGCCCGAGCTGCACAATTGTATCAAGAAAAATTAGAAAACAGTCTTTTGCCAGAAATTCGAACAGGAGTTATTTTGGCTAAATTTTTCTACGAGAAAAAATCCTTGCGCAACCTTTTCCTCAAAAAATACGGTCAGGTTTTAGCCAATGCAATGACCGACGTTTTTATGGGAGACAGAACTTATCCAAAAGATTATAAGGCTTCTATTCGCAGAAAAATCAAAGAAATTATTTTTTGATACCCAAAAGCGCTTTCGAATGGAAAGAATCATTATTGTTTAATTGGATTTTAAGCTGATTTCAAAAAAAATGGTACTTTTACTTTTTGAGCAATAGTTGCCTGATGTTTTTCCAATCTTTAAACCACCAAAACGCATGCTGATAGAAGTTTGTGTCGATAAACCAGTTTCTAGACCCTACATTTTATTGAAAAGGGCAGAATCCTATGTAAAATCAACAGCATCTTTACAGGCATTTTGTATTACGAGTATTTTGTTAAGTTACTACAATTATATAGCATTACAAGACGCAGACGGAGCCTTTTATTTGTTTCATTTATTTTTTTTAGTTTATTTTTTTAGTTTGGTAATCACCACTCAATTGGACGCTTATAGCCGATACCAAAATTATAAAATGGCCAAAGACTTATTGCATCAATATGGGTTTAAAAAACCGCTGATTAGAGTTTTCTCTAAATCGAAATGCCAAAGAGAAGCCGCAGCCGCAGCAGGAAATTGTTTGGGATTTAAGAAAGAAGTCAACGATTATTTTTACAGTATGGGTTTTCGATGGTATCATATTTTACCGCATATAATCTTAAAGAAACCCCAAATTTTCTTTACCAAAGACTACTGGTTATCCACTTTTTTTGTAGCGAATTACAAAAGCAAATATTTTTATTGGTGAGAAAGCTAGAAATTCAAAACATGGCTTTGAGCTATGGCAATCAAAGAATTTTAAAGGGAATTGATTTTGAAATTACCGAAGGTAAAATTACAGCACTCATTGGTCCCAATGGCGCAGGAAAAAGTTCTGCTTTTAGAGTATTGGCTGGATTGGTTGCGCCTGAAAGTGGAAAAATTTCTTTGGATGAAAAACCATTAAAAGATTTTAGTATCCTCCGAAATCATTGTGGCTATTTGTTAGAAACCGCCGACTTTTATCCCTATCTCAGTGGTAAAAAAAATCTAGAACTTTTTATAGGTCTTACGAATTCCAAAGCCAATGCACTTGATTTATTGGAAAAAGTTGGACTATCGCAAGCCGCCGATAAAAAAGTGCAGCATTATTCCCGTGGAATGAAACAGCGATTGGGATTGGCGCAAGTTCTTATAGACAATCCATCCTTTTTAATTTTAGATGAACCTTTTAATGGACTCGATCCAGAAGTCAAAGAGCAAATTCTTAAACTTTTGGTCGAATTGAAGAAACAAGGAAAAGGCATTTTGGTTTCCACACATCTTTTAGAAGATATCGAAGTCATCGCCGATGATTTTATACTATTGAATCAAGGCGAAATCTATCTTTCTGGAAGTATGGAAAGCTATCGCACTGACAAACAAAATGTAACGTTGCATTTTGAAGAAACGGTACCAAAAGATATTGAAATTGAGTTTGATTTTTTCATTATAGATCATAAAATAGGACTCAGCGCAAGCATCGAAGAAACCAAAACCGTTGTCAAAAAGCTTCATGAATTGGGATTTATTCCCTACAAAATAGAACGCTCCAGTATTTTGTATGATAAATATATGGAAATAGCCAAATGAGACACTTACTACAATTTGAAGGGATAAAATTACTCCATCGACCAAGAACTTTTTTAAGTATTGGCTTGATGTTGGTTTTAGTTGGACTCATTTTTTGGGGATTAAATGCAGAAGGCGAGAATGCTTTGGGGTATTTATTCCAATCCCTCGGCGACAATTTTCTAATGCAAGGTTCAATTCTCAACGGTTATATGGTCAGTTTTTTAATTCTGAACACGCTTTGGATTCATATTCCTATTTTGATAGTTATTGTAACCGGTGATTTATTTAGTTCCGAATTAGAATCAGGCACCATTCGATTATTGATGACAAGACCCATTAGCCGAAATCGTGTAGCATTGGGCAAATTTGCTACTGCGGTGCTTTATGTGTTCGTTTTTGTATTGATTTTTTCCTTGGTTTCATTAGGACTTGCGTTGCTTTTGTTCGGTAGCGGTGATTTGATTGTGGCTTTCAATGGTTTGCAAATTATTCCAGAAGCCGATTTGCTTTGGCGCTTTTTTGCAGCGTTCGGATATGCTTTTTTGGCAATGAGCACTTTTGCTATTTTCTCGGTCGCCATTAGTTTCTTTACCCGAAAATCATTGGTAGCGATTTTAATCACTTTGGGAATCATCGTGATAAGTACCTTGCTGCAAACATTGGCTTCATCACTTTTTATGGGCTGGGAATTTTTTCTAATAACCTATCATTTTGCCCAATGGCAATTATTTTTTTATTCAGAAATAGATTGGGTTTCTTTGCTCAATTCCTCACTTTGGTTGATGGTTTTTTCAAGTTTTTGTATAGTTGTTTCATTGATCAGATTCAATAAATTAAAAATTACCGAATGAAACATTTTATACTTTCCATTGCGCTTGTTTTTATTTGTTTTGGCGTCAAAGCTCAAACGGATCTCGCCGACAATCTCAAGAAAAAATACACCATTAATCGAGGTTTTGAAACCATGGTCAATATTAGCATTGATGTTCCAGGGCTGACGATTCCTCCTAAAGACATTAGTGCTATTTATGAAAAAGGCAAAAAACCACAAATCAAAGGCAAAGGGATTTTATTGTTACCAAAAAAGGGATTTTTAAACCAATTTTCAGACTTATTGAACGTCGAGGCGCATTGGATTCTTTTGGAAGAGAAAGGAGATGTATTGCATTACAAATTAGTGTCTTTGGACCCGAAAAGTGATTGGGTCACGGCAGATTTAAAAATTTCGAAAACCAATCTTTGCATCGACGAAATCAATTTGACTACCAAGGAATCGGGTGTATATCTGATAAAACATTCTTATGGAAAAGGAGTTTTTCCAACGACAACAGAAATCAGTTTTTTGACCAATAAATTCAATATTCCGCTGAAGTTTTTGGGCAAATCGAGTATCAAAAACATCAAAGACAAAGAGGGAAAAGTAAAAGGAAAAATAGTTTTACGCTTTACTAATTTTAGGATGTTGTAAAATCATTTGGAATTAAAAAAGGGCTAGTTTCAATTGCGAAACCAGCCCTTTTTTAGACAAAGAATTCCAATATTTATAAAATATTATTCCAGGTGTTTTTGTCTTTCAATAACAATTCGCGCATAATTTGAATAGGAGGCATTCCGTTATCGAGCATTGCATCATTAAATTTTTGTAAGCTATAATTATCGCCTTCTTGTTTTTTGTAATCTTCCTGTAATTTCAAGATTTGTAATTTACCTAAAGTATAAAACAAATAACCGGGATCATAAGTGCCTCTCAAGGCTTCTTGACTTGAAGATTTTTCACCTTGATACCAGTTATTCATAAAGAATTTGGTAGCATCATCCACATTCATCCCGTAGCAATGTGTTTTGACCGACACACACAAACGACAAAGACGTAACAAGGCTTCGCCTGATTGTGCCATACGGTATTTGGCAGCTTTTATTGGGTCTCCAGAATTGCCAAATCCTGCGTCTAGCATCATTTTTTCGGTATAATGAGCCCAGCCTTCGATAAAGGCATAGCTACCAAAAATCTTCTGAATTTTTGAAGCATCTGAAGCATTCAAGTGCAAAAACTGAGTATAATGGCCCGGATAGGCTTCGTGCACAGACACCACATCAGTCGTATAGAAATTAAATTGTGCCAACCAATCTTCGGCCTGTTTTGGCGTCCATTTTGGATCAACGGGAGTAATGTAATAGTATGCTTCGGTAGCTTTGGTTTCAAAAGGACCAGGAGTATCCATCGATGCTGTGCTTGTTGCTCTGGCAAAAGCTGGAGTTTCTTCAAGCTTTACACGAACTTCTGAAGGGATAGTAATAATTTTATTGTCAATCAAAAACTGCCTAATGGCTTCTAGGTTTTTCTTAGAATCCGGAATCAAATTTGCTGCCGTTGGATGTTCCTTTTGCATATCATTGTAGACATCTATAGGCTTTTTGTTGGGGTTAATAATTTTTGCGGCAGCATTAAATGAAGCTTGTTCTTTTTGTAACTCTTTCATCCCAATGGCTAAAATTTCATCAGCTGACATTGTAATTCCTTCGTTATATAAGAGCATTTTTTGATAATTTTCTTTTCCAATGGCATATTCGTTATTGGCTTTAGGCAGTTTTTCTTTTTCTAAAAAGGAAACATATCCGTTTATGGCGTCAATCGCTTTTTTATTGGCACTATTGAAAGCCTTCATTAAAGAATCATTTTTTACGTCTTTTAACGCCACCAAAAGATCGTTCCCCAGGAAAGAAGCGGAACCTTTTGCAATTTCTATTGCTAATTGAATGTGCGGTAATGCTAATGAATCCTGCAAATTTGCCTTGGCATCTTCATATAACTTTGGCGCTTGGTTTTCAATGGCAATGATGGATTTAATTTGTTGTTCGAGAGGGGCAAAATTCCTTTTGATATAAATATTTACATCAATGGCTCCGGCATAAGTCATCGGATTTTTGGTGTAGACTGCCAGATTTTCAAAGTTGAGCAATTCCCTTTTGATATTAAAGCCCAACATTTTCCAATCATAAAAAGTTTTGGTGCTCAAAGAAGTGGAGTCTATTTCTGAAAGGTTTTTTTCATACTCTTTTAGTCTAGCTATTTCAGTCGCGATGGAAGCCTTGCTGTAATCAGTAATTTTACCATCATATTCGTGATACCCCAAATAAACCCCAGTTTGCGGACGCCAAGCAAGATACCCATCGATAAATTCATCAGATAGTTTTATAAAAGCCGCATCGCCCGAAGCGGAATTTTTATCATTTTTATTGCAGCTAATAAATGCAAAAGTGGAGACAAAAAGGAGGAGGATAATTTTTTTCATAGTTCAAAAGATGAATTGATTTGTAGAATAAAGTATAGGTTTTAGTAACATTAAACAGGATTTAAAATCAAAAGTAGGATTTAAACCAATAGGTTTCCGTTTTTATGTAACTTCTTTACCGCAGGTTCTTCAGCATATCGACCGTCATTGTTTCTAAATCGAACTCGTGCTGCCAGTCCCAGTCTTCTCTAGCTTTAGAATCATCGATACTTGCCGGCCAGCTATCGGCGATGGTTTGACGAAAATCGGGTTGATAGGAAATACTAAATTCAGGAATGTGTTTCTTGATTTCGGCAGCAATTTCGGTGGGAGTGAAACTCATTGCGGCCAAATTATAGGAAGAACGAATTTTAATTTTTTCTGATGGAGCTTGCATAATTTGTATCGTTGCAGCAATGGCATCATCCATATACATCATCGGCATTTTGGTTTCTGAAGATAAGAAACACTCGTATTTTCCATCGCTCAAAGCCTTATGATAAATATCTACAGCATAATCCGTAGTTCCGCCACCCGGAGGAGTCGACCAGCTGATTAATCCGGGATAACGAACGCTTCGCACGTCGACACCAAAATGCGTATGGTAATATTCGCACCATCTTTCGCCAGCTTGTTTGCTGATTCCGTAGACCGTTGAAGGTTCCATAATGGTATATTGCGGCGTGTTTTCTCGTGGCGTTGTAGGTCCGAAAACCGCAATACTCGAAGGCCAGAATATTTTTTTTATTTTCTTGGCTTTGGCCAAATTCAAAACGTGAAATAGCGAATTCATATTCAAATCCCAAGCAAAAGCTGGATTTTTTTCGGCTGTTGCCGATAGTAATGCGGCCATCAAATAAATGTCGGTGATGTGATGCACTTCGACAAGATGCTCAATTTGATTGAAATCCAAGGCATTTATGACTTCAAAAGTTCCCGAATTGACAACCTCATTATTCAATTTTCGAATATCGGAAGCAACGACATTTTCCGTGCCATATAATTTTCGAAGCTGATGTGTAAGTTCTGTTCCAATTTGCCCGCAAGCACCGATAATCAGTATTTTAGGATTCATAGATATAATTTTAAAAACACAAAGATAACGTTTTCGTAAACATCAAAAATTTCAATAATATGCATCAATTTTTGAAAATTAGCGCCAATAATTGCGCGTTATTTCATAATTTTTATTCTGAAAACGCAAGAAATTTATCGCTCAGATATTAGATTCTTATTCTATAGGTGCGAATTCGTATTTGTAAATTTACTTCGTAACTTTGCGACTTAACTGATCACGGATGAAATTTAAATATCTATATATCCTTTTGCTGGTTTTTGGTTTGTTTTCTTGTAAAGACGAGAACGAAAAACGTCAGGCAGAATCCATAAAAGACATTAAAAAGAAAGAAGTAATTTTTTCGAATATTGAAAAAGGTTGGGTTTTCAATGCCAAGCCTATCAATTCAACTGCCCAAGAGAAAACGGTATCTTGGAAAGAATGGCGGGCATTTTTGACAGATTTAGATCAAAAACCCAAGAAAACCATCGGCGCTTTCCAAAAAAAAGCAGCCGAACTCTCTAAAAAAGTAATGGCTTTGAATGAATTTTTACCTACTGAATTCAACAATCCACAGATGAAAAGTAGAATTAGCATCTTGATCACCAAGGTGCGAATGCTAGATTTGTACATTCATTTAAAAGACATTCCAGATCAAAAAGTAGTGGCGCTAATCCCCGAAATCAATACGCAATTGGTCGCTTTGCAAAACCAAATGGACAAAATTGTACAAAAAAGCAATATTCCTCTCGAAGAAGGAGAGTCGGAATTATTGAAAATGATAAAGGACACTGCCAGAGCCATTCCGAACACGCCACAACTAGACCCAAATACACCTCGCGTTGAGTAAAAAAAATCTATATACAATTTATGACAATTCGGCAAAAGTCAAGCAAATTGTCGATAGCTTACAGCAAGCCGACCTAAAAATTCAATTGAATGGATTGATAGGTTCGTCGCTTTCGTTTGTGGTGCAATCGCTTTTCAAAAAGACCGAAAAACCATTTTTATTGATTTTAAACGATAAGGAAGAAGCGGCCTATTATTTGAACGATTTGGAGCAAATGATTGGCGAAGAAGACGTGCTTTTTTATCCCGGTTCCTATCGACGTCCGTACCAAATTGAAGACACTGACAATGCCAATGTTTTGCGTCGCGCGGAAGTTTTGAACCGTATTAACTCACTCCAAAAACCTGCCGTTATCGTTAGCTATCCGGAGGCCCTTTTCGAAAAAGTGGTCACCCGAAAAGAATTGGATAAAAATACTTTGAAAGTGAGTGTTGGAGACCAAATTTCGATTGATTTTATCAACGAAGTTTTGTTCGAATACGAATTCAAAAGAGTCGATTTTATTACGGAACCCGGCGAATTTTCGGTTCGTGGTGGAATTGTCGACGTGTTTTCTTTTTCCAATGATAATCCATACCGAATTGAATTTTTCGGCAATGAAGTCGATAGCATTCGAAGTTTTGATGTAGAGACACAATTGTCTATCGAAAAGCAAAAGAAAATCACAATTATTCCCAATGTCGAGAATAAATTTTTTCAGGAAAATCGTGAAAGTTTTTTGGAATACATCAACAATCAAACGGTTTTATTTATTCAAGAGGGCGAAGGTTTATTCACAAAATTGGATCGACTTTTTGCGAAAGCAACAGAGATTTTCGAAAATCTAAATGCCACGGTAAATCACGTTGCGCCGAATCAATTATTTCTGAATCAGGCAGAATTCATCAAGAAAAGTTTGGATTTCTCGGTGGTTGAACTAAGTGCTAAAACTATTTATAAAACCAAAAAGACGTTTGAATTTCACATCAAACCGCAACCTTCGTTCAATAAGCAATTCGATTTATTGTTGAATAATTTGAATGACAACCATTTTAATGGGTACCAAAATTATTTGTTTTGTTCGAATGACGCTCAGGCAAAACGGTTTCACGATATTTTTGCATCAATAGACGAGGAAAACTCAGAAAATATCCGGAAGCAATACAATACCATTGTTTTGCCCATTTATCAGGGGTTTATTGACGAGGAAAACCAATTGGCCTGTTATACCGACCACCAAATTTTCGAACGTTATCATAAATTTAGCATCAAAAGCTCTGTTTCGAAGAAGCAAAATATTACTTTAAAAGAACTCACAACTTTGTCCGTTGGTGATTATGTAACCCATATCGATCACGGAATAGGACGGTTCGGCGGTTTACAAAAAATTCAGGTCGAAGGCAGAACTCAGGAAGCCATAAAATTAGTGTATGCCGATAATGATATTGTTTATGTGAGCATTCACTCGCTCTACAAAATTTCGAAATACAACGGAAAAGACGGAACGCCTCCCAAAATTTATAAAGTGGGTTCGAATGCTTGGAAGATTCTGAAGCAGAAAACCAAGGCGCGTGTTAAGCATATTGCATTCAATTTGATTCAATTGTACGCCAAGAGAAAATTAGAAAAAGGATTTCGTTTTGCGCCCGATAGCTATTTGCAAAACGAATTGGAAAGTTCTTTCATTTATGAGGATACTCCCGACCAAACCAAATCGACTGCCGAAGTCAAAGCCGATATGGAAAGCGACCGACCGATGGATCGCTTGGTTTGTGGAGACGTTGGTTTCGGAAAAACGGAGGTTGCGATTCGTGCTGCTTTTAAAGCTGTGGACAACTCCAAACAAGTCGCGATTTTGGTTCCCACAACGATTTTGGCTTACCAACATTATAGAACTTTTACCGAAAGACTAAAAGACATGCCTGTTTCTGTGGGTTATTTAAACCGTTTTAGAACCGCCAAACAAAAAGCAGAAACCCTAAAACAATTAGCCGAAGGAAAACTTGATATTGTCATTGGAACGCATCAATTGGTCAATAAAAATGTAGTTTTCAAAGACCTTGGATTGTTGATTGTGGATGAGGAACAAAAATTTGGCGTGAACGTCAAAGACAAACTCAAAACCATTGCTGCCAATGTCGATACCTTGACCTTAACAGCAACGCCCATTCCGAGAACTTTGCAGTTTTCGTTGATGGCAGCACGAGATTTATCTGTAATTACAACTCCTCCGCCCAATCGTTATCCTATCGAAACGAATGTAGTTGGGTTTAGCGAAGAAACGATTCGGGATGCTATTTCGTATGAAATTCAGCGCAACGGACAGGTTTTCTTCATCAATAACCGAATCGAAAATATCAAGGAAGTGGCTGGTATGATCCAACGTTTGGTTCCTGATGCAAGAGTGGGAATTGGTCACGGACAGATGGAAGGCAAAAAATTGGAGGAATTGATGTTGGCTTTTATGAACGGAGAATTCGATGTTTTGGTGGCCACAACCATTATCGAAAGCGGTTTGGATGTTCCAAATGCGAATACGATATTCATCAATAATGCCATTAATTTTGGACTGTCCGATTTGCATCAAATGCGCGGTCGTGTTGGGCGAAGCAATAAAAAAGCATTTTGTTATTTTATTTGTCCGCCCTACTCGGCGATGACGGATGATGCGCGAAAACGAATTCAGGCCTTGGAACAATTCTCTGAATTGGGAAGCGGTTTCAATATTGCGATGAAAGATTTGGAAATTCGCGGAGCAGGGGATTTATTGGGAGGCGAACAATCGGGTTTCATTAACGAAATTGGTTTTGACACCTATCAGAAAATAATGAACGAAGCTATCGATGAATTGAAGGAAAACGAATTCAAGGATTTGTATGAAAACGAAAACACAGGCGTTGAAAAAGAATACGTGAAAGACCTGCAAATTGACACCGATTTTGAGTTGTTATTCTCGGATGAATACATCAATAATGTTACCGAAAGATTAAGTTTGTATAACGAATTGGGCAATGTCACCAATGAGGAAGAGCTCGTTGCTTTTCAAAACAAACTAATTGACCGTTTTGGACCGATGCCGCCACGAGCCCTGGCTTTGATGAATAGTATTCGCATCAAATGGATTGCTACCAAAGTAGGAATCGAGAAATTGGTAATGAAAAAAGGCAAGATGATTGGCTATTTTGTATCCGATCAGCAATCCGATTTTTATACTTCCAACCGCTTTCATCAAGTAATTCAATTTGTGCAAAAGAACAGCAACATTTGTGTAATGAAAGAAAAGCAAACTCCAGCTGGTTTGAGACTTTTATTAACTTTTGATAATGTAAAAACTACTAGAAGGGCTTTGGAATTGATGGAGATGTTGGGGAGGTAAATTGTTTAAATTATTAAAGCTTCCAGCCTTTCAAAGGCTGGAAGCTTTGGAGAAAGTTTATTAATTCATCAAATAATTATATTCTTTCAATCTATCTACTTTTCTAATTTCAAATAAATCCTCGACATAATAGCCGTAATTCACTTTGATTTTTCCATCACTTATTTCAGTATATTCTTCAGGGAAATTTTCTTTCATTTGTTTAAAAAAAACATCTTCATATTCAAACTCAATTGGTGTAATGAAATTGATTTTGTCTGGTTTAAATAAGTCGGGAGAAATTGTATGAAATAGTCCTTTAGGTTTTAAGGGAGTTGCCCATTTTCCTTCTTTTGTCATATAAACGTCATCAAATAAATATTTTATCTGGATTAATTCTCCTTTGTATTCCAATATGTACAATAAACAATAATCATATTCTACAAAATTAGACTTAAATGGAATGTATTGTTGCCGGCGCGGAGAGGAATGTGTATAAGAAGTGAATTGAATGGTATTTTTTTTAAAACCACCATAGATGTTTTTTATAATTTCATATTTTGCTATTGCTCTAGAATCTAAAGCGCCCACATTACAATAACTTGATGGAGATTCCCAAACTTTGATTTTTTTGCCAATAAACACATAGAGCTTGGTTGGTTTTTCAGGATGAGCAGGCCAAACTTCGCAGGGTTCTAATTTTAACTTAAGATTAATTTTCTTCTTTTTTACTAAATCAGCAACCAAGTGTTTTTCAGTTGTATGATATGTAGATTCAAAAAACAGAGAGTCCGATAATTTAGCTTTTATTTCAAAATTCCCTAAACTATCAGTTTGTGTCCTATAATTTTTATTATTGAACAATTGATTAAACACTTCTGAGCGTTTACTCCACTCTAGATATGAAGGGTCTTTTCTGTTTTGAAATTTTGATTTTTCTTTCCAATTTACATATAAGGAATGATTGTGTTTCCTTTCTTTATTTATAGTATCATTTTTGATAATATAAACAACACGATCATTGAATTTCCCTGAATTAAAGGCTTTCCCTCTTACTACTATTTCTTGAGAAAAAACCATTTGAAATGTTAGTAAAAACAATAAAATATATCTTTTCATTTTTGGTTATTTAGAGCCTTAAATATAGGGCTTTTCTTTTTAATATTTGGAAAAGTAATAATCATTTTTATAGGATTTAGGCTTAAAAAATGAAACAGTTAGTTAAATTTTGGGATTTGTTTTTAAAAGCCAAGTCAAATGGATACATTTGTTAAACTAAACTTTTTAAGTTATGAATTTAGCCACCAGAAAATATAATTTCATTCAAGAGTTGACCACGATTGACGAAAGTTTGTTGGAAAAACTTGAAATTATTTTAAAAACCAGCAAAAAGGATTGGTTTGACGATTTAAGCTCAGAAGAGAAGAAAGAAATTGAAATCGGTTTAAAACAAGCAGAAAATGACGAATTTATTAGTCACGAAACTGTAATGAATAGATTTGCCAAAAGGCATTAAAAATCGAATGGACACCACAAGCCGATAAAGGTTTGGCAATTGTTATTGAATATTTAGAAGCAAAATGGACTTTTAGAGAAATTTTGCAATTGGAGGAGAACATTACCCAAGTTACCAACCAGATTGGCCTTTTTCCTGACTTATACCCAAAATCTGAAACCTACAAAAATCTTCACAAAGCTTTAGTTGATAAAAATAATTACTTGGTTTACAGAGTTAATTATAATAAACATTGTATTGAAATAATTAATTTTAGAGGTACAAAACAAAAACCAAAATATTAGAAAAATAAAAAAGCTTCCAGTCTTCTAAAAGGCTGGAAGCTTTAAAATTTATAGCAAGAAATACTAATTCTTCAAATCCTTAATTACTTTGAAAGCCACATCCACTTCGTCTTCGCTTACCAAAATGGTAAATTCGTTTGAAGTCGAAATCACTTCGTTGATGATAACACCTTCCCAAGCCAAACGTTGGAAAATGAAATAATATATTCCAGGAACAACGATATTTTCTTTTGGTAATTTTACCGTAATCGAAGCCAAGTTTTCCAGTTTTTGAATCAATTTTTCGTTGGCAAAATGCTTGTCAACCAAATGATTTACAGTGTTGCTTACCACAATATTGGTTTCGTTTACACCGCGTGAAGACGTATAAAAAATATCTGAAAAAGCATTGATGTCGGTAATTAAATCGGCTTGTTTGTTCAAAACAGTTTCCGATGCGGCAAATGTATAGTCGGTCAAAGAGGATCGAACAGTGATTTCGCCAATGTTTTTTATAACCTTATTGATTTTGTGGTTCAGTCTGAAATCCAACTCTTCGGTTAGTCTTTTTAGAGCCATTACAACGGCACCTTGTTTTACTTCCTTACCGAATTCCGGCTCTAATTCAACCATAATATTTCGGGACAATGAAGTCAGATTAATAATGCCAAGGGACAAAGCATTCAATAAAAATGGTTTTGTTTTGATGTAATTTTCTACAATTGAGGAAACGGTTTTCATAACTTTTTTTAAAAAGAATTAGTTACTCCTAGTAGGAGCTGTTTGTGATAATCTAACAAAATGATATGCAAAAATAGATAAAAAAACAATTTGTTACAAATTAAACAAATAAAAATTTAATTAAAAATGATAAAATGCATCTGTAAGATGTTCAACAGCAAAAGTTTTACCTTCTTTATGAATGGCAATGATGTCAAAACGCACCTCAATATCTAAGTCATTCAAAATTACGTATTCGTTTACGGCTTTGACCAAAAGTTGAATCTTTTTAGGTTTTACGAAGTCTTGTGGAAGGCCAAAATCGAGTGAGGAACGCGTTTTTACTTCGATAATGGCTAGTGTATTTTCTTTTTTAGCAATAATATCTACTTCGGCTTTTTGGAAAGTCCAATTGGTTTCTAGAATTGCATAACCGTTCTTTTGAAGGAATTCAACAGCCATTTCTTCACCTAGTTTTCCTAAATCATTGTGTTCGGCCATTTTTGAAAGTTAGAAGTTGGAGGTTAGAAGTTGGAAGTTATTCAAAAGTCAGTTTTGAAGTTTTTGTATTTAATTCTAATAAAACTTGTTTGCCAAAAATTAAGGCTCTGTTGTCACGAAAATGTCCTGCAGGGAAATTATACAGAATCGGAAATGAATAACCTTTAGTTACATCATCAATAATTTGGTTGGCATTTTTTCCCCAAGGAATTTCGTTGTCTCTCATTTTGGTCATTCCACCCACGATTAAACCTTTCAAATCATCAAAACAACCGCAACGTTTGAGACTCATCATCATTCTATCGATATGATACAAATATTCGTCGATGTCTTCTATGAAAAGAATTTTTCCTTTACAGTCGATTTGTGCATTCGAGCCCATCAAACTGTATAAAATCGATAGATTTCCGCCCACGATTTCACCTTTGGCTTTTCCTAATTTGTTGGCTGCATCAAAAGGAATTTCATATTTCAGGCTTTCGCCAAAAAGGGATTTTCGTAAAGTTTCGATAGTTTCAGGAGTCGCTTTTGCCACTGTTATCGGCATTGCGCCGTGAATTGTAGCAATGTTTAATTTGTTTAGATAACTATGAATAATGGTTACATCGCTAAAACCAAAGATCCATTTTGGGTTTTGTTTGAATTTTGTAAAATCCAACAAATCGATGATTCGAACCGTGCCGTAACCACCACGTACACACCAAATCGCTTTGATGTTGGGGTTGTCCATTTGTTCTTGCAAATCGGCTGCGCGCTGCTCATCGGTTCCTGCTAACTGATTATTGTCTAAGCCAATTGTTTTACCAATAACAACTTCTAATCCCCAACTGCGCATCAAATCTATGGCAGGTTTTAAATTGTCATCGGTATTTTTTCGGGCCGTTGCAAGAATGGCTATAGTATCTCCTTTTTTTAAACTTGGTGGAATGATCATAGGTGCTTGTGCTTGAATAATGAAAAATTGTAAAACAAAAATAAGCGTTAAAAGGGATTTAAAATTCTTTGCGCCCTTTTTAAAACAGTTTAGGTTTAGAATCATAATGGGTGTTGTTTCAACACAAATGTAAACAAAGAAAATCTAGGATTGAAATAATTTTGTAGGTAGAAGCATATCTCCAAACCAAGGTCTTTTTACTTTCATATAGCTGAGAATTGAGTTTAAGGCTTTAATTTACTGTGATGTCATCTATTTGCATTGTTGAGGTAACCTCCGGTCTGCCTGCTGTATTATATTCAAAAATAAAAAATCCGTTCCCATTTAAGTTGGCTGGAATGGTATAAAACCCACTACTGGTAAAATTTGAAGCATACCCTGATTTGGTGCCACTAGCAATGGTAAAGCTTGAAGTGATATCTACAAGTGTAGCTTTGCTGTAATCACTACCGGGAGTATAATCTCTAGAATAGAACACTTTAAAAACAGGCCCATTATAGAAACCGTCTTTGGTTTTGAATGATAATTTTTTTCCGGGAGTAAAAGTTATAGGCATTGCCAAATAGGCAATATTAGTGCCACCAGTATTGAAGGAACTCATTTGAATATATTTGTTGGAACGAAAACTTGCCACATTCCAATATTTCCCTCCTTTGAAAGCGTCATTTACATATTTAGGGTAGATGGAGCCTGTAGTTGATGTTGCATAACTTTCGAAGTTCTCTATAAAAGTTGGTACATATTGTATGCTATTCCCAACTATTGGAAGATGATAATCGATTCTTTTATTCTCCATTTTAACGTCACGCTCTGTTCTCAAGATGATTTGATAAGTAGAGTTGTATCTAGTCAATACGCCACGGATCTTTCCTCTGTTTTCAGACATTTTGTATCCGGCAAAATTTGCATAACGGGAGGTTCTTACAGTAAAATTGCTAGTCCCGGTTTGGGTTATAAAACTGCTCGAATCGTAGTCATCTGTTCGTACTAAGTCAAAGGTTTCGCTAGCGGACTCTCCAATAAACTGCACATCATCGAATTCAACCAAAGTATTCAAATACGTGTCGCTCACTTGCGCTAAAGTAATTTTACGAACAATTGCATCTTCACTCACCGCATCGCAAGAAGGAATGAGGTGTTTTGGATATTCGAGAGTTGGCAGTCGGTTGACCGCATATTGTTCTGTTGGAGGAGCGCCAAAGATTAAACCCCTTGCAAAACTAGATGGGTTAGCATAAGCCAAACCTTTCAGTTTTAAAAAGACCTTTTTCCCAGGTTTAAAATTTTTGGTATACATATTTACCTCATCAACTGATAAGTTGTAACCTTTGGAGCCATCTATGGCTTGAACATAAAAGCTTTTATAAAAATTCCCACCTTCGTCGCTCGAAATTATATATCCTTCGATAATGTCATCTGTAGTATAGGTCGGTGTGTTCGGAACTACACTAGGAGGCGTTGCAACTGGGTTTTTGGCCACGGCGTAAATATCGGCGATCGATTTAGTTTTTGTCAAACCGGGATCTACACAGCCTCCGAATTTTGGAGTATCGTAAGTGTCATCCACACAGCTAGATAAGAAGAAGATTGCCATTAAAATGATGAAGCTGTTTTTAATTGTATTTCTCATAACAATCAATTGATTAGAAGTTTAAATAAATATTTACCATAAATGTTCTTCCGTACCCGTAGAAATATTTTGGGCCAAAAGAGCGAGTTGGGCCAGTATGGTCTTTATATAATTCGCTATACGATGCATTTCTTGCTTGTTCGAATCCACCCGTTTTATATTGAATGTCGAATACATTGTTCACGTTGGCAAACAAGCCTAAAGTTTTTTCTTTAATTCTCCACGTTTTCCCTCCGACAAGATTCACCAATGCGAAGGCATCGAATTTTTCTTGAGCCAAATAACTCGCTGACAATGCTGCATCATAAGGGAAATTGGCTTCATCTGAATTACTGATAAATTGAGTTGTTCTTAGTAGTGGTGCGACATCTAAATAATTATTAGACAAATAATTTACATTAGCACTAATCCACCAAAATTTCGGATCGCGATATTCAAGTCCTGCAGAATAAGCTTGTTGAGGCATTCCGGCGATTTTATATCCTTCCATATTTGCTGGACCATTGAAAATAGCATCGGTTACTCCGTCGGCGTTTATTACTAGATTGGGGTTATTGGTATATTGGTAATCTCCATAAGCAGCGACAGCGGTAGCTTTTAAGGTAGAAGTAAATTGGTATTCTATCCCAGCTTCAATTCCTTTGTTTCTTTTGTTTTGACCTGAAACTACTTCCGAAACAAATTCGCCATTTCCTACACTGATATTATCAGCATAATAAAACGTAATATCGGTGGTGTTTTCGGTTTCGTTGAAGTAGGCTGTAAAACGCGCTTTTAGGTTGGGCATTCTAATGATATAACTTGCGTCAACACTATTGATGTTTTCGTTTTTGATGTTGTCTGTTACTCTATTATTCAAACGAGCATTAGGAAAAACATCTTTGTGATTGGGAGCTTTTGTCATATAAACTGCATTGACATCAAAGTAATGTTGTCCTGTAATTTTATAAGTTGCTCCTCCTTTGAAACCAAAATTATCAAAGTCCATTTTTTGGCTTTTTCCTAACGAGTTATCTGGATAATATCCATTTTTATATAGACCGTCTCTCTGATAACTGCTTTTAGAAAAAGATTGTCCTAGATAGAAATCTATTTTGTCATAAGTAAATTTGAATTGTGTAAAAGCTTCTAATCGTGCTGCATCGATTATGTAATTGTAGCCATATTTATCTCCTACGCCTACGGTTCTGTTAGGATTATTTAAATCTGATTGTTCTTCACCTGGAAAAGTACCAAAAGTGTTGATGTCATTATAATAAGTTCCTCCTAAAAGATCGATTAAGTTTTTGAAATTGGATGATTTAGTTTTGGTAAAACTGGCTCCGGCATTCAGCACGATATCATCGGCTAACTGTGATGAAAGGATGGTGTTGGCAACCATAGTTTTGTCATCGGTTCTGTCTTCATATAAAACATAACGGCTTCCGTTGGATAAGTTTTCATCATTGATGCGGTACAAAGCTGTCCAATCCATTTGTGGTTGTGCTAGGAAAGTCGTTTTGGCTTGTTCAGCTCCTGTATAGTCTGGTGTATAAGTAGCCACATCATTGCTGTAGGTATAGAGTGTAGTGTAATAACTCGGTAATTTTTTGTAGTAGTTTGGATCTGGGTTGTCCGCTTTTTGAAAATCGATTCGGCTGTTTCCGATTGCACCAAATTGGTACGAAAGATTGGTGTGAATTTTAGTTTTCGAATTAATTTTCCAATAATGGCTTAAAGTAAAAATGGGTTCTTCGACATCTTTTACTCTCGAATTTCTTTTTTCTCCTTCTTGATCACCCCAATACGAATTGTATTTAAAGTTTTTCAAATCGGCAACTTCTTGAGTGTTTGGCGAATTTTTCCCTCTTCGGTTTTGTGCGTAAATGGCGGTAAAGTTCAGGCTATGGTTGTTACTTAGCTTCTTTTCGATACTTGCAAACAGTGAGTTTGCAGCATAATTAGTGCCGTCGAAATAACCATTTTGGGCCCAGCGTCGGCTGCCTGAAACCACAAACGCCCAGCCATTTTTGTTCAGGCCTGAAGCGTAGGTTGCCATTGCTCTAAAGCTGTAATTGGTATTGGTACTCAAAAACGAAATTCTACTGCCTGGTCTGTAAACCGAGGCTCTGGTAGTAATATATTGAGTGCCCGCAATTCCTCCGAAAGTATAATCGGATGGAGCAGAGCCATTGGTAAATTCTTGATTTCTTGTAGCATCATTTAGACCGCCCCAGTTACTATATTGCGGTCTTCCGTCTGAAAAGCGATTCATCGAAACACCGTTGATAAGGATAGTGGAATATTCATTGTCGATACCACGGACGCTAAATCTGGCTTGTCCGAAACTGAAAGCTGCTGCCTGTAAAAACACATCTCTAGATGCCTGAAGCAATCCCGCAGTACTTTCGGAACCACTGTTGTCATCACTCAAATCATTGTCGGTAATTGTAATCAACGTCAATTGTTGCTCGGCAGTAATGTCTTCTTCTAAATAAATAGTGCCTATGTCCAGCGTTTTTTCTTCTTTAATTTCAATTTGAAGTAAATGTTCTTTGTAGCCAATTGTTCTAATCCGGATGAATTGATTCCCGACCTCTATTTGGTCAAAAGAAAACTTTCCTTTGCTGTCTGAAAGTTGCATTAAATTGGTGTTTTGAATCGATACAATCACACTTTGCATCGGGTTTTGTGTTTTCGAATCGACCACTTTACCGGTAAGTTTGGACGTTGTTTGCCCAATGGTGAAAACGGTGTTAAATACAAATATTGTACTCAAAATGATTTTTTTCATAGTATCCATCGTTATAAAACAATTAGCGCAGAATAATAATTTTACCTTGTACTAAGCTAAATTTGTAATTTTATTGATTATTTTTGTAGCTAATATTGTGTTATATTGTGTTGAAAATTAGTAAATTAATTATGAAAAGTAAAATTATTATCACTGTTTTACTAGTATCCTTTTTTTTGAATCAGGCTATTGCTCAACACAAAAAGTATACCTTACGAACTATTGCATTTTATAATTTCGAAAATTTATTTGACACTATAAATAACCCAAATTATGACGAGGAATGGACCCCTAAAGGGCTTCAGGGGTGGACTTCAGAAAAATACAAGCAAAAACTAGAAAATCTCTCCAAAGTCATTGCGCAAATTGGGACTAATGAGACGCAAAAAGAAGCTCCTACACTACTAGGGTGCTGTGAGATCGAAAACCGTGGGGTTCTTGAAGACTTGGTAAAACAATCTAACCTTTTAAAAGACGATTATGGAATCGTACATTTTGATTCCCCTGACAAAAGAGGAATAGATGTAGGACTTTTGTATAAAAAGAAATATTTCAAACCTACCAGTTATACCAATATTCCGCTGATTATTTATCGTGGAAATAGTGAGGTAATGGAGAAAGATACCGATGAAGATAAAGTCGAAAATGACAAAATAGAAGTTGCCACTAATAATCGTATTTACACCAGAGACATTCTTTTAGTAACTGGTTTTCTAGATGGAGAGGAAGTCAACGTGATGGTCAATCACTGGCCTTCTCGTTCGGGAGGTGAGAAAAAAAGCAGCCCATTTCGTGAGGCAGCAGGGCGATTAGCAAAGAAGGTAATGGACTCCATTTACAAAGTAAATCCAAAGGCAAAAATCATTTTAATGGGCGATTTGAATGATGGAACGTATAACAAAAGCGTAAAAGTATGCGTCGGAGCAAAACTGAAAAAATCCGAAGTACAAGAATTTGGAGTTTACAACCCTTTCGAGCAGATGGCCAAAGACGGAAATGCTACTTTATTTTATAGAGATTCAGGGGATATTTTCGACCAAATAATGGTGTCCGAAACCTTAATTCAAGAGGACCATTCTACTTATCAATATTGGAAAGCAGGCATTTACAACAAGCCCTTTATGATCGAAAAATTTGGCAGATACACCGGATATCCTTTACGCCATTCCGAAAACGAAATTGGCTATAGCGATCACTTTCCGGTCTATATTTATTTGGTCAAAGAGGTAAAATAATGGTAGTCTTACCCACAGAAGGAACCAATTGAAATTTCCACGAATTTAGCTGTATATTTTCAGGAGCTAGTTCCCGCTTTCCGTTTCAACCTTGTTCCATAAAGGCTATTTTTCTAAGACAAAAAAGGAGCTTCCTGCGGTCGCTCTTTTTTGCCTAGAAAAAATTAGCCTTTCTGCTCACAAGGGTTTCCACTATAATCGGGGCTAGAAAACAAATCAAAATTTGAATTATTTAGAAAATTTCATTCGAATACAATATATTTGTAAATAATATAACAATTCTAACCCATAAAGTTACAATGATAACATCAGCCAATTCATTCGGACTAGAGTCATCCCTAAAACAATTAGGAATCGAAGCCCTAAACCAAGGAACTTCAACAGGAGTAAACCATTTTGCCAACGGAGAAATCCTTGAAAGTCATTCGCCAGTCGACGGACAATTAATCGCATCTGTAAAAACCACATCAGCTGCTGATTATGAAAAAGTAATGCAAACTGCCAGCGAAGCTTTTAAAACATTCCGATTAATGCCTGCACCACAACGAGGTGAAATTGTGCGTCAATTTGGAGATAAATTAAGAAAAAATAAAGAAGCTTTAGGCAAACTGGTTTCCTACGAAATGGGGAAATCATTGCAAGAAGGCTATGGTGAGGTTCAGGAAATGATTGATATCTGTGATTTTGCCGTGGGACTTTCGCGTCAATTGCACGGACTAACTATGCATTCAGAACGTCCAGGACACAGGATGTACGAACAATATCATCCAATGGGAATCGTCGGAATCATTTCGGCTTTTAATTTTCCCGTTGCGGTTTGGGCTTGGAATACGGCATTGGCTTGGATTTGTGGCGATGTTTGCGTTTGGAAACCATCCGAAAAAACACCTCTTTGTGGGATAGCTTGTCAAAACATTATCGCCGAAGTTATTAAAGACAATAATTTGCCGGAAGGAATTTCTTGTTTGATTAATGGAGATTATAAAGTGGGAGAATTAATGACAAACGACAAGCGTGTTCCGTTGATTTCGGCTACAGGTTCTACCCGAATGGGTAAAATCGTGGCACAAACCGTGGCAGCTCGTTTAGGAAAAACATTACTAGAATTGGGAGGGAATAATGCCATAATTGTAACTCCAGATGCCGATATAAAAATGACTGTCATCGGAGCCGTTTTCGGAGCCGTAGGAACTGCTGGACAACGTTGCACTTCGACCAGACGTTTAATTATTCACGAAAGTATTTATGACAAAGTAAAAGAAGCTATAGTTTCGGCTTACGGCCAATTGAAAATAGGAAATCCATTAGACGAAAATAATCACGTTGGTCCACTAATCGACAAACAAGCTGTCTCAATGTACACCAATGCACTGACTAAAGTAGTCGCCCAAGGCGGAAAACTACTTGTAGCGGGAGGAGTACTTTCTGGCGAGGGATACGAAAGTGGTTGTTATGTAAAACCAGCTATCGCCGAAGCTGATAATGCTTTCGAAATTGTGCAACACGAAACCTTTGCCCCTGTTTTATATTTATTAAAATATTCGGGCACGGTAGCCAATGCAATCGAAATTCAAAACGGAGTTGCTCAGGGACTTTCATCAGCCATTATGACCAACAATCTTCGCGAAGCCGAATTGTTCTTATCGGTTGCCGGTTCCGATTGTGGGATTGCCAATGTCAATATTGGAACTTCAGGTGCAGAAATAGGTGGTGCCTTTGGAGGAGAAAAAGAAACAGGAGGCGGACGCGAATCCGGTTCCGATGCTTGGAAAATCTATATGCGTCGTCAAACCAATACCATCAATTACACTACGAGTTTACCCTTGGCACAAGGAATTAAATTTGATTTATAACCGCATCGATTAATGCTAAATTGGCACACAGATGACGCGGATTAAGCCGATGAATGCAGATTAAAAAAGGTTTAAGATGTGTAACTTTAGATTATGGAGTGTTCTAAAAAAAAACAGCGATAATCAGTTCAATCCGCGTCATCCGCGTGCCATTTAAAGCCAACTGATAAACACTAATTGAACTTAGGTTTGTAAAAAAATATATCCATTAAAAAAGCGGCAAGATTTTCATCAAGCCGCTTTTTATTTGTTTTGAATTGACTAATCTAAATTGAAGGAAGCACCAATATTAAAAGTCGATCCGTTATTGTATTTTGACATAGCATCAGTATCATATTTCGCAAACGGAACAGAAAATTCAGTAAATATTCCAAAACCATTCGAGAAGAAATATCGTGCTCCAAGATGTCCACCAAAGTTTTTCAAACCTATATTCAAACCTGGATAAACGTCAAATTTTGGTGAAATATTCAATACACTTCCTAAATTGGCATTGAATCTTGCTTTAGCATCAAAACGATATTCAGCATCAACATTATTGATATCGCTACCTCCTAACAAATAGCTAGCAAGAACCCCAATAGAGAAATTTTCTCCTAATCCGAAATCTGTCGAGGCCAAAATACCTGTCCCTCCATTTTGAATCGTCATACCGATATTTAGTTTTGTATCTCCTTTTCCTTTAAAAGCCTGGGCATTCACCATAAAAATGGTGCCTAATAATACGATTGTAAAAATCTTTTTCATTTGTTAATTTTATTGTTTTTTAATTGTCAAATGTAATTCGCATATAATCATTGATGCTTGCGATCAATTATCGATTATGCCCATTTCATTGTTTTATTTTTTTTGCAAATATAGTATTTAATTTCTCCCTTTTTCAGTCGGATATAAACTAGGTAATGGTTCGCTTTGCCAGAATTCTTTGGTGTCCACATCCATAATGGTTAGAGGCCCTTTGAAAGCGGCTCCTGTATCTACATTCCAAACATTGGCCATTTGCACTGGAACAGTTTGGTCAATTCTAGAAACCGGTGTGTGACCAATGAAAATTTCTTGGTATAAAGTCAGTCGTTTGGGATACAATACATCATCCTTTCTCATTTTTTTATCCAATGACATAGCGGTTTCCCACAATGTTCTATCCCAATAAAACAACCTCGGGAAATATTCATAATCAACACCATTAAGGTTAGTAAAGCCAGCGTGAATAAACAAGCGATTGTGTTCGTCGATATGAAAATTTTGTAACGATTGTATGAATTCGATATGTTGTTTGATCGTTTCAGAGCTTACAGCACTATAAGCCAAAACCGTCGCTTCTCCACCGTGTTGGTACCAAAGTTTATTGTCTTTAGTCTTAGTGAGCCAATCCAACAGTAGTTCATCGTGGTTGCCAAGAATGAAGATGCAATTGTGCGTCGTTTTTAGTTCGATCAAATAGTCTATAACTTGGGGCGATTGGCTCCAGCCATCCACAAAATCACCCAGAAAAATCAAGGTGTCTTTTGGAGTAACTTGGGCTCTTTCCATAATTTGGTGCAGCGCCCGCAAACCCCCGTGAATGTCGCCTATAACTAGTGTTCTCATTTTATTTGTTATTTACCGCAAATTTGCAAATTATTTAATGATTCAAAGTATTTAATTCACAAGTAGAGAGGTGACGACTTAGAGTACTGATTTTCGGTTAATTTTTCACTGCACATCATACTTCATTTTTCTCAAAATTCGCAAGGCTTCTTTAAACGACAAATATACGTAAGCAAAAGGCTTCAAAAGTAGTTTGACATCAATCAGTTTTTGCTTGGCATCGTCAAATCCGTTCAGGTAACAAATCATAAAGGTCGATGGGAGATTCTCTAAATCTTTCTGTTCTCGCTCGTTTAACGAAAGGCCTTTTTGGAGTTTATCTAGCAAAGAAATATTCGAATTGTAAATATGAAACAACATTTTTCGATTGAATTCTGGCGGCTGAAAAAGGAATTCTCGTTCAATTTTATAGTATCCATTGTCGTGAAAATGAATCGTTTGTTTTTCTAAAGGATAAAAGCTGGTTTTGTCATTCAACCCCAGAGGGACATATTCCAAAATCGTAAAAGTATCGTCGTCAAAAGTAATCGTCACCACATCCTGAGCCGAATAAAACAACTTGATTTGCTCGTTGATGAGTTCGATGTCAACTCGGGAAAGATAAGTAGTTTCTCGGTATTTTTTTGGTACTCCAGCCCAGCAAATGACAAATAATTCCTTGAAAACCTTATATTTTGGTGCCATATCCTTGTGCCGAAAATTCATAAAATCGATGACACCATCGAGCGTGTAACCAATACTATTTCTGGAATTATTTTCGATACCAATGACGGTTTCGGTGTTTTGATAATTTTTTTCAACTTCTTCTTCAACTGGAACGGTGTTACTGCCGCGGCGAATAAAAACGCTGTTAACGGGAATGGTGTGAATGCCTTTTTTGAAATGCGAAGTTTTACTTTTGGCTTTAATCGTTACCAATCCGACCACTTTGTCTTTGGGCAAATTGGGAAAAGGCACATTCTCATATTGAATTTTCGGTGGATTTTCGAGATACGCATTGACCAAATTCTGAATTCGACTGTCGTCAAAAAAATCATCGCCCACAATTTCGTTTTCCTGATCTTCGACACCCACAACGATATAGGAATTATTGGCGGGATTCGAATTGGATAAGGCGCAAATGTGTTTCAAAAACTTGGCTTTTCCTTCACGCGAATGTAAATTCAACTGGCGTTTTTTGTCATAAAAACTACTCTCATCATTGTGAGCCAATAGATTTTTGATAAGAAGCCGTTTGTTAATCATTTTTTAAAAATAAAAAAGAGCAATGTTAAAATTTGCTCTTGTGATTGCATTTAAAGCCATTTAGTTTCTTTATAATGGCTGTTTATGATGTTGGTAATAAGATAATTATTGTCTTTGTTTTCAAAAAAAACATACCAAGTTGTTCGTTGATTCGATTTATAGAAAATGTATTTTGAACCAAAAGTTTTTAATGCCGCAGGTGTTTTTTTTGAAGGGAAAGTAGCAATATCACTTTCTATGAAATCGATGATTTTGTCTTTGTACAATATAGAATTTTCTAGATAACTAAAATATTTTTCGTGGAACAGATCAAAAATCAGCCCATTGAGGTAAATCTCTACTTCGGGTTTGTAAAGAATAATTACTTTTTCCACGGAAGGGATTTTATATATTCTGTAGTTCGTTTTCTAAATTCTTCAACAGTGAGCCCTTTTTTAAATTCTTCATCAAAATTAAAACTAGTTTGTTTTTTAAGTATTTCAATTTCATTTAAAACCGCTTGGTCTTCGATGGATAAAATCCAATCTATAATTTCTTTTTTTTGTGTTGCGATTTCCATTTTTATAGAATTTAATTCAAAGTTACTGATTTTATTTATTCCATCTAAAACAAACCTAACTAATTGATTCTCTTTTAACAATTGTCGCCGATGCCTGAGCGGTGGGCAAAACAATCAAATCAGCAATATTTACATGATACGGTCTGGAAATTACAAAGTGAATAATATCGGCAATATCCTCTGCTGTCAAGGGTTTCAAGCCTTTGTAGGTATTGGCAGCTTTGTCCTTGTCGCCTTTGAAACGCACTTCGCTAAACTCGGTTTCGACCATTCCAGGATGAATTGCTCCCACCCGAATTCCATAAGGATTCAAGTCGATTCGCATACTTTTATTCAAGGCATCAACAGCGTATTTTGAAGCGCAATACACATTTCCGTTCGGATACACTTCTTTTCCAGCAATGGAACCAATGTTGATAATATGACCCGATTTCTGTTCGATCATTTTCGGAATTATGGCTTTCGAAACATACAAAAGTCCTTTGACATTAATATCAATCATTGCGTCCCAATCCTCTAAATCGCCACCTTGTATGGGACTTAAACCATGTGCATTTCCAGCATTATTGATCAAAACATCAATTGTATAAAAATCAGTTGGCAAAGAATTAATGCTGTCAAAAACGGCTTTCTTATCGCGAACATCAAAACACAAAGTATGGATTTCTGTAATTTCAGAAAGTTCTTTATCGAGTTCCTTCAATCGATCTTCCCGTCTTCCGCAGAGAATAATTTTATAATTATTTTGTGCCAATATTCTTGCCGTTGCTCTTCCAATTCCGCTCGTTGCTCCCGTCACTAAGGCTGTTTTTTTCATTGTTTTTGTTTTATATTTAAAATAGTAAAAAGACACTATTTTTTGAGATTTTATAATTGGTTTTGTTCTGAATCATCTTTAAAAAAGGCTTATTTTGTCAAAGATAAAAAGCCATAAAAATACTAGTGAATTCCCAATTTTAGGCCATTTTTTTTTAAAACTTTAAAAATATGAAAATACTATCACAAAACATCCTTAAAATTCAGGACTTGTGAGAAGTTTTAACCATTTTTTAACATCGTACTTCTAAAAAAAAATTCAATTTGCACCGTCAAAAAGGACGATTAAAAATTACAGCAATTAAAATACGAAAATGGAAGAAAATACAACGACTTTGGACATTAGAGCAATCAATGAAAAAATAGAAAGAGAAAGTGCCTTCATCGATTTGCTAACCATGGAAATGAATAAAGTAATCGTAGGTCAAAAACATATGATTGAGCGATTATTAATTGGACTTTTAGGGCAAGGACATATTTTACTTGAAGGAGTTCCAGGATTGGCAAAAACATTAGCGATTAACACATTGGCGCAAGCCGTTCAAGGATCGTTCAGTAGAATCCAATTTACTCCTGATTTATTGCCTGCCGATGTTGTAGGAACTATGATTTATAATATTAAATCGAATGAATTTTCTATAAAAAAAGGCCCCATTTTTGCCAACTTCGTTCTGGCTGATGAGATCAATCGTGCGCCTGCCAAAGTGCAATCGGCATTGTTAGAGGCGATGCAGGAAAAACAAGTAACTATTGGCGATACCACTTTTAAACTAGACAAACCGTTTTTAGTATTGGCTACACAAAATCCAATTGAACAAGAAGGAACGTATCCTTTGCCAGAAGCGCAAGTCGATCGTTTTATGTTGAAAACGGTAATTGATTATCCAAAAATGGAAGACGAAAGAATGGTAGTTCGTCAAAACCTTAAAGGAAGTTACGAAAAAGTAAATGCAGTTGTTTCTGTAGAACAAATTTTGCGTGCGCAAGAAGCCGTTCGTGAGGTTTATATGGATGAAAAAATTGAAAAATACATACTTGATATCATTTTTGCCACTCGTTATCCTGAAAAATACAAATTGGCCGATTTGAAACCTTTAATCAGTTTTGGATCTTCTCCTCGTGGAAGTATCAATCTTGCCAATGCTGCAAAATGTTATGCTTTTATAAAACGCCGAGGCTATGTAATTCCGGAAGATGTTCGTGCCGTGGTTCACGATGTATTGCGTCACAGAATTGGAATTACTTACGAAGCCGAAGCTGAGAATATCACATCAGTTGATATCATCAACAAAATCATAAACGAGATTGAAGTACCGTAAATTAGTTTGCAGTGATCAGTTTGCAAGTGGTCAGTGACTTACTGAAAACTAAATACTGAACACTGAACACTTTCTCTATAATGGAAACAAAAGACCTCTTAAAAAAAGTACGTAAAATAGAAATCAAAACCCGAAGATTGAGCGATCACATCTTTTCGGGTGAATACCACACATCGTTCAAAGGACGCGGTATGACTTTTAGCGAAGTACGTCCGTATCAATTTGGCGATGATATTCGTGCTATCGATTGGAATGTTACTGCTCGTTACAATGAAGCTCACGTCAAAGTTTTCGAGGAAGAACGCGAATTGACAATGATGTTGATGGTGGATATTTCTGGTTCGGAAAGTTTTGGGTCTAAAAATCAATTCAAAAAAGACATCGTTACCGAAATTGCTGCGACAATGGCTTTTTCGGCTACCAATAATAATGACAAGATTGGTTTGATTTTGTTCTCCGACCAAATTGAATTGTACATTCCGCCCAAAAAAGGACGTTCACACGTTTTGAGAATCATTCGAGAACTGATCGAATTCGAACCAAAAAGCCATAAAACAGATATTGCTCAAGCCTTGAAATTCTTGTCAAGTACGCAAAAAAAGAAAGCTATTGTGTTTGTGATTTCCGATTTCATTTCAGAAGATTATGAGCATACTTTGAAAATTGCGTCGAAAAAACACGATATCACAGGCATTCGAGTATACGACATTCGAGAAGAAAAAATGCCCAATTTAGGAATGGTTTCTATGCTAGATGCTGAAACGGGCGTGACACAATTGATTGATACGGGTTCTAAATCCGTGCGATTGAATTATGAAAGATTTTATCAGGAAAAGCTGAAATATTTCAAAGAAACCTTTAGTAAATCGGGTGCAGGAGTTGTAAATACAAGAGTTGATGAAAGTTATGTAACCAAACTATTAGGCTATTTTAAATCCCGTTAAATTAACTGTAAACCTATAAGGTTTTTTAAAACCTTATAGGTTTAAATATTAAGAATGAAAAAACTACTACTATACTTTCTGTTTACTACTGCTGTTTTTGCCCAGCAAAAACAACTTATAACCAGTATTGATACTACCAAAAATAAAATTGGCGCGGAGTTTAAACTTACGTTGAAAACCAATGTCGATACCTTGTCGAAAGTGGTTTTTCCGAATGTAAAAAACTTTGGACCTCTTGAAGTAATTTACTCATATCCTATTGACACCATCTTAAAAAATGACCGATATGAATTAGTCAAAAAATATGGTTTAACCCAATTCGATTCTGGAAAATACACGATTCCAAGTGTAAAGATTTTAATCAATAATAAACCCTATTTATCCGATTCAATTCAAGTTGAGGTGGCAAATGTACAAGTAGACACATTGAAACAAAAAATGTTCGATATCAAGGATATTGTTCCAGCTAATGAAGGAATCGGCGATTGGTGGAAATATGTATTGGTTTTACTATTGATTGCGGGGATAGGTGCTTTGATTTATTGGTACATCAAAAAGCGTCAGCAAAACAAAATTGAAGAAGAAATTTATAAAACTCCAATTGAAAAAGCGACTAGTTTGCTTGATACTTTAGAGAAAAAAGAATTGTGGCAACAAGGCGAAATCAAAGCCTATTATAGCGAACTAACTGATATTGTTCGGAACTATATTGAGGAAGCGATAGAAATCCCAGCGATGGAAAGTACCACTTCTGAGCTAATCGAAGGCCTGCAAATGGCTTCCAAAAAGAAAAGAATGAAGCTGTCGAAAGAAACTTTTGATAATTTATTGACAGTTTTAAAACAAGCCGATTTGGTAAAATTTGCCAAATCAAAACCAATGGATTTCGAAATTACCGAAGACCGTAGAAAAATTGAAAGAGCTATTGTCACTCTAGATAAAGCGATTCCGGTTGTTGTTGAAAACAATGATGAAATGTTGCTCAACGAAATGCAACGTCAGGAACAATTGAAAAGAGAATTAAGAAAGCAAAGACAGAAACGTATTTTAATAACTTCTGTTGCTGTGTTTCTGTTACTCTTTATAACAACGACTTATTTTGTGGCCACCAAAGGATTTACTTATGTAAAAGACAATATCATCGGACATCCATCCAAAGAATTATTAGAAGGCGAATGGATCAAAAGCGAGTATGGAAGTCCTATTGTGAGAGTCGAAACACCACAAGTTCTTAAAAGGGTTGACTTGACTAAAACATTGCCAAAAGACGGAATGGCATTGATCAAGGATATGCAGTCTTTTGCTTACGGAAGCCTAATCGATAATTTTTATATTATGGTCTCTACTTTGTATTTCAAGCAGGAGACACAAATCGATTTGTCCAAATCATTGGATGGCGCTTTACAAACTATGGAAGCGCAAGGAGCACAAAATATGATTGTAAAGCAAGAAGATTTTGAAACCAAAGAAGGAATCAAAGGAATGAAAGGTTTTGGTACGTTTTCGCAAATAGACGGCAAAAACCAAAGCAGTACTAAATTATATTATGAAGTTCTAATCTTTAGTCAGGAAGGCGGATTGCAGCAAATTATTATTGTTCACGAAGAGGGTGATCAGTATGCAAATCAAATTTCGGAACGAATTTTAAGCTCTGTCGAACTTCAAAACACGAAGCAATAATGGAAAAGTTAAGTTTTTTAAATCCAGAATTTTTTTGGCTTTTTCTACTAGTTCCATTAGCAGTTGCTTGGATGTATTGGAAAAAAAATGAGCAAACGGCTAATTTAAAAATGAGTTCAACTCAGGGTTTCAAAGATGCGAATTCGCTATTGGTGAAATTGAAGCCGATGCTCAATGTAATGAGAATACTAGCCTTAAGTTCTTTGATTATCGCGTTGGCAAGACCCAGAACGGTAGATATTAGCAATCAAACTAAAACTACTCGAGGGATTGATATTGTAATGGCAATAGACGTTTCGGGAAGTATGCTTGCCAAAGATTTGCGACCTAATAGAATGGAAGCATTGAAAGACGTTGCCGCCGATTTCGTCGAGGAAAGACCCAACGACAGAATTGGACTTGTAGTTTATGCTTCTGAGGCCTATACCAAGACGCCTGTAACTAGTGATAAAGCAATAGTTCTCGATGCCATCGGAAGTATAAAATACGACCAAGTTTTGCAGGACGGAACAGGGATTGGGATGGGATTGGCAACGGCGGTAAACCGTTTGAAGGAGAGCAAAGCCAAAAGCAAGGTGATCATTCTATTAACAGACGGTGTAAATAATGCAGGATTTATTGAGCCAGAAACAGCCGCAGACATAGCCAAGCAATACGGAATTAAAGTGTATACTATCGGAATTGGTACCAACGGAATGGCCGAATCGCCTTATGCGTTATCGCCTACGGGACAGATTTTATTTCAAATGATGAAAGTGGAAATAGACGAGCAATTGTTGAAAAACATCGCCAGAAAAACCGAAGGGAAGTATTTCCGAGCCACAAGTAACAGTAAGTTAGCAGAGATTTATTCGGCTATCAACAAATTAGAAACCACCGAAATCAAAGAGTTACGATTCTATGATTACGATGAAAAATACAGACCTTTTGTTTGGATTGCTGGTCTTTTGCTTTTGCTAGAATTGGGATTGCGAAACACGGTTTACAGGAGTTTTATATAAGAACATTGCTATTGGCTATTGGCTAATGGCTAATTACTTTTTTTTGAGAATGGAATTAGACGAATCAAAATATTTATATCTGCTTATGGTAATACCAATTTTGGTATTACTTTTTCTGTACAATCAGTATTGGAAAAGAAAAAAACAGCGCGAATTTGGCGATTTAGATTTAATTAAAAAATTAAGTCCAGAAAAATCAATTTTTAAGCCAATTTTAAAATTAGTAGTTATTTGTTTGGCTTTCGTTGCACTCATTTTAGGATTGGTAAACCCTAAGATTGGTACCAAAATGGAAACTGTGAAAAGGGAAGGAATTGACATCGTTTTTGCGATGGACGTCTCTAAAAGTATGCTTGCCGAAGACGTTGCTCCAAATAGATTAGAAAAAAGCAAACAAATCGTTTCGCAGATTATCAATCAATTGGGGAATGATAGAATCGGAATCGTTGCTTATGCAGGTAGTGCATTCCCAGTTTTGCCAATAACAACCGATTATGGAGTGGCTAAAATGTTTCTTCAAAGTATGAATACCGATATCGTTTCTTCACAAGGAACATCGCTGAACGAAGCCATTAAATTATCGGCAACTTATTTTGATGATAAAAGCAAAACCAGCAAATTATTGATCCTGATTTCGGATGGAGAAGACCATTCTGAAGGAGCTGAAGAAGCAGCCGAAGAAGCGAATAAATTGGGAATGAAAATCATAACCATTGGAGTTGGAACCGAAAAGGGAGGGACAATTCCATTAAGAGTCAATGGTGTTATTGAAAGTTTTAAAAGAGACAATAATGACCAAGTGGTAATTACAAAATTAAATAAAGAAGGATTAACGGCTATTGCCAAATCCACTAAAGGAGGATATGTTGATGGGAATAACACCAAACAAGTGCTTGATTACGTAAAAAACGCACTTGATAATATTCAAAAAACAGAATTTGAATCGACACAAATGGCCAATTTTCAATCGCAATTTCAGTGGTTTTTAGGTTTTGCATTCGTGCTGTTAGTATTAGATGTTTTCCTGTTGGAAAGAAAGACAAAATGGGTTCAAAAATTGAATTTATTTAACGAAAAAGAGTAGCCCCCCAACCCCCGAAGGGGGAGTTCGCGGATGCTTGAAAGTTATAAAACACAATATTTCAAATGATTAAAAAATATTTCATATTTGTTTTCTTATTCTCCTTTTTGGGGTTAGAGGGCTATGCCCAAAAAAAAGACAAAACATTGCCAGAAGCTAACGAGCAGTATGCTGAAAAGAAGTTTGTTGAGGCTGAAGCCAATTATAGAATTTCACACTCAAAATTTCCCAAAAGAACGGTAGCTCCTTTCAATTTAGGGAATTCAATATACAAACAAAATCAATCTGCAGAAGCTAAATATGCCTATGCATCAGCACTTACTGTAACCAAATCAAGAGTGCAAAGACATAAAGTATTTCACAATTTGGGAAATGTGTTTATGAAAGAAAAAAATTATACAAATGCAGTCGAAGCCTATAAAAATGCCTTGCGTAACAAGTCTTCAGATGAAGAAACGCGATACAATTACGCTTTAGCGAAGCAGAAGTTAAAGGAAAATCCACCTAAAGACGATAAAAATAAAGACAAAGACAAAAATAAAGATAAGGACAAGGATAAAAAGGACGATAAGAAAGACGGCGAAAAAGATAAAAAAGACGATAAGAAGGACGGAGATAAAGACAAAAAGGATAATAAAGGAGATCAAGATAAAAAAGACGAAAAGCCGAAGGATGAAGGGAAACCAAAACCGACTGCTGGAGGAATCTCAAAACAAAGAACGGAAAATCTTTTAGACGCTGTAAATAACGAAGAAAAGAAGATTCAAGACAAAGTAAATGCACAAAAAGTAAAAGGAAAACCAGTCCAAACTGAAAAAGATTGGTAATGCCACAAAAGGAAATTTACTTGAAATAAATGACTATCAATTGAAATGAAAAGAATTGTAATACTATTGTTTTTAATTACCCAATCGCTTTTGGCTCAAATTCAATTTGAAGCAAAAGTGAGTAAAACAACGCTTGGTTTGAATGAAAGACTGCGAGTAGATTTTGTTATGAATATGGATGGGGATAATTTTAATCAACCTTCTTTCGAAGGATTTAAAGTTATTGCAGGACCAAGTCAGCAAGTGAGCCAATCTTGGGTAAACGGAAAGAGTTCTTTTGAAAAAATCTATTCGTATTATCTATTGCCAATGCAAAAAGGGACTATTACCATTAAGCAAGCCACGATAGAATACAATAATCAGATATATAAAACTATTCCAATCAAGATAACAGTTACAAATGCTGTTCAACAGGAAAGAGATCCAAATGACACCCAGATTTCGGCAGATGACAATCTGTATCTTGTAGCTGATATTTCAAAAGGGAATCCTTACATCAACGAACCAATCACGGTGGTTTACAAGCTTTATTTCAGTTATAATATTGGAATTTCAAATTGGAGAGAATTAGACAAACCCAAATACAATGATTTTTGGAGCCAAAATATCGACATCAAGCAGCTTGTTGGCGAAGAAGGTATGTTCAAAGGTGAGAAATATCGTTTTGTGGTATTGCGAAAAACAGTTTTATATCCACAAAAATCAGGCAAATTAGTAATTGAACCTTTGTCGTTGGATATCGATGTGCAATTGCCAACCAATCGTAGAGATATGTTTGGTCGTGTTGTAGTGAATAATGCCAACAAAAGAGTTTCGGCTGGAGCCAAAACAATTGCAGTAAAAGCACTTCCAGAAGCAGGGAAACCAGCCGATTTTTCAGGAGCTGTTGGTAAATTTGATTTTAGAGTTACTCCTTCTAAAACCAATTTGAAAAATGGTGAAAGTCTGGATTTAATAGTTAGTGTATCAGGAAATGGTAATATGAAGTTATTCAATTTGCCAAAACCCGTTGTTCCCAACTCGCTAGAAATGTACGATCCTGTCCACGACGAAAAAGTGAATACGAATTTGGCCGGAATGTCAGGAAAAATTTCAGACAAATACACAATCATTCCTCAATTTAAAGGGAATTACCCTATCAAACCAATGCAGTTTTCTTATTTTGATTTAGGTTCAGGAACCTACAAGACCATAACTTCAAAAGAAATTATGATCAATGTTATGGATGGGCCTTCAGCCAATGATCAAGTTGCGAGCACAGCACCTACAAATACTAAAAACTATATTTCAAGCAACGAACAATTCAAATACATTAAGTTGAAAACCGATTTAATTTCAATGAAAGAAGAGGATTTCTTTGGTTCAAAAATGTTTTATGGATTATTGTTATTGCCTTTTATGATGGTGCCTTTGATTGTTTTATTCAAAAAGAAAAAAGAAGCCTTAGACAAAGATGTTTTTGGAAACAGAATAAAAATGAACAACCGATTGGCAAAGAAATATTTATCGGAAGCCAAAAAACAAATCAACAACAAAGAACCGTTTTATGTGGCTTTGGAAAAAGCAATGCATAATTTCTTGAAAGCCAAATTGCATATCGAGACATCAGATATGACCAAAAGTAATATTCAGGAATTGTTGCTTTCCAAAAACGCTGGTTCCCAGACGGTGATCGATTTTATTACGCTGACTGAGAACTGCGAATTGGCAAGATTTGCACAATCATCGAGCGCCGATATTCAAAAAGATTTTGATAAAGCAGTACTGATAATTTCGGATCTAGAAAAACAAATTTCTTAATAATATAGGATAAAATAATACATAGAAAATAAGCTTTGCGCCTTTGCGTCTTTGCGGTAAAAAACAAATAATGAAAAAGTTACTAATACTATTTTTACTAACAACCCAATTTTTCTTTGCCCAAACAGGCTTTGATAAAGGAAACGCCTTGTACCAAAAAGGAAAATATGCGGAGGCTATTGCGGCATACGAATCGGTTATTGGTTCCAAAAAGCAATCAGCTGAATTGTATTTCAATCTAGGAAATTGCTATTATAAATTAAATAAAGTGGCACCAGCAGTTTACAATTACGAAAAAGCATTAGTGCTTAATCCTGACGATGCCGAGATTACAAACAATCTGAAATTTGCACATAAAATGCAAATAGATGAGATAAAGGAGATACCACAAGTGGGTTTTTCAAAAATGGTTCACGATTTCAGCTCAATTTTTCATTATAATACTTGGGCTTGGATTTCGGTAGGTTTATCCACTTTGTTTCTATTCTGTTTTGCGGGTTATTATTTTTCGAGGTATACAATAACCAAAAGACTATTTTTCTTTGGAATGTTCGGCCTTTTGTTGTTGCTATTGATTAGTGTTTCAACCGCAATTTCAGAGAAAAATCATTACGAAAGCGAAAAACCAGCTATCATATTTGCTGAAATGGTTTTGGTAAAAAGCGAACCACAAAGAGCCAGTAATACCGTTTTTACCCTTCACGAAGGAACCAAAGTTTTTGTTCTGGAAACATTGGACAATTGGAGAAAAATTCAATTGACTGACGGAACCGAAGGTTGGATTGAGAAAACTGCGATTAAGGAAGTGAAGGATTAGTGTTCAGTGATCAGCGTTAAGTGTTCAGTTCAAATACTGATCACTAAATACTGATCACTGCTTACTTTTTTTTCAGGTCTTCATACCATTTTTCAATCGAAGGATAAAGGAATTCTGCAAAGTAGCTACTACTACACTATTTAATTTGTTGAAATTCTATTGGTTTTGACGATTTTGGTATTTTTACTATATGAAAAAGATTAACCACATCTTGTGCAATTCCTAATTTTCGATTTATTGACACCGCAATGTTATTATTGTTTTCTGTAATGTTTGCAATATCAATAGTCGTAGCACTATTTCCATCATCAATAACTACTATTATTTGGTATTTATCAAAATCTACGTTGGTTTCTGTGAATGTTGCAGTTATATTGTTGCGTATTGAATTAAAATTAGTTAACAATGCTTGCCATTCACGGTTAGTAGTTATTACTATATTTTGTTTAGTATAAAAAGTATTATTAGTACCCAAATGCCCGTTTCCAATCAAAACAGGCGTAATAGTTTGCGGTTCAAAATCATTTTTATCGTTATTATTAGTGCAACTTAATGTAAAGAACAGTACTAAGGAAAAAATTATTGTTTTCATAAAATGTAGATTTAAAGGTTAAGGTCACTTCTTTGCAGTGAACTATTTATTGTTTGATAAAGTAATTTTTACTCAACTACAATTTGATGCGTTTCAATGTAGTCATTAATTAAGATTTCTAATACATATATTCCTTTTTTCAATCCTTGAACCGATAATGTTGCTTTATTATCCGTAATTTGAACTTTTGAATTTGCTTTACCCATCAAGTCAAAAAGTGTTCCTGAAATTATTGCTTCTTTGTCAGGCGAATTATTTTTATCTACTAAATCAATAAAAACAATCTCTGATGAAGGGTTGGGGGCTATTTCCTTTTCAAATCATCATACCATTTTTCAATCGAAGGATAAATGAAACCTGCCGTTTTTTGAATAGGACGATAAAATAGCGATTTGTCTAAAGTCTCTTTTCTAGCAAAGGTATTATTGAAATTTATTTTTTCGAATAGATTCAGAAAGATACTCAGAATTAATATTGTCTTTAAAAGTCTAAAAAAGCCACCGCCAAGGTTGTTTATTACACCCAGTTGTGCAAAATCGGCAACACTAGTCAGAAATTTTGCCAAAAGGGAAATGCCAATTACAACCACAAGAAAAGTAATAATAAAAGCCGAAATCTGAATCGTTTTTGGATTCCAATGCACAATTGCTGACAGCATTACTCTAGCTAAAAATGAAAACTTGATAGCCAAATAAATTCCTAAAATCAACGAAACCAAAGAAGCCAACTCGACAAAAAGACCGTTTTTTATACCTTGAAACAAGCCTAAAATAAGGATTACACCCAGAAAAATATCTAAAAAACTCATACTAAAAGAGATTAGGTTAAAGAACAAAGATAAGAGAACAAAGATAAGAGAATAAAGAAAATAGAATAAAGAAAATAGAGAAGTCAAAAATACAGTTCCTATCTTTGTCGAAATTAATTTTTTAAACTCAAAGAATGAAGTCTTTTCTCTTTATTCTTTCTTCTATTTTCTAAATAATGTCAAGAGATATACAACTGAAAGAACGCTGGGAACAGCTAGTCAACCTACTTTCTAATCAATTTTCGCAAGGCGAAGACCTCGATTTGGACGCCATCATTTATTTAATTGGTGTGCAAGAACTGGGGAAAGTGCATCGGACTTACGAAAAAGACGAGAAACTCAACCTGATGCACATCGCCATTTGCCGATTATTGGAACCATACGGTTTCTATGAATTCGAATTTTTCGACGAAGACGGTTGGCCGCATTATAAAGTAAAAGAAGAATTGCCCCCACTTAAAGCGGGCGAACAATCGGTTTTGATGAAAGAAGCCATCGTGAATTATTTTATCGAAAGAGAACTGATAGAATAGTATTCAGTGTGCAGTCGCAGTGATCAGTTAAGAATTTTAGAAAAACTTCTAACTTCTAACTTCTAACTTCTAACTTTTGCATAAATTTGCAAACTTAATTATTGGATGAAAATGATAGACAAGATAAAAGAATATATTGGCGAAGCGCAAGCTTTTTCAACACAAAACAAGGAAGAACTTGAAGCATTTAGAATTAAATTTCTAGGAAGCAAAGGACTTTTAAAAGATTTTTTCGCAGAATTTAAAAACGTTCCAAACGAGCAAAAAAAAGAATTTGGACAAGTAATCAATTTGTTAAAAACTTCAGCTGAAGAAAAAGTAAAAGCCATTCAAGAAGCTTTAGAAAGTAAAGAGGAAATCAAAGGTTTTTATGGAGATTTGACTCGTTCTCCGGAACCAGTAATAATAGGTTCCCGTCACCCAATTTCATTAGTCAAAAACCAAATTATCGACATCTTTTCTAATGTTGGTTTCAATGTTTCCGAAGGGCCAGAAATAGAGGACGATTGGCATAATTTCACCGCATTGAACTTGCCAGAATACCATCCAGCGCGTGATATGCAGGATACTTTTTTCATCCAAACCAATCCCGATATTTTATTGCGCACCCACACTTCATCCGTGCAAGTGCGCTATATGGAAAATAACAAACCGCCTATCAGAACGATTTCTCCAGGAAGAGTTTTTCGTAACGAAGCCGTTTCATCGCGTTCGCATTGTATTTTCCACCAAGTCGAAGGATTGTATATTGACAAAGACGTTTCTTTCGCCGATTTGAAGCAAACGCTTTTGTATTTCACCAAAGAAATGTTCGGAAAATCAAAAATCCGTCTTCGTCCATCTTATTTTCCATTTACAGAACCAAGCGCTGAAATTGATATTTACTGGGGTTTAAAAACCGAAACCGATTATAGAATTACCAAAGGAACCGGTTGGTTAGAAATTGGTGGTTGCGGAATGGTGGATCCAAATGTTTTGAAAAATTGCAACATCAACTCAGATGAATATACTGGTTTTGCCTTTGGAATGGGAATTGAAAGAATTGCCATGTTGTTGTACCAAATTGGGGATATTCGAATGTTCTACGAAAATGACGTTCGATTTTTGGAGCAATTCAAAGCGAGTATTTAGATTTAAGAATGTTGATTAACGATTTTTGATTTCAGATTTTATACATCAAAAATCAACATTCGTAACCCGAGAGCTTTGCTCGAACTGGCGAAGCAATTTGAAATCATCAATCATTATGAAATCCGACATTATCATCCCCGAAGTAGAAAACGTTTTCCTCGCCGCAGTTCAGGAATGGAGCGACGACTTTATGGAAAAAGTTTGGTATATCTATTTAGTAAACGACAGCGATTTCAAACTCGATAGCGTAATGGTTGTCTCCAAAGCTTTTGGAACCATTGATGGCGAAATGAAAAAAACGTCACTTTTGCGTCACGCTTTTGTCGAAGTTCCAGCAGTTACTTTTGTAAAAATCGAAATGGTCGAAAAAAGTGTTTTGGTACTCAACAATGAGTTTATGGTTACTTTCTTTATTGGCAACACCTTATACGACCGAAAATTTATTTTCAAAGCCAATTCCATCACTCCAGATTATGTCGAGGAAGTGCCGCTATTGTTTGTCGACGGGGTGATTGTGAGGTAAAAAATAACAAATAACAAAGAGAATAGAAAAAGACTAACTCTCTTTTTTCTATTCTCTTTGTTATTTATTCTAAAAACTTAATCCAACTTCTCCGTCAGTTTCTTAAACACCGCTTTTGCTGATTTTCCTTCGTATAAAATACTATAAACAGCATTGATAATCGGGGTTGTAGCTCCATAACCCAAGTTGAGGTTGTAGGCACTTTTGGCAGCATAATATCCTTCAGCAACCATACTCATTTCCATCATTGCTGATTTTACAGTATAGCCTTTCCCAATCATATTGCCGAACATCCTATTTCTAGAAAAAACAGAATATCCCGTAACCAATAAATCGCCTAAATAGGCCGAGTCATTGATGTTGCGCTTCATTCTGTGAACTTTCTTGATGAATTTTTTCATCTCTCGAATACCATTACTCATCAAAACCGATTGAAAATTGTCACCATAACCCAATCCGTGCGCGATTCCCGCTGCAATGGCATAAATATTCTTGAGCATAGCTGCATATTCGGTACCAATAATGTCGTCAGAAATTTTGGTTTTGATATAATTTCCAGATAGATTTTTGGCTACGATTTTGGCTTTTTTGGCATCGCCACAAGCAATGGTAAGATAGGACAAACGCTCCAAAGCGACTTCTTCGGCGTGGCAAGGACCTGTGATTACGCCAATATTTTCGAATGGAATGTTGTAGGTTTTGTTGAAATGTTCGCCAACAATTAAACTGGTTTCAGGAACAATTCCTTTGATGGCGGAGAAAATGACTTTGCCTTCTAAACTTTCGGTTAGTTTTTCAAGTTCTCCATTCAAAAAAGCAGATGGAATAGCAAAAATGATATAATCTGCATAAGCGACAGCTTCATTGATGTCGCTGGTCAAATTAAGTTTTTTTATATCGAATTCGACAGAACTTAAATAATTGGGATTATGATGGTGCATTTTTATATGTTCAATAGCATCTTCATTTCGCATATACCAAGCAATTTCGGGGAGGTTCACACATAGCATTTTCGCAATTGCTGTTGCCCAGCTTCCTCCGCCAATTACGGCAAATTTTAAATTTTCGGCCATTATTTTAATAGATTTAATCAAAAGTACTTAAAAATTCAGTAATATAGCAAAACTAAGCTAGAGAAAAGAATTGTAAAACGCAAAAATGTAACTAATCAGTCTCAAATATAGGGATTTTATTTCATGTCAAAATGACGTGAAATAAAATTCGAATTCATGCCACATAGTCATTGGATTTATTAGGTGAATCTTTTTATATTTTGTACTTTCATG